>DATDKA010000082.1:0-5573 GCA_036520235.1 Gaiellaceae bacterium
GCCATGCCGAGCGGTGTGTGCGTGCGCGCTCGGATCGCCCGGATGCGCTCCCAGGGGGACTCGACGCCGCGCCTGACCGCGCTGTCGAACACACCGCCGCCCGAGACCTCGAGGGCGGCGAATCCGGCGCCGTCGAGCAGCTCGGCCAGGTCCAGGATCGCCGCCGTCGGGACGTTCCCGACGAGCGGTTCCTGGCTCAGCAGCCTGACGGTCGTGTCGATGAGGGCGGGCACTGCCCGAGCCTAACGCTCAGTCGCGCCGAGGCGGGCGAAGGCGTAGACCGTCAGGTAGCCGGTGGTGAGCACGAGCGTCAGCGCGACGGTCATCCCGACGCCGCGCGGATACGCGAGCGGGTCGGCGATCCGCGCCCAGATGTCGGCGAGGAGCGCGCCCGGCCGGACGAGGAAGTCCCAGCTGTTCCAGCCGAGCGAGCGGCCGAGATAGATCCCGAACGAGCTCAGCGTGAGGCTGGTCGCGACGAGCGCCCAGCCCCAGATCCAGCCGTACTCGCGGCGGACGACCCCCTGCATCAGGAAGATCGAGAGGAACCCG
This sequence comes from Gaiellaceae bacterium, assembly GCA_036520235.1. Taxonomy (GTDB): domain Bacteria; phylum Actinomycetota; class Thermoleophilia; order Gaiellales; family Gaiellaceae; genus JACDAN01. Next base: position 553 of record DATDKA010000082.1, read on the forward strand.
AGCAGCATCCCCGTCCAGGCGAACGAGCCGAAGAGGACGATGTCGAACCAGAGCGGTGCGTCGTCCCGCGTGCCGAGGTGGACGAAGTCGGTGAGGAGGTACGGCGCATTGGGAAGGAAGAGCAGCCAGATCGCCGCGATCGGCAGAAGATGCTTCAGCCGAGCGCCGCGGCGCTGCCCGTCGTACACGGCCACCGCAGCCGCAACCGGGATCCAGGCGAGAAAGAGGTTCCACAGCATGAACCCGTACGCACCGTTCTCCGAGTAGAGCCAGCGAGCCATCAGCGCGCCGAGACAGAGGGCGGAAGCGAGGGCGAGCGAGAAGAGCGCGAGCGCTCGGCGGTCGCTCATCGTGCGCATGCCGAAAAGTGTAGAAGCGCCCTCCGGAGCGCCTGCCGCGTCAGGCGCGCGAGATGTAGCGGCCGTCGCGGGGATCGACCTTGATCCTGTCGCCCTGGTTCACGAACAGCGGGACCTGGACGACGGCGCCGGTCGCGAGCGTCGCCGGCTTCGTCACGTTCGAGACCGTGTCGCCACGGACGCCCGGTTCGGTCTCCGTCACCGTCAGCTCGACCGACCCCGGCATCTGTACCCCCGAGGGCTGCCCGTCGACGAGCAGAAGCTGCACGGAGTTCGACGGCTCCAGGTACTCGAGCGCGTCGGAGACCGAGTCCCGCGGCAGGCTGATCTGCTCGAAGGTTTGCTCGTCCATGAAGACGACGTCGTCGCCGGAGTCATAGAGGTACTGGACGTTCTTCGTCTCGGTCAGCACGCGCGGGAACTTCTCGCCGGCTCGGAAGGTCTTGTCGACCACCGCGCCGGAGTCCAGCCTCTTCAGCCGGGTGCGCACGAACGCGCCGCCCTTCCCGGGCTTCACGTGCTGGAACTCGACGACGCGCCACACCGAGCCCTCGTGCTCGATGTGCATGCCGTTCCTGAACTGGTTGGTGCTGACCTGCTCCGCCATCGGCGGCGGCAATCTAGCGAACGGCCGTCAGCTCCTTGGGGAACCGGCTCAGCACCTCGACCCCGTCCTGCGTGACGGCGACGAGGTCCTCGATCCGGATCCCGGCGACCCCGCTCAGGTAGATGCCCGGCTCGACCGTCACGACGTTGCCCGGCTCGAGCACGTCCTGGCTCTCCGGCCGGAGCACCGGCGCCTCGTGGACGAGCAGGCCGAGACCGTGGCCGAGACCGTGGCCGAAGTTCTCGCCGTAACCGGCCTCCGCGATCACTCCACGCGCCGCGGCGTCGACCTCGCGCCCGCCGGCGCCGGGCCGCACCGCCTCCAGCCCGGCCAACTGCGCCCGCAGCACGACGTCGTAGAGCTCCGGCAGCGAGTCCGACACCTTCCCGACGGCGAACGTCCGCGTGCAGTCCGAGCAGTACCCGTCGACGATCGCGCCGGCGTCGACAAGCACGAACTCGCCCTCCTGCACCACCCGCTCGCCCGGCATCGCATGAGGGCTCGCGGCCGTCGGCCCCGCCGCAATGTCAACGTCGAACGCGAGCCCGTCGGCGCCGCACTCGTGGAAGAGCACCTCCATCCGCCAGACGAGGTCCTGCTCCGACTTCCCCGCGAACTGCTCCTCGGCGAGCCGAGCGTAGGTCGCGTCGGTGACCTCTGCGGCGCGGCGGATCGCCTCCAGCTCCTCCGGCTCCTTCACCGCCCGCAAGGTCTCGACGATCCCGCGCCGCGGCGCGAGCTCCACCCCGCCCTCGCGGAGGAACTCGTAGTTGGCATAGGTCAGCGCGTCCGCCTCGAACGCCACGGGCCCGGAGAGATGCCGCGGCAGGTCGGTGTAGAGGTACCGGGGCGTCTCCACCACGTCCACGTCCTCGAGCTGCCGGGCGCGCTCGGCGTAGCGGAAGTCGGTGAAGAGCCGAACCGCGCCGTCCCGTTCCACCAGCACGGCGGCGTTCGAGCTCTCGAAGCCGGTCAGGTACCGGACGTTCACCGGCGCCGTCACGAGCAGCGGCTGCTCGAGGAGCGGCAGCAGCCGATCTATCCGCGCGCGAGGAATTCCAGCGCCTCCCTGTAGCCGTCCGGGCCTTTGCCGATCACCCGGTGCGCCGCCACGTCCGCGATCACCGAATGCCGTCGCCACTCCTCGCGCCGCTCGATGTCGGAAAGGTGCACCTCCACGACCGGCCCCCGCGCGAGCTCGAGCGCGTCGTGGATCGCGTAGCTGTAGTGCGACCAGGCGCCGGGGTTGACGATCAGCCCGTCGGCACTCTCCCCCAGCTCCTGGCACCAGAGGACGTACTCGCCCTCGTTGTTCGTCTGCCGGCAGAGGACTTCGCAGCCGAGCTCCTGGCCCCACGACCGGACCCGGTCGTCGAGCTGCGCGAGGGAGAGACCGCCGTACAGCCCCGGATCGCGCCGGTCGAGCGTGTTCAGGTTCACGCCGTTCAGCACCGCGACCATCACGCCGCGATCAGCTCGTCGAGCGCCGAGCGCACCACAGCGGGCTCGACCTCGCGGACGACCGGTCTCCCGAGCTCCTCCAGCAGCACGAGCCGGATTCTGCCCTCCCGCGCCTTCTTGTCGCGTTGCAGCGCCGCCCACGCCCGGTCGCGGTCGACCTGGACCGGGTGGACGTCGAGCACCTCCGACATCCCGAGCCCGGAGAGGCGCAGCGCCGCCGTCAGCCCCAGTGCGACCGCCTCGCCGTGCGGGAGCTCGTAATCGGAGGCCGCCTCGAGCGCGTGGCCGAAGGTGTGACCGAGGTTCAGGATCTCCCGCCGCCCCCTGCGCTCGTATGGGTCCTCGAGGCAGACCTCCGCCTTGAAGGCGGCGCAGGCGCGGACCATCTCCTCCTCGGGCAGCTCCCAGACTGGGCTCCCCGCGAGAAGACCGGTTTTGACGACCTCCGCGACCCCGTTGCGGCGTTCCGCCTCCGGCAGCGTCTCGAGCAGCTGGGGCCGAATCACGACCCGGTCCGGATAGTGGAAGGCGCCGACGAGGTTCTTCGCCTCCGGGAGGTCGATCCCGGTCTTCCCGCCGATTCCGGCGTCGACCTGGCCGACCAACGTCGTCGGGACGCTCACCCACCGCACGCCGCGCATGTAGGCCGCCGCGACGTAGCCGGCGAGGTCGGTGGTCGTGCCGCCGCCGTAGCCGACGATCGTGCCGTCGCGTCCGATCGGCAGGTCGCTCCAGACGCGTTGCGCCTCCTCGAGCGTCTTCGATGAGACCCGATGGGCGGAGCCGAGCTCGAGCGGGTGCAGCTCGAGCACCCGCTCGTCCGCGATGAGCGCGGCGCCTTCCTCCCCCACCTCGCCGTCGAGCTCGATCCCGAGCCCCGCCAGCAGGACGCCGTCGGCATCCTCGGCGACCACGTCGGCGACGGCGTGGTAGTCGCGCGACGCATGGAGTGCCCGGAAGGCGGCCTCCGACTCAGCCAGCGGGCGCCCTGTGCCGCGGCTCCGCTCCCACGCGGTTCCGACGTCGACCTCGAGCAGGACGGCGAGCGCCCGCGCGCCGGCCGCCGCTTCGAACGCGCCGCCGCCGAGCGCGATCACCGACGGCTCGGCGGCGCTCAGCGCCTCCTCGACGACCTTGGCCTCGACCTCCCGGAACTCGGATTCGCCGCGGGCGAAGAGCTCGGGGATCGGCCCGTGCCGGGCCTCGATCTCCGCGTCGGTGTCGACGAACGGCCGGCCGGTCCGCCGCGCGACCTCTTCTCCGATCGTCGACTTCCCCGCGCCCATGAAGCCGATGAGCGCCAGGTGCCGGTCTACCGCGGTTGCCACGGGATCCGCTCGAGGTACGCGCGATACGCCGCCGCGAAGTCGAGCACGGAGTCGCCGCCGAACTTCTCCCTCGCCGCCGCGGCGAGCACGAGCGCGACCGTCGCTTCGGCGACGACCGACAGCGCCTCGACGGCCGCGGTGTCACTCCGCTCGACGAGCGCCTCGCCCGGCTCCCCGGTCCGCAGGTCGGTCGAACGGAGCGGGCGCATCAGCGTCGGCAGCGGCTTCATCGCCGTGCGGACGACGATCTCCTCGCCGTTCGAGACGCCGCCCTCGATCCCGCCGGCGCGATTGGTCTCGCGGTAGACGCCTGTCTCGTCGCGAAAGATCTCGTCGTGGGCCTCCGAGCCGCGGAGCCCTGCGAGCCGAAAGCCGTCCCCCACCTCGACGCCCTTGACGGCCTGTGTCCCCATCAGCGCGGCCGCCAGTCGCGCGTCGAGGCGCTCGTCCTTCGTGGCGTACGAGCCGAGCCCGGGCGGCACCCGCTGCGCCCGCACTTCGACGATCCCGCCGACGGTGTCGCGATCGGCCCTGGCGGCGTCGACGTCCCCCATCTCGACCACAGAGCCGGCGACATCCGCGCCCAGAACGGCGAGCAGCGCCTTCGCGACGGCGCCCGCCGCGACGGTGATCGCCGTCTGCCGCGCGCTTGCGCGCTCGAGCGAGTCGCGAACGTCGTCGTGCCCGTACTTCAACGCGCCGGCCAGGTCGGCGTGGCCGGGACGCGGCAAGGTCACCGGCTTCGTCCCTTTCCCCTGCGGCTCGTCGACGGTCGGCCACGGGCTCATGCCCCACTGCCAGTTCCGGTGGTCGAGGTTCTGGACGACGAGCGCGAGCGGCGTCCCGAGCGTCCGCCCATGCCGCAGGCCCGCGAAGATCTCGATCCGGTCGTGCTCGAGCTGCTGCCGGGGACTGCGCCCGTAGCCCTGCTGACGCCGCGCGAGATCCGCGTCGATCGCGTCCCGGTCGAGCTCGAGCCCGGCCGGGAGCCCGGTGAGGATCCCGACGAGCGCCGGCCCGTGCGACTCGCCCGCGGTGGTGAGGCGAAGGGTCACGCAGGCAAGCCTACGGCGCTGCGCATGACGGCGACCGGCGCCGACAGCCCCGTCCAGAGCTCGAAGGAGGCCGCGCCCTGGGCGACGAGCGCGTCGAGGCCCCCGATCACCCGCGCTCCCGCACGACGCGCGGCCGCAGCGGTTGCCGTGTCCGGGTAAGGCAGATCGACGAGCGTCTGTTGCGGGCCGAGCTCCGCCAGCACCTCGTCCC
>DATDKA010000083.1:0-8598 GCA_036520235.1 Gaiellaceae bacterium
GACGTGATCCTGCGGGCCCATGACGCCGTGCCAGCACACGAGGTGGGGGAAGCCTTCCCGCAGCGACTCGTCGGCCTTCCGGCTGCTGACCGCCTCGAGCCACGGGCCGTTGCCGATCACGCTGACGCGGTCGGGCGGGAGGCCTCCCCGCGACTCGACGACTCGAACGAGCGAGCCGTTGACCGTGAGCACGTGGTCGGCCGTTCGCCAGGAGGCGCGCTCCAGCGCGCGCAACACGCGCACGACCGCTCCGTCGCGCTTGCCGAATCGGGCTGTATAGACCTCGGGCGAGAGGTCCCGCTGGTCGACGATGAATCGCGTGTGGAAGAGCTTCGTCGAAAGCGCCGGCAGGAAGTAGATGTCCGGGGGCTGTCCGACCTGGATCGCGTGAACGGGCCCATCGAGAAGGGCGCGGATCGTGAGCACCACCGCAGCAACGAGCGAGTACCCGTACTCGAAGGCGATGAACACCGCACCCTCTCGATCGGGCGGCGCCGGATATTGGTACAGCTCTAGGCCGGATCGTCGGAAACGGGCATTTGTCTCGTCCCCGCGACAGATGAGGCCGACTCGATAACCGCCCGCGAGCAAGGCCTTGATCTGCTTCTGGGCGCGGTGGTCACGGGCGATCGAGATGTTCTCGATCACCAGAAGGACGCGCGGTGGGCCGCCCGATTTTCGCCGAGCTATGCGTTCGAGTAGCGGTTTGATCAACGCCTGCCGGGCTCGCCGCTCGGCATCATCCGCGCTGCGGCGATGATCCCGAGTAGGGCGAACATGAGATCCGCAGAGCCGCGGTAGGTCAAGTGCGGGTCGATCGTCATCAGGACTCCGACCACGCTGAGACTAACTACTACGGCGAGGGCAGCCGCTGCGAGCGCGTCCGTGCGCGTGCGCAGAACCGTGACGGCCTCTCGGCCGCCTGCCCACAGGAAGTACAGGAAGGACAGGAGCAGCGGAATCCCGCCGGCCCACAGCAACCAGATGTAGCCGCTCTCGATCCAGATGAAGCCGCTCGCGACCTTCTGAGTCGCCACACGAGCGGCCGGCCGCACGCCGAGGATCCACTGGCCGTGGGAGAACAACTGGGGGATAAAGTAGTTCTCGAGGTTGTTGATGCGTCCCTGCCAGCTCAGCGGCAGTCCGCTGGGTGACTGAAAGCCTTCGAGCCGCTTGTCGACCACGGGCTTCAGGGCGATGAGCGCCACCGAGAGCGAGACCGGGAGCACGGCGAGGTAGCGAACCCGGCCGGTCACGACGGCGATCGCCCCGACCGCCACGACGAGCCCGATCACGCCGGAGAACTGGCCCGAGGCGAAGACGCCGATCGCGAACAGGGACATGAGGCCGATCAGCACCCACCGCCGGCTCGACGTCTTCAACAGCCCGATCGCGATCGCGAGATTGAACGCCATCAGGTCCGCGACGGCGATGGGCAGGCTCAAGGTCGATCCGCCCCGGTTGTTGGTGACGAGCGAGGTGTCGCCGTAGGGCGCGTAGTACGTCTCCAGGAGCGCATTGATCCCGAGGAGCTGGAGCGACTGGACGACCGCGACCACGGCGACGAGGGCGGCGGCCGCCATGGAGAGCCACAGGCAGATGCGAGCCTGGGCCTCGGACCGGACGACGTGGCGGAAGATCAGGAAGATGACGTAGTACTTCCAGATCATCACCGAGTACAGGATGTCGTCGGCCTCCAGCTGCAGCCCCCGGAGCGCCAGCCAGGCGAGGGGGACGAACGAGCTCGTGACCGCCAGCAGGAGGATCGCCACGTCCAGGCGCTGCACGCGAAGCCGCGGGGGGGACAGGACGTCGAGTCGAACGACCGCGCGCCCGCAGAGCGCGACCACGGCGAGCGCCATCAGCGCCTCGTTCGGCCGCATCAGCGGGAGGAGCGTGCCGCGGTCGATGCCGGCGACGAGGGGTGTGACTGCAATCAGCAGGTAGGCGTTCACGGCCGGCCGAAGCGCCATGAGGGTCAAGAGCGAGATGACGGCGATCAGGAGGACCGTGAACTTCGGCCCCACGAGGGCGATTGCCGCCCCGAGTGCGACCGCAGCCGCGGCCCCGCCGGCAAGGACAGCGGCGCCGCGCCCATCCTCGATCCGCCGCGGATGCCGTGCCCCGAGAACCGGGTACTCGACGACGCCGTGCCGAGACCGGAGGATCGACATCAGTGCCCTCCCTCGCGCGCGGGCGCCAGACGCCCGACGCCACCACGAAGCAGCCGGAGCTCGGGAGCGCGCAGCCGCGCCTGCACCGCGAGGAACGCCGCGGCCCCGACCAGGCCCGCCAGCGCGAGGCGCGTCGCGATGCCCAGCTTCGAATCCGGCAACCCGCTCGTCGCGATCCACGCGCAACCCGCAGGAAGCAGCATCAGCACCGACGCGAGCACCGTCCTGCCGAGCGAGCGGGCGAGCGAGAACTGCGCCGGCGGCAGGCCCTTCGTCGCCTGCCGGCTGACGTAGACCGCGCCGATCACCGTCCCGCCGGCCAGGGCAAGTCCGGTCAGCATGAGGCAGCGGGCGCCTCCGGCGCCGAGCGCCGGGATCATCAGCAGGAGTGTTGCCGCAACGCGGAGAACCATCGCGCGGAGCGGCGCCGAGACGTTCTGCTGCGAGTAGAGCGCATGGCTCCCCAGAGTGAACCACGCGTGCGCGATCACGGCCGGGCTCAGCGCCAGGATCGAGATCGCGACGTACTGGGTTCCGTCGGCCGTGTTGAGGCGACCGAAGGCGATGATGTCGGCGATCGCCGGCGCCGCAACTGCATACGCGACGGCGAGTGGGATCGTCGCGAACGAGACGAGCGAGATCGCCTGGAAGAACTCGTCGCGAAAGGCACGCGTCTGACCTGTCTGATGAAAGCCGGCGAGTCGAGGCATCAGCGCTCGAGCGACCGGCCAGGTCACGATCGCCGCGGGGAGGTAGAAGAAGTTGAGGGCCAGCTGGAACGCGACCAGGCCGCCGGCGACTCGGTTCGCGACGATGATCGTCGCGAGCAGGAGCGACGCTTCGAGCCCGGTGTACGTGAGCACCGATCGGATCCGGCGGAGGAGCATGCGAATCTCCGGATCGCGCCAGCCCGCACGCGCGTACATCGTGATCTGATGCCGGCGAGCGCCGAACCACTGCAGCCCTGCGTGGATTGCCACGGCTGCGGTCGTTCCGATCCCGATCAGTAAGACCTCCGAGGTGCTCACGGTCGTGATGCCGACGTCCGTTCCGTAGATCGCGGCCGCGAGCAGGAGGGTCACGATGATCCCGAGGTTCTCGGCCGTCGGCGCCGCCGACGCGAGGCCGAACCGGCCGTAGGCATTCATCACCGCCGCCCCGGTGCCGGCGATCACGTACAGCAGGATCTGCGGCGCGAAGAGAACGAGGAGCAGCATCCCCACTCGCCGCTGCGCGCTTGCCGCTTCCTCGTTCGCCACACCGAGCGAGAGCAGGCTGAGGATGAGGGGAGACGCGACGACGATGACGCCGATGGCGACGAGGGCGATCGCAACGAGCGAGCCGAGAAAGCCGCGGACGAAGGCATCGGCGCGGGCGCCGTCGCGCTCTCGGATGTGCGCGACGAGCGGCGGGACGAGCAGCGACATGAACAGGGATCCGGCCAGCAGCTGGTAGTAGACGAGGCTGGGCAGCGCGTAGACCGCCTGGTAGGTGTTGCCGAGGAACGTCGCGCCCAGCACCGCCCCGATCACCACGACGCGGACGAGGCCGGTGATCCGGCTGATCAACGTCCACGCGGAGCCCGTCAGCGAGTTCCGGACGAGACCTGACTCGGGGCCCGCCTCCAGCTCCCGGCCGTCGACAGGGTCGTCCGCGGCGGCGGGTGCCGCCTCGGCGACGCTCATGCTGCGTCTCGACGCGCGAAGACGACCGGGATCGTCTTCAGCAGGATCTTCAGATCCATGAGCACGCTCGGCTTGTGCGCGTAGACGCAGTCCAGCTCGAGCGCCTCGCGCATCGTCAGCCGGCTTCGGCCGCTGACCTGCCAGAGACCGGTGATGCCGGGCTTGACCTGGCACCGGAGCTGCTCGAGCGGTCCGAAAAGCTCGACCTCCCAGGCGAGGGCAGGTCGGGGACCGACGAGCGACATCTCGCCGCGGAGGACGTTGAAGAGCTGCGGCAGCTCGTCGATGCTGGCTCGGCGGAGCAGGCGGCCGACCGGCGTGACGCGGTCGTCGTCGAGCTTGTGGAGGCCGGTGCGCCGCGGCTCGAGCGATCGATCCTCGGTGAACATCGAGCGCACGTACGCGCGGTGTGCCGAGTCGTCCCTGTTCGTGTACATGGTCCGGAGCTTCCAGATCCTGAAGGTCCGGCCGCGGTAGCCGATCCGCTCCTGCCGGAAAAAGACCGGCCCGCTGCTCGTGGCCGCGATTGCGACCGCAGCGCAGAGGAGGAACGGTGTCGCGAGCATCAACGCGACCAGGCCGCCGACGATGTCGATGGTTCGCTTCGACACGCGGTAGAGGCGGGATGAACTGGACAGCTCTCCCTGCTCGAGCGCCCGCTCCGCTCGGGCCGCGGTGAGCGAGGACAGGGAATGGATGTAGTCGGGATTCGTCATTGCCGCGACGACCTCACCCCACGTTCGAGAAGCGCACCTCGCGCGCCGGCTGCACACGAGACTCGATGTACGCAGCGTCTGGAACTGGCCTTACAGGCACCGCGGGCGCCCCGTAGGCGACCATGCCGTCGGGAACATCGCGGGTGACGACGGAGCCGGCTCCGATGATCGCGCCCCGGCCCACCGTGATGTACGGGAGCAGCGTGACGTTGACGCCGATCTGCGCCCCTTCTCGGATCAGCGGCCCTGCCATCGCCTTCCCCGAATCCAGGCTGCCCGGGTACAGGTCGTTGGCGATCGTCACTCCCGGTGCCATGAAGACGTCGTCCTCGAGCTCCGTGAACTGCGCGACGTAGCAGTTCGAGTGGATCTTGACGCGGTCACCGATCACGCAGCCGTAATCGACCACCGTGTTCGACCAGATCGAGACGTCGTCACCCAGTCGAACCTCCTCGCGGACGATCACGTTGTGGCCTGTCTGGAGGCGCTTGCCCGCGCTCGACCCGCCGTAGATGACGGTCCCGCTGCGCAGCCTGGCGTCGGCTCCGAGCGAGAGCGCCATCTCTCCGCCGCGGTCCGAGGCGTAGCCGAGGATCACGGAGTCGTCGATCACTGCGCCCGGGCCGAGGTGAATCGCGCTCGAGTTGGTCAGCGGCTCAGCCATTGACGTGGTCCTCGAGGCTCGAACAGACACGCTCGATCTGGCTCTCCGTGATGTGCGGGAAGAGCGGCAGCGACAGGATCTCCCCCGCGGCCTGCTCGGCGACCGGAAGGCTCGTCGTCGAGTACCGCTCGTACGGCGGCTGCAGGTGACACGGGATCGGGTAGTGAATCCCCGACTCGATGCCGTCGGCACGCAGGCTCTCCCTCGCCTCGTCGCGCCGATCGAGGCGCACGACGTGCTGGTGATGAGCGCTCACTGCGTCCGGCTCCACCGTCAGCACGCGGACGTCGATCGGGAGCAACTCGGCGTACGTGCGGATCGCCTCCCGCCGAGCGGCGTTCCAGGCCTCGAGCCGACTCAGCCGGATCGAGAGAACGGCGGCCTGCAGCGCATCCAGCCGGCTGTTGCGTGCGAGCACGGAATGGAGGTGCGAAGCGTGAGGTGGTCGCCCGTGGTTCGCGAGCATCCGGACCGAATCCGCCAGGGCTCCGTCGTCCGTGACCACTGCGCCGGCGTCACCGAAGGCGCCCAGGTTCTTCCCCGGATAGAAGCTGAAGGTCCCGGCGAGGCCGAACGATCCAGCAGCTTTCCCCTTCCAGGTCGCGCCCTGAGCCTGGGCGGCATCCTCGAGGAGCGCGATGCCGGATCGCTCCGCGAGCGCCGCCAGCTCGTCGAGCCTCGGCATGTTCCCGTAGAGGTTGACGGCGACGATCGCCGCGGTCTTGTCCGTGATCGCCTCTGCGGCGATCTCGGGCGTGAGGAGCAGCGTCTCGTCGTCGACGTCCACGAGGCGTGGGAGCGCGCCGGCAAGCAGGACTCCCTCCAGCGTCGCGACGAACGTGTTCGTGGGGATGATCACCTCGTCCCCGGCGCCGATCCCGAGCGCGCGGAGCACGAGCTCGATTGCGTCCGTCCCGTTTGCGACGCCGATCGCATGCCGCGTGCCGCAGTAGGCGCTCCACTCCTCCTCGAAGCGGTCGACCGCCTCGCCGCCGATGAAGGCCGAGGTCGTCACGGCCTGATCCCAGGCCGCATCGAGCTCAGGCCGGACCTCGGCCGTCATAGCGTTGAGGTCGTTCAGCGGGACGACTTCGCGTGTCTGCAGGACCGTCATGCGGAGAGCTCCTCATGCTCCGGCTCGAACGACATCCGGAACTCGGTCTCTGACAGGTGGACCGGCCGGCCTGCGCGCAGCGAGATCTGCGAAGCCTCCAGCGCCTGCACGACGGCGAAGCCGTTCTCGCCGTCGGTCGAGGGTCGCTCGCCCGTCGCGATGCACGACGCGAACTCGCGGTCCTGCACCAGGAGCGGCTCCTCGAACCGCAGGTACGGCGAATGGATGTCACCGACCCGGTACGACATCGGCATCTGGGCCAGCGCCGGCGGGTCACTTGGGAGCACGACGCCCTTGTCGTAGACCCGAACCCGCTCGTCCGGCAGCATGTCGTTGTAGACGGCCATCTTCTCGCTGCCGACGACGGTCGTCCGCCGGACCTTGCACGGGTCGAGCCAGCTGACGCGGATATTCGCCGTCACCTCGGGCTCGTCGTACATGAGCTGGATATGCGCGACGTCCTCGAGGAAGCTGTGTGCGTGACGCGAGCCCCACGCGGCCACACGCGACGGCTTCGACCTGAGCACGAAATTGCAGATCGAAACGTCGTGCGGTGCGAGGTCCCAGATCACGTTCACGTCCGACTGGTACAGCCCGAGATTGAGCCGCGCCGAATCGATGTAGTGGATCCTCCCGAGCTCGCCGGCATCGAGCAGATCGCGCAGCTTCCAAACAGCTGCGTTGTACTCGAACGTGTGCCCGACCGCGAGAACGAGCCCGAGCTTCTCCGCCGTGTCGACCAAGCGTCGAGCGTCGAGCGTCGAAGTCGCCAACGGCTTCTCGATCAGCACGCTCTTGCCCGCGTGCATTGCCATCATCCCCAGCCGGGCGTGCGTGTCCGGCGGCGTCGCGACGATGACCGCGTCGACATGGTCCAGAGCATCTTCCAGCCGCTGAAACGTCCCGATCGCCGGGAAATCCCGCTTCAGTTCCTTCAGCCGCTCCGCACGTGGGTCGACGACGGCAACTTCCTCAATGTCGGAGATCGAATGCAGCACGCGAACGTGCTTGGATCCCCAATAACCACAACCTACAACTGCTAGCCGCATTTGCCTCTACCCTTTCTCCCCCATTTCCGCAGAACCTGAGGCTCTCGCCAACCTCATGCTTCGGCGACGATCCGCCGACGAGACCCTCATCCGCCGATCAGCGCCGTCTTCGGCTGCAGTTGCTGATCTGGCGGGTTTGTGACGCTCCTTTCCGACCGGCTGGTTCGGTTCGACCAGCACGCTTCCGAGCACGGTTGCCCTCACCCGTTCAAATTGCTCGCGCGACCGCGCGATTTCCGCGCGCGTCGCGTTCGGCGACACCACGGCCAAGACGCCGTCGCATGCCCTTGCGAGTGACGCCGCGTCGCCGTCTGCAAGCAGCGGCGGCGCATCGATGAGCACGAAATCGGCTCGGTCCGCGAGCTCCTCGATCAGGCGCGCGGTGCCTTCCGACCCGAGCGAGTGAGGTCGAGCCGACGGAATCGCCGCGACGTGCCGATCCGCAAATGGAGCGCCACCATCGCTCGCTGAGCCGGCTCGGCACAACAGCAAATTCTCGATCCCGGTATCGCAGATCGCCTGGTCCAGCGACGCCGTGCCTGCGATCGCATCGAGGAAGCCGGGGCCGGGCGGCGCGCCCACGAGCTCCTCGAGCGCCGGGTGTCGCCGCCGCGTTGACACGAGGACGACTCGTTTCCCCATCTCCGCGAGAGCTGCGGCCAGGTTCGCCTGCAACTCGATCGGCGAGTCGTTGTGATCGATGCTCGTGATCGCGATCGATTTTGTTCGCGCCTGAGTCGCCGCGGCGATGAAGTTCGTCCGCAGGCGGCGAAACGCGTCGGCGGTGCGCGAGCCCGGGGCGTCGATCGCCACGAGGGTGAGCGCGCCGGACGCGGCCTCGTCCCTCGGAATCAGACCCAGCACCGGAACTCCCAGCCGTGCCGTCAGATCCGAGGTGCCGCGGATCCGGGTGTCGACGTACTCGGCGATCGCTGCAATCCCGAAGCCCAGCAGGAGCCCGCCGACCAGGCCGAGGAAGATGTTCAGCGGCAGCTTCGGCTTTGCCGGCGATTCGGGCACAGGCGCCTTGCCGAGCACGTTCACCGGCGTGAAGGCGGTGTACTGATCGATCAGGCCGGAGAGCTTTTGCTGGAGGAGCGCGATCTCCGTGGTCAGTGCGTCTCGCTGGATGCGCAGGGCCGCCTGCTTGTCCGGTGGAGCGCTCTCGATCTGGCGATTGAGCTTGGCCCCCTGCA
>DATDKA010000084.1:0-2885 GCA_036520235.1 Gaiellaceae bacterium
AAGAGCAAAGCGATTACAAGGGACTGGGCCCGTTCAGACCGCAGCGACTCGAGGCGCTGGTTGTTCATTCGACACGCTCCGTGGTGACGCTGTGCATGCGGCCCTTCTTGACGACGAGCCCGAGCAAGCTGATCGAGTACGGGTAGGACGCTTCGACCCTCACGTCCTCTCCGGACTCCCACGTCGACGTCACGTCGACGTCGAGGTCGGCGGCCTTCAGATCGGTGGCCGCCTTCTGCACCTGCGCGACGACCGCGCCTTCCGGGTCTTTCAGGTGCCGTGCCACGGTTCCCTTGCGCGCGCCGGCGCGAACCGCGTCCGTCAGCGTGATGTAGTTGTTGAAGGCGATCCCGAACTGGATCACGCCAAAAAGGAGCATCACGAGCAGCGGCAGCACGAGCGCAAATTCGGTCATGGTCTGACCGCGCTCGGAATTCATTGCGAATCTCTTCCTCATGTGCGGCTTGCGGCTCTCTTTCTGGTCTTTGCGGAAAGACGGCGATACGTGGTCGTGCTGCGGTGAGGGGGCGGACCCTTCGGGCGACGAAGGGCCCGCCTTCCATGCCAAGGCTCGGAGCTAGCTGATGTAGCCGGCGACCCGAGTAATTGCGCTGATGATGTTGCCGGAGAGGAGCGAGAGGGCACCGAACACGAGGGCCGTAATTACGGCCAAAACGACCCCGTACTCAGCCATGGTCTGACCCTCCTCACGCTTCTGCAGCGAGGCGAAGAGCTTCTGCACTTGTTTCACCTCCCTTCGGGTTCTCGGTCGGCGCAGTAGGGCCGACGACGACACATCAACTGGGGAAAGCGAGAAAGCCCGATGCGGGTCGGAGCGCCTGGAGTGCGGGCTGAAATCGTGTGTGCTCACGCCGAACCTTTCGTTCGATCCTTCCGGCGTGGCCGCGCCGCCATGGGCTCTCAATGCCCCCGGTTCATCGATCCGCGCGAAGCGACGGGCGATCCCTCGAAGTGACGATTCGCGCGGTCTGCCCCTCAATCGGGGGAATAGGGCTGCTTCATGGCTCCGATGAACGGCTTGATTCCGTTTGCGGCTGCGGAACTCGAGTCAGAGATCCGCGCCGAAGTGGCGGCCTCGGCGCTCAACGAGAGATCGGAGCAAAGGCAATGCCACCACGGACATACCGTCTTTCAGGGCTGGTCGTCCGCTTCGTCCTGCTCTCGTTCGCCGCCGTCGCCCTCGCGGTGTTGCGGCCGGCGAAGCAGGCGAACGCGCGCGCGCAGGAAACCCGTCGGCGCCGCTCGGGCGTCCGGCGGATCGCGATCAGCCTCTCGTTCGCGACCCTGTTCTTCGCCGGCGCCTCGTTCTCCGCGGGCGCGGGCGACATGATGGTTCAGCTCGTCGAGGGCGAGGCGCAGACCGCCGTCGCCGACCAGTCCCAGGAGGCCGCGGCCTCCGAGGAGTCGACCTGCGAGTCGACGAAGCGCAGCGACTGGGACGCGGAGGATGTCTCGCAGTCCTGCGCCGAGGAGTCGGCCCCCGACGCGGACGCCGAGCCGGCAGCCGGTGACTCGGCCGCGGCGCCGGAGGCCGAGGCCGCGGCCCCTGAGACGTCGGCTCCTGACGTGACCGCTCCGGCCACCGAGCCGGCGAGCTCACCAGAGGCCGAGGCGCCAGCCGCCGCGGCGCTGGTCGAGCAGACCGCGCACGAGGTCGCGGCCGAGAGCGGCTCGTCCGGCCGGTCCGCGGCCCCGAGCCTGAAGACGGCCGTCAAGACGCAGGCGCGCAGGGCGCATCCGCGCTCGAGGGCGAAGGGCAACGACGGCGCGCCGCCGGTGCTGAGGAACTCGACGAGGAAGCACTCGCTGGCCGGCAAGGCCGATCCGGAGGTCTCCGAGCCGTACACGGCGGCGACGATCTGGCTGCACCGTCAGATGCCGGATCCGACGCCGGCCTCGAAGCGGCTGACGCAGCGCTTCGCGAATCAGCTCGTCTTCGCCGCCCACCGGCACAAGGTCGACTGGGCACTGATGCTCGGCGTCCTTCGGGCCCGCGGCTACCGCGGCTCGGTGCCGGCGACGAAGGTCGGGCTGAACCGGCTCGCGACGAACCTCGTCAAGAACGGTGCGCGCAAGGATCAGTGGAGCGCCGTGCTGGCCCTCGAAGGGCGGACGGCCTTCGCCGACCGCACGGTCGCACTCGCCCGCTACCACCGCGCCGTCGGCCTGAAGGCGCTCGTCCGCGGTCTCGAGTGGGCGAAGCCGATGCTGGCGAAGCGGACGCTGCGCGACAAGCGCATCACGATCTACGGCGGCGGCCGGAACGACCTGTTCCGGGGCAAGATCGACGTCCGCGTGATCGTGCTGATCCGCTACCTGGCCGAGGCTCATGGCCAGGTCACAGTCTCCTGCCTCCTCAGCGGCCATGGCCTCTTCTCCCGCCCCGGTGTGATCTCGCATCACATCTACGGGCTGGCGGTCGACATCGCCGCGCTCGGCGGGGTCAGCATCTACGGCCACCAGCAGCCGGGCTCGGTCACGGAGAAGGCGGTGCGCGACATGCTGCTCCTCCCGGCCGAGGTCCGACCCGTGCAGGTGATCTCCCTGCTCGGCCTCGGAGGGCCCTCGTTCCCGCTGGCGAACCACGACGACCACATCCACGCGGGGTTCTAGGTCGATGCTCAAGCAGGTCGTACTCACACGGGAGAACGGCGACGTCGTTTGCGACGACTGCGTCGTCGCGGACTCGCCGGTCTCCCGGATGAAGGGCCTGCTCGGGCGAAAAGAGCTGAAGCCGGGCGAAGGTCTCCTCCTCCGCCCGGCCGGCTCGATCCACACGTTTTTCATGCGCTTCCCGATCGACGCGGTCTTCCTTGACGAAGGTCTGCGCGTGCTCGGGATCTCTGACGACATTCGCCCGTGGC
>DATDKA010000085.1:0-4195 GCA_036520235.1 Gaiellaceae bacterium
GCCCGCTACATGGCGGAGGTGGGGCTGAAGGGGACCGCCCGCATCGCCGGCTTCTCGCTCGTCGGCAGCGCGCTGATCGGCGTCGTGCTCGGGACGCTGCTCACGATCCGGTTCGCGCCGACGCGCGCGCTGATCCGCCTCTACATCGAGATCTGGCGCGGGCTCCCGATCATCGTCACGATCTTCCTCCTCTACTTCGCCCTGCCGACGGTCTCGGACGAGCTCCGTTTTCCGGCGCTCGACCTCGATCCGATGAGAGCGGCGATCCTCGGGCTCGCGCTCTGGGGGAGCGCGCAGATCGCGGAAGCCACCCGCGGCGCGGTTCAGTCGATCCCGCGCGAGCAGCACGAGGCAGCCGCCGCGCTCGGGTTCGGCTGGGTCGGACGCCACGTCTACGTGATCCTTCCGCAGGCCTTCCGTCGGTTGCTGCCGCCGCTCGTCGGGCTCTGCGTCGGCGTGATCCAGAACAGCACGCTCGCGTCGATCATCGGCGTGCCGGAGGTGCTCGAGACGGCGCAGCGCTCGGCCAACCGCCTCGCCGTACCCACGGTCGACCCGGCGACGCTGTCGATCGAGGGCGGCGACTCGCACGCGCTCGAGATCTACCTCTTCGTCTTCTTCCTCTTCTTCGTGATCTCGTTCCCGCTCACTCGGCTCGCCGCGTACCTCGAGCGGCGCCTGCGCTAGGAAGCCTCAGGGCGGCTCTCGCGTTGAAGGAAGCGTGCGCGACCTGATCGTGATCGACGCGCCGTCGAACCTCGGTCTGCGGCCGCCGCAGGAGGGGGTCGCGCCGGGCGTGTACAAGCTCGCTGGCGCGCTGCGCGACTGCGAGCTCGTCGGCCGCCTGGGCGCGGAGGACGGCGGCGTCGTGACACCGCCCCGGTACGAGCCGACCGGGCGGGGGAGGGAGCCCGCGATCGCCGAGTACTCGTTGAGGCTGGCGACGCGCGTGGAGGACGCGCTCGACCGCGGCCTCTTCCCGGTCGTCCTCGGCGGCGACTGCTCGATCCTGCTCGGCAACGCGCTGGCACTCCGGCGACGCGGCCGCTACGGGCTCGTCTACATCGACGCCCACAGCGACTTCCGGCACCCGCGGAACTCCCGGAGGGTCGGCGCCGTGGCCGGCGAGGACCTTGCCCTCGTCACCGGGCGCGGCGATGCTCTCGCCGACCTCGGCGGCCTGCGTCCTCTGATCCGGGACGACGACGTCGTGGTGATCGGGATCCGCGACGAGGACCCCTACCTGGAGGAGCTACGCGACGCCGGGATGAAGATCGCCGACGACGGGGCCTGGCCGGACCGGCGCTACTGGGTGCACTTCGACGTCGACGCCCTGGACGCGTCGCTGATGCCGGCGGTCGACAGCCCAGAGCCCGACGGACTGGACTGGGAAACGGCCGAGCGGCTCCTCCACGAGGTGCTCTGGTCGGGGAATGCAGTCGGGCTCGAGGTGACGATCTTCGACCCGGATCTCGATCCGACCGGCGAGCTCGCCGACCGGCTCGGCGATCTGCTCGTGCGGGCGATCGGCGGCGAGCCGCAGCCGGAGCTACCGCAGCAGGGCGGCTGTCTCTGCGGCGGCGTCCGCTTCGAGCTGACCGCGCCCTTTCGTCGCGCGAACCACTGCCACTGCTCGTACTGCCGGCGCCACTCCGGCACGTTCGGCCTCTCGCAGGGCCGGGTGCCGCGGGAGGGGTTCAGGTTCCTGCACGGCGAGGAGCTCGTCCGCCACTACCGGCCGGCGGAGGGTGCGTCGGTGAAGGCGTTCTGCTCGGTCTGCGGCTCGAGCCTCTTTGGCGGCACCTGGCCGGAGGGGCCGGAGGTGTCGGTGCGGCTGGGCGCGCTGGACGGCGATCCCGGGATCAGGCCGCAGTACCACTCGTGGGTCGGCTCGAGGGCGGCGTGGGACGTCCTGCCGCCGGACGGCCTGCCGCGCTTCCCCGAGCGCCCGCCGACGAGCTAGGCGGCCGGTGCTCCCGCGCCCGCCGCCTCCCGCACCGGGACATCCCGGTTGCGGAGGGCGAACACCGTGACGAGCGCGCCCATGACCATGAAGGCGGCGGGGATCCAAAACGCCCAGTTGAACCCGCCGGTCAGGGCGTCAGGCAGTGGGTTCCCCTCCTTGAGCAGCGTCTCGCTGTGGCTGTTCGCGATCGTGGACATGATCGCGACGCCGAGCGCGCCGCCGATCTGCTGCGACGTGTTCAGCAGGCCCGACGAGATGCCCGTGATCTCGTCCTCCACCACCGTCAGGGCCGACAGCGAGAGCGGAATGAACACGAACGCGAGGCCGAAGCCGCTGGCGAAGAACGGGATGAAGAGGTTCGTCCAGAAGTGGCCCTCGGTCGGGAGCTGGGTGTACCAGAGGTAAGCGAACGCAAGCAACGAGCAGCCGGCGGCCATCACCGGCTTGACTCCGACCCTCGTCACGAGCGCCTGAGAGATCGCGGCCGCCGGGATGGTCGTGCCCGCGGTGGCGAGGAAGGCGACGCCGGCCTGGAGCGGTGAGTAGCCGAGCACCTTCTGCATGTAGAGCGTCAGCAGGAAGAACCCGCCGAAAAGCGCGCCGCCGAGGAGCAGACCGACGGCGTTCGCGACGGCGACGGGGCGGCGGCGGAAGATCCAGAGTGGGAGGAGCGGCGCGTCCGTCCGCAGCTCTCGCCAGATGAAGACCGCGAGCAGGGCGATCGCGAGGGCGGTGAAGCCGATCGTGTGCGCCGACGTCCAGCCTTTGTCGGGCGCCTTCGACATCGCGTAGACGAACGCAACCAGGCCCGAAGTCCCGAGCACCGCGGCCAAGGGGTCGACGCGCCGGTCGGTCGTCTCGACGCGTGACTCGGGGATCAGCCACGGGGCAAGGGCGAAGATTGCGATTCCGACTGGGACGTTGACGAGGAAGATCCACTCCCAGCCGAGGTATTCGACGAGCACGCCGCCGAGGAGCACGCCCGCCGCGGCGCCGCTGCCTGCGACGCCGCCCCAGATCCCGAACGCCTTGTTTCGCTCCGGGCCGCCGTGGCGGAACGCCGTGCTGATGATCGCGAGCGTGGCGGGGGAGACGATCGCGCCGCCGAACCCCTGGACCGCGCGAAAGAGGATCAGCGCCGACCCGCTCGAGGAGAGGGCGCAGGCGAGGGAGCCGAGGGTGAAGATCGCCATGCCGGTCATGAACACCCGCCGGCGGCCGAAAAGATCGGCGGCGCGGCCGCCGAGCAGGAGGAACCCGCCGAAGGCGAGCGAGTACGCCGTGACGATCCACTGCAGCGTCTCGTTCGAGATCCCCAGGTCGGTCTGAATCGACGGCAGCGCGACGTTCACGATCGCGACGTCGAGGACGACCATGAAGAACGCGACGCAGACGAGCGCGAGGGCGTGCCAGCGGCGCGGGTCGGGGGTGATTCCGGCGGTTTCCAAGGCGGCTCCTCTCGGCGTGGTCGCGGGCAACGCTACCGACTGGACGACCCCGTGTTGAGATCCCCCGACTGAGGGAGACCCGAAGCGGAGAACGCTCTCACCCTTCCAATTAGGAGGAATGTGAGCCTGCGGACCTCGCCCTCTCTGCCTGCGGCGCTTGCGCTCGTCGCGCTTGCGCTGCCCGCGCACGCCCTCGCGCAGGGCGCGGCCCCTCCTGTCTTCCTGCGCGTGACCATGTCCGAAAGCGCCTGCTCGGCGGTGCCGAAGCGGCCGCGCGCCGGTCTTGCGGTCTTCAAGCTGCGAAACAGCGGGAAGCGCGCGCGCTCGTTCTCGATCGCCGGCCGGCGCAGCCCGTTCGTGAAGCCGAGGAAGTCGGCAACGCTGCGCGCACGGCTCGCCCAAGGGAGGACGTACCGCTTCACCTGCACCGCCAGGGGCAGGCCGCGGAGCGTCCGTACCGGCACGCTTCGCGTCGCCGGCAACGCGGGCCCGGCGCGGCCGAACCCGTCGCAGCCCCAGCCCCAGCCCCAGCCGCCGCCCCCGGCTCCTCCGCCACCGCCACCGCCACCTCCGCCGCCACCCGCTCCTCCGCCGGCGAACGTCCACCGGATCGGGGTTCGGGTTGCGGGCGGCTCGGGCGAGCTCTACCACCTGCCGAGCGGTCCGACCTTCGTCGCACGCGGCGCGAACTACGCACGCTTCGGCGTTCCGGCCGGAGAGTCCACGACGCAGGACGTCACCTTCAACGTCGGGAGCTACGACGGGGCTGCCGCCGACCAAG
>DATDKA010000086.1:0-13001 GCA_036520235.1 Gaiellaceae bacterium
GCCTCCCGCTCGAGCAGCGCGCGCATTCCCGCGACCGCCTCGGCGTTCGAGACGAGCAGCTTCCGGTCGAGCTGCAAGACGTCGAGGATCGGAGGAACATAGCCCTCCTCGAGCGAACGCAGTCCCATCACCGGATCGCCCGGCAGCGGCTCCGCCGCGGCGACGACGACGTCCGGGAAAGATTCGCGCAGGCGGCGCGCGACGCCCATCAGGGTGCCGCCGGTTCCGAGGCCGGCGACGGCGACGTCGATCCGATCGAGCTCGGCCACGAGCTCGGCGCCGGTCCCCTCGTAGTGCGCCTGAGGATTCGCCTCGTTCGCGTACTGGAACGGCATGAAGTACTTCGGCTCGCGCTCCGCGACCTCGAGCGCCTTCCGCACTGCGCCGTTCGAGCCCTCGGCGCCGGGCGACGGCACGATCTCGGCCCCATAGAGGCGCAGGAGCCTGAGGCGCTCCTCGGTCACGTTTTCCGGGACGACGCACGTCAGCGGGTAGCCCTTCACACGAGCGACCATCGCGAGTGAGATCCCCGTGTTCCCGCTCGTCGGTTCGAGGAGCTCCCGCCCCGGCTCGAGCTCGCCGGAGGCCTCGGCCGTCTCGATCATCTTCAGCGCGACGCGGTCCTTGATCGAGCCGGTCGGGTTCTGGCCTTCGAGCTTGGCGTAGATCCGGACGCCGTCCGGCGAGAGCCGCGTCAGCTCGACGAGCGGCGTTCGGCCGACGAGCTCGAGGACGCTACGAGCCGGAGCCGACGTCCCCTCGGTTCCCTGGTCGTTCGCCGGCAAAGGAGGCGAGGCGGCCACCGGCCATGGCCGGCAGGAGGATCACCGTGTCGCCCTCGGCAACCGGCGTTTCGAGGCCTTCCCTTGTCCGGACGTCCTCGCCGCCTACATAGACGTTGACGAAGCTCGCCAGGCCGCCATCCTCGTAGATCCGTTCTCGCAGGGCCGGAAAGCGGCTCGTGAGGTCGTCGAGCAACTCACGGACGTTCGTGCCCCGCGCCTCTGGGGTGGCCTGACCCTGCGTCTGCTCCCGGAGCGTCGGTGGAATCCGGACGACGGTCACGATCCGGGAATCCCACAGAACTCGACGTAGTCGATGTAGTCGGTGATCGTCGGATGCTCCCCACAGACCGGGCAGTTCGGGTCGCGGCGCACCGCGACCTCGTCAAACCGGGCGGCGAGGGCGTCGAAGAGCATCAGCCGGCCGATCAGCGGCTCGCCGATCTCGAGCGAGAGCTTCAGCGCCTCGTTCGCCTGCAGCGAGCCGATCACGCCGGGCAGCACGCCTAGGACGCCGCCCTCGGCGCAGCTCGGCGCCAGCTCGGGCGGCGGCGGCTGCGGAAAGAGGCAGCGGTAGCACGGCCCCTCGAAGGGCTTGAAGACGGTCACCTGGCCCTCGAACCGGTAGATCGAGCCGTGCACGACCGGGATCCGGTGCCAGACCGAGGCGTCGTTCAGCAGGTAACGGGTCGGGAAGTTGTCCGCACCGTCCACGACGAGCTCCCAGCCCTCAGAGAGGATCCGGTCGACGTTCTCGGAGGTCAGGCGCTCCTCGTACGTGACGACCGTGACGTCCGGGTTCAGGTCCTCGAGCGTGCGGCGCGCCGATTCAGCCTTGCTCTCGCCGAGCTCCTCCGTCGAGTGGAGGACCTGGCGCTGGAGGTTCGAGGCGTCCACGCGGTCGTCGTCGACGATGCCGATGCGCCCGACGCCGGCCGCAGCCAGGTAGAGCGCGGCCGGTGAGCCGAGGCCGCCCGCGCCGATCAGCAGGATGCTCGTCTGGAGCAGCCGCTGCTGGCCCTCGGCGCCGACCTCGGGGATCAGGAGGTGGCGGCTGTAGCGGGCGAGCTTTTCCTCGTCGAGCGCGGTGGCGGACTCCGTCGGATAGCCGAGCGCCTGCCACGCGACGATTCCGCCGCTCATCGAGACCGCGTCCTCGTAGCCGAGCGCGGCGAAGGTGGGCAGGATGCGCAGGGAGCGGGCGCCGGTCGCGCAAAAGGTGATGATCGGGCGGTTCGGGTCCGGCGCCACCTCGGCGAGCCGCGCCCCGACCTCGTTCATCGGCAGGTGCACCGAGCCGGGGATGGAGGCGACTCGGCGCTCCCGGTCGGTGCGGACGTCGATCAGCAGCGGAGCGTCGGAGCCTTCGAGCCGCTCGCGTGCCTCTTCCGCTCTGACCTCGCTCGTGCCGACGGGAGTCGCCATGTGATGAGGATAGCCAGGCGGGTTCGGGCTACCGTGAGGCCGAAATGTCGCGGCGCGCCCGGTTCATCGTCGTCACGGCGGTCGCGCTTGCGGCGGCGGTCGGCGTGGGAATCGGAGCCGCGCTCGTGGGCGGGTCCGACGGCGGTGGAGACCGTCCGTCCGGCGTTCCGCCATACGTGCTCGACCTCGGCGTGCGCCAGGATTCGGAGGCGCAGGCACTCCGCCGCGCCGGGCTGCTGTTCCGCGCGGGGCACGAGGCCGAGGGCGGCCGCGTGCTCGCCAGCTACGACTCGCTGCAGGCCCAGATCGGACGCTCCCTCGCCACGTGGCCGGACGGCAGCCTGACCGAGCTCGAGCAGCTCGCACGCGAGCATCCGGCGAGCGGCGCCGTCCTCTTCCACCTCGGGTTGGCGCGATTCTGGAGCGGCGATCGCGACGGCGCGATCGCGGCCTGGCGCGAGGCTCGCGCCAAGGATCCGGACAGCGTCTACGCCGTCCGCGCCGACGACCTCCTCTACCGACAGTTTGCCCCGGGGCTGCCGACGTTCATCCCCGGGTTCAGGCCGGATCCAACGATCGCTCGGCTCGATCCGGCCCGCCAGCTCGCGGCCCTCGAGCGCGCCGCCCGACGACGCGACGTCCACGCGAAGCTCCTGTACGGGCTCGCCCTCCAGCGGATCGAGCGACCGGCGTCGGCGCGGCAGGAGTACGCAGCGGCGGCGCGCCTGGCGCCGCGCGACCCCGAGGCGCTTGTCGCGGATGCCGTCGGCCGCTTCGACAAGGCAAACCCGTCGCTCGCCTTCTCGCGGCTCGGGCCGCTCGCGCGCCGCTACCCGCAGTCGCCCTCGGTCCGCTTCCACCTCGGCCTGCTGCTGCTCTGGATCGGCCGGCCGGACGACGCGAAGCCGCAGCTGACGCTCGCCACCCGCGCCAAGGGGTCTGTTCTGGCCGGGGAAGCGCGCCGCCTGCTCACCCGTCTAGAAGACGTACGAAAACCGCAATGAAAGATAGGACCGCATGAACCGGAAAATGGGCCGTTCGGCCTATGGCGGATGGAAGGCATCGCTGGAAGACTGCAGGCCGAACGGGCAGGTCCTGATCGCACGATCGGAACGAGGGGAGCGAGGGGAGCCGGTGGAGCGAGAAGCAACCGCAGTTCGGGGAGCAGGTCCGGAGGGAGTCTTTGAATCACTCATCGCCGCCGCGCAGGAGTCGGGGCGCCTGACGGCGGAGGACGTGACGCTGGCGCTCGAGGAGGTGGAGATCGAGCCCACCCAGCTGGACGAGTTCTACAGCCGGCTGGATGAGCTGCAGATCGAGGTCGTCGACGCGTCGGCCGAGGACCAGGACGACGGGGACGAGGCGGCGGCCGCCGAGCGCGAGATCTCGACGGAGGCCCTGCAGCTCTTCCTCAAGGACATCGGGAAGGTCGACCTCCTCACCGCAGCGCAGGAGATCGAGCTCGCCAAGCGCATCGAGCGCGGCGACCACCGGGCGAAGCAGGAGATGGTCGAGGCCAACCTGCGCCTGGTCGTCTCGATCGCGAAGCGCTACCGAAACCAGGGGCTCCCGTTCCTGGATCTCATCCAGGAGGGGACGATCGGCCTCGTTCGCGCCACCGAGAAGTTCGACCACCGCAAGGGGTTCAAGTTCTCCACCTACGCGACGTGGTGGATCCGGCAGGCGGTCGCCCGGGCGCTCGCGGACAAGGCGCGGACGATCCGGATGCCCGTCCACGTCGTCGAGAAGCTGAACAAGATCATGCGCACGGAGCGCAAGCTCCGCGCCGAGCGCGGTCGTGAGCCGAGCTCGGTGGAGATTGCGCAGGAGCTCGACCTGTCGCTCGAAGAGGTCGACCAGATCCGCCGCAGTGCGCAGACCCCGGTCTCGCTCGAGAAGCCGGTAGGTGATGACGAGGAGTCCGAGTTCGGGCACTTCATCACCGACGAGCTGGCGCCGCTGCCGGACGAGCTCGCCGAGGACGTCCTTCGCCGCGAGGCGCTGACGAAGATCCTCGGGACGCTGTCCGAGCGCGAGCGGCGGGTGCTCGAGCTTCGGTACGGGCTGAACGGCGAGCAGCCGCGAACGCTCGACGAGGTCGGGCGGACCTTCCAGGTCACGCGCGAGCGGATCAGGCAGATCGAGAACCAGAGCCTGAAGAAGCTCCGCGCGCTCGCGGACTCGCAGAAGCTGCGCGTCGCCTGATCTAGACTCCGGCCGCTGTGGCCGAGGTCGAGCAAGCATGGCTGGAGGAGCTCTCCGAGCTCCTTCGGATCCCGTCGATCAGCGCGGATGCCGAGCGCGAAGGCGATGTGCGTCGCGCCGCCGAGTGGGTCCGTGACTTCGTCCGCGACGCGGGCGGCGAAGCGGAGCTCGTGGAGACGAAGACGTTCCCGCTCGCCGTCGGCGAGCTCCGGGCGTCCGGCGGCGCGGACGAGGCGCCGACCGTGCTCGTCTACGGCCACTTCGACGTGCAGCCGCCGGCGCCGCTCGAGGAGTGGGAGTCGCCGCCGTTCGAGCCAACTCTGCGCGACGGCTGGCTCTACGGGCGTGGAACGGCGGACGACAAGGGCCAGCTGTACGCGCTACTGAAGGCGGCGGCGCTCCTGGCCGCGGACGGGGAGCTGCCGGTCAACGTGCGGTTCGTCTGCGACGGCGAGGAGGAGACGGGCGGCACCGGGGTCGTCGACTTCATCGAGCAGGATGAGCGCGGGGCGGACGTGGCCGTCATCTTCGACAGTGCGATGCTACGGCCCGGCGTGCCGGTCTTCCATACCGGGACTCGCGGGCTGATCTACTTCCACGTCAAGGTTCAGACCGGTGATCGCGACCTGCACTCGGGCGTCTTCGGCGGCGCCGCGCTGAGCGCGACGGATGCGCTGCTGCAGACGCTGCAGGCCGTGCTGCCGGGGCCTAGCGGACTGCTGCCGGAGCCGCTTCGGGCGGGAATTGTGCCGCCGTCACCGGAAGAGGCCGAGGGCTGGGAGGGCCTGACGCACGGCGACGACATGTTGGCGGAAGGCGGGGCGCGGCCGCACAACCCTGCGGCCGGGGCGGAGTTCTACACGCGGACCTGGGCAGAGCCGGCGGTGACGGTTAATGGCTTCAAGGGCGGCGAGGCGACGCTCCAGAAGACCGTCCTCCCCGTGACAGCCGAGGCGAACGTCTCGATCCGGCTCGCGCCGGGACAGGATCCGGACGACATCGCCCCGGTGATGCAGCGGCTCCTGCGAGAAGCAGCGCCGGAGGGCGCGGACGTCGAGGTCGAACGGTGGTCGGATGCGAAGGCCGGGATGGTCGACCCCGATGCGCCCGCGATCCAGCTTGCCCTTGATGCATTCGAGCGCGTGATCGGGACGCGGCCGCTGCTGATCCGAGTGGGAGGGACGCTCCCGATCGTCCCTCCGCTCTCCGAGCGCGGCATCCCCATCGTCCTCACGGGCTTCGACCTTCCCGAGGGGAACATCCACTCGCCGAACGAGCGGCTGCGCGTGGATCACATCAAGCTGGCCGCGGACGCCGCGCGGGAGCTCTACCGCGCGTTCGCGCGGCTCCCTGCCCCGGCCCGCTGAGCCACGCCTTCGCTCGGCTCGGCGTCACACTTCAGCGACGCTTACGGCACACATTTGAACGCGGACCTGGTCCCGTAACGGGGCGGCCATCAGGCAACCACGCGGCGCAGCCGCCAGGCTCTTAACGGGATCTGGTCCCGTAAGAGCGGCCCGGCGACACGCAACGCGATAACCACGCCGTGCACATGCCGAGCTTCGAACGGGACCTGGTCCCGTCAAGGAGCAGGCCGGGCGACGCGGCCATGGCTGGGAGCGTCTAGTCCCAGGGTGGCGGGTTGTGCACCCAGCGCCCGCCGAGCATCGTCGCCACCACCTGAACCTCCGGAAGCTCTTCCGGCGGGATCGTCAGCGGATCGCGGTCGAGCACCACGAGATCAGCGAGGTAGCCCGGCACGAGCTTCCCTCGCCTGCGCTCGTCGTACGCGAGCCACGGCGGGTTGACGCAGGTTGCGACGACCGCCTCCTCGACGCCGAGGGCCTGCTCCGGGTGCCACGGCGGCCGGTCGTCCAGGGTGCGGAGGACGCCGGCGACGACTCCCGCCCACGGATCGAGTTCCTCGATCGGCGCGTCGGAGCCGTTGGCGACGAGCGTCCCCGAGTCCCACAGTGACCGGTAGGCGTAGGCGCCGTCGGTCTTGCCGGCCCAGAAGCGGTCGGCTAAGTCGCGGTCCGACGTGGCATGGCTGAACTGAACGGAAGCGGCCACGCCGAGCTCTGCGAACCGGCCGACATCCTCGGGCGCAAGCAGCTGGGCGTGCTCGATTCGCTGCCGCAGTCCCATGGTCTGCCAGATCTCGCGTGTCTCCTCGAAGGCGTCGAGCGCTTCGCGGTTGGCCAGGTCGCCGATCGCGTGGACCGCGACCGGCCACCCTCCGTAGGCCGCACGCCGGACGATGCTCACGAGCTCCTCGCGGCTCGTGATCTCGACCCCGGAGCCGTCCAGCATCCGCGCCGTCTGGGAGCCGAGCGTCCCGTCCATGAACGCCTTCAGGTAGCCCACCCGGAGGAGGTTGCTGCCAAGGCCACCGCGCATTTTCAACGACTCGAGCTCGTCCACATGGTCGGCGGGAAGCGACTGCCAGACCCGAAGCGTGAGCGCATCCGCCGCGTCGAGCGACTGCCAGAGGCGAAGCGCGCCGATCCAGCCGTCCTTGTCGTGCACGGCAGTGACACCCCGGGCGGCCGCCACGGAGAGACCCTCGCGCATCGCGTCGAGGTACTCCTCGTCCGGGATGTGGATGTGGCGGTCGCGGAACCTCCAGCAGGCTTCCTCGCGCAGCACCCCCGTCGCCTCGCCTCGCGCGTCGCGCTCTACGACCCCGCCGTCGACCTCGAGCTCGGCCGCCGAGGAGAGGGCAGCCGAGTTGAGCCAGAGCGAGTGCGAATCCTGGGCGAGCAGCGCTACGGGAATCTCGCCCGTGACCTCGTCAAGGGCTTCCTTCGTCGGACGCGCCGCCCACTCGGCGTCCCGCCAGCCCCGACCCCGCAGCCAGCCGCCCGGCTGAACGGCGTCGAGCCCGTCCCGCACACGCGCCACGGCCTCGTTGACGGACGCCACGCCCTCGAGCCTCACCTCGCGGCGCGCAACCGCCCACGTCGGGAAATGCACGTGGGCGTCGTTGAGACCCGGCAGCACGCACCGGCCCCCGAGATCCACGCGCTCCGGCCCTGGGAGAGCCGTTTCGTGCGTTCCCACGCCTCCCGCGATCCGATCGGCCGCGATGGCGAGTGCGGACGTCTGCGGCAGCGAGGGCTCGAGGGTTCGAATCGTGCCGCTGTGGAGAAGCATTCGCCAAGGATATGAGCCACGGCGGGCCCTCCTTCTGGATCGCGACCACGCCGCAGACCGACTATCCGCCCCTCGCCGACGGCACGGCCGTCGACGTCGCAGTGGTCGGCGCGGGCATCACCGGCGTGACCGCGGCGGTGCTGCTCAAGCGCGCGGGCAAGTCGGTCGCGCTGATCGAAGCGAAGCGCATCGTCGAAGGCGCGACCGGCTACACGACCGCCAAGGTCACCGCCGGCCACGGCTCCGGCTACTCCAAGATCCGCAAGGGCTTCGGCGAGGACGGGGCGCGCACGTACGCGCAGGCGAACCAGGCGGCGCTGGAGCGGATGGCGCAGTTCGCCGACGAGGAGGGGATCGACTGCGACTTCGAGCGGAGGGCGAACTACGTCTACGCGGAGTCGCAGGAGGAGGTCGCCCAGCTACGACAGGAGGCGGAGGTCGAGCGGCAGGCAGGCCTCGCCACGACGCTCGTGGACGAGACGCCGCTTCCGTTTCCCGTCGCGGCGGCGCTGAAGCTCGACCACCAGGCGCAGTTCCACCCCCGCAAGTACCTGCTCGCCTTGGCCGAGTCGATTCCGGGCAACGGCAGCCACGTCTTCGAATGGACCCGCGTGACGGGCGTGAAGCAGGGCGAGCCGTGCGAGGTCGAGACGGATCGGGGGGTGCTGCGCGCCGGCGACGTGATCCTCGCCACCCACCTCCCGTTCCTCGACCGCGGCCTCTACTTCGCGAAGGCCTACCCGCATCGCAGCTACGCGGTCGCAGCGCCGATCGGCGGCGCGGCCGACCCGGAGGGGATGTACATCAACGCCGGCACGCCCACACGCTCGGTCCGGACGCTCCGCGACCACGGCCGCGTCCTGATCCAGGTCGGCGGGAACGGTCACAAGGTCGCCGACGAGGAGGACACGCCCGCCCGGTACGACCAGCTCGAGGAGTTCCTGCGCGAGCACTGGCCGGGTGCCGGCGAGGTCGAGTTCCGCTGGTCGACTCAGGACTACATGCCGCACGACCAGGTGCCGTACGTCGGGCGGCTCCAGCGCGGGTCCGAGCACGTCCACGTCGCGACCGCGTTCAACAAGTGGGGCATGACGAACGGGACCGCCGCCGCGATGATCCTCACGGACGCCATCCTCGGCAGGGAGAACTCGTGGGCCGAGCTCTTCGACTCGAAACGGCTCGTACGCCGGTCCGGCCTCGGCAGCTTCGTCAAGGAGAACGCCTCCGCCGGCATGCACTTCGTCCTCGACCGGCTCTCACGTGCGGATCGCGACACCGTCGAGGGGCTCGCGCCGGGCGAGGGCGCCCTCGTTCGCGTTCGTGGCCGGAAGACGGCTGTCTATCGCGATGAGCAGGGCGCGCTCCACGGCCTGTCGCCGGTCTGCCGGCACCTCTACTGCCTCGTCCACTGGAATCCGGCCGAGCGAAGCTGGGACTGTCCGTGTCATGGTTCGCGCTATGCGGGTGACGGCCGCATGATCGAGGGGCCGACGACCGAGGACCTCACACGGCGCGAGCTCCCCAGCGACCTGGGCTGAGGATCGTCGCCCGCCGCGCGTGGGGCGCGCGGCCCGCGAAGGGGCGGCCGAGGGTCGCGACGGACGAGCTACGCGGCGTGGCCGTGCATTACACCGGCATGAACGCCGACGAGCAGCGGCTCCACGCGAACTGCGCTGGACGGATCCGTGCGATCCAGGACTTCCACATGGACGGACAGGGCTGGCTCGACATCGCCTACAACCACGTGTTCTGCCGTCACGGATTCGTCTTCGCGGGCCGCGGCTTCGGTGTGAGGTCCGCAGCGAACGGGACGGCTGCCGCGAACGACGCGTACCTCGCGATCTGCTTCCTTGGCAACGACTCGGCCGGGCGTGCCGACATCACCCCGCAGGCATTTCGGACGCTCACGGCTCTCGTCCGCGAGTACCGCCGCCGCTACCCGGGCGCACGCCGGATCCGGCCGCACTCGGACTTCTTCGCCACGGCCTGCCCGGGCGATGAGCTGCGAGCGCTGATCCGGACGCTCTAGTGCTTCGTGCGGAGGAGGTAGGCGACGCGGCCCTGCTCGCCCGATGCCCAGCAGGCGTGTCCGCCGGCGCAGTCGACGGTATCGAAGCTGCCGTTGTCGAAGCGCCGCCAGGTGCGCCCCTTGTCGAAGCTGGCGTCGCTGCCGGACGGGCCCACGATGATCGCGTCGGTGCCGGTGACCCAGTGCGCGCCGGAGCGGTACTGGTTCGGCGCGTTCGGGACGAGGCTCCAGGTGTCGCCGCCGTCGTTGCTGAGCGCAAGCGCGTCGGGTGAGGCCGTCGGCAGGAGGAAGTCTCCGCCGGCGGCGAGCCCGTGTCGCGGATCGCGGAAGGCAAGCGCAAAGATCCCGGCGCTCGGCCCGCTGTGCACCGGCGTTGCGTGCACCTCCCACGTCTGCCCGCGGTCGCTCGAGTGGAAGACGCGAGCTACGGCATCGCCGCCCGTCCCGAACCACGCATCGCGGCCGCCGGCGGTCGTGATGCACTGGCCGCTCGCAGCGAAGGCGAACTCCGCGGGCAGGGCCGGTGGCATATCGGCGTTGACGATGTGCCAGCTCTGGCCGCCGTCGCTCGTGGCCAGGATCCGGAAGCGCCCGTTGACCGGATCCGACAGAGCCAGGCCGCGGTGCTTGTCGAAGAACGCCATGCAGTCGTAGAACGCTGTCGGCTCCGTGTTCTGGAACGTCTGCGTCCACGTCTGGCCGCCGTTCGTCGTGCGGTAGATCCTGAACGCGTCCGGCGTGTTGCCGATGGACATGATCACGGCCGTGTTGGCGTTGAACGCCTCGATGTCGCGGAACTGGAGGGCCTGAGTCCCCGGCGGCCCGACCGACTGCCAGGTCGCGCCTCGGTTGGTGGTGCGGAGCACGGTCCCGAGGGTCCCGCTCACCCAGGCCGTGTTTCTGCTCACTGCAGAAAGCCCACGGAACTGGGCCGTGGAGCCGGTCGGCGTCAGCTGCCAGGCGTAGCCGTGGCCGCCGGCCGCCGCGAACGAGGTCACCGCGAGCGCCATGATCGCTGCGGCGAGAAGGATCCGCTTCGCCACGAGCGGAACCTACCAGGCGAGAACTAGGATTTCGACCCATGGCGACCGACCCGCTCAGCCCCGAGCAGCGCGAGGTCCGCGACCTGATCCGCGAGCTGGCGCGCGAGCGCATCGCGCCGCGCGCCGCCGAGATCGACAAATCCGCGGAGTTCCCCTGGGACGTCGTCGAGCTCTTCCGCGAGCACGGGATCTTCGGCGTGATGTACGACGAGGAGTACGGCGGCCTCGGCGCCTCGGCGCTGATGACGCTCGTTGCGGTCGAGGAGGTCTCGAAGGTTTGCGCCACGAGCGGGTTGATCCTCGCCGTCCAGGAGCTCGGATCGCTCGGCGTGAAGCTCGCCGGCACGGACGAGCAGAAGGAGCGGTATCTGCCACGGCTCGCCTCCGGCGAGTGGCTCGCCGCCTACGCGCTGACCGAGCCCGGCTCCGGCTCGGACTCCGCCGCGATGCGCTCGGAGGCGCGCCTCGAGGGCGACGAGTACGTCATCAACGGCTCCAAGCGCTTCATCACGAATGCGGGCGTCGCCGATCTCTACACCGTTTTCGCGAAAACCGACCCGACCCTCGGCCACGACGGAATCTCCGCGTTCCTTGTGGAAAAGAGCTTTTCGGGGTTCGAGGTAGGCCGGATCGAGCCGAAGATGGGGATCAAGGGCTCGACCACCGGCGAGCTCTTCTTCAACGACCTCCGCGTTCCGGCGGACAATCTCCTCGGCGAGGAGGGGGAGGGCTTCAAGATCGCGATGCAGATTCTCGACCGCTCACGCCCGGGGATCGGCGCGCAAGGGCTCGGCCTCGCCCAGGGCGCGACGGACTACGCGCTCGAGTACGCGAAGGATCGCGAGACGATGGGCAAGGCGATCGCCGAGCACCAGATGATCGCGGCGATGCTCGCCGACATGGAGACGAAGTGCGAGGCCGCCCGGCTACTGCTCTACAAGTGCGGTCAGCTGATCGATGAGGACGCGAACGGCTCGGAGCTCACGAAGATCAGCGCGATGACGAAGCTCTACTGCACCGACGTCGCGATGGACGTCACCACCGACGCGGTTCAGATCCTCGGCGGCTACGGCTACATGCAGGAGTACCCCGTCGAGCGGATGATGCGCGACGCCAAGATCACGCAGCTCTACGAGGGGACGAACCAGATCCAGCGGCTCGTGATCGCGCGAGAGATGCTGAAGGAAAACCGCGCCTTCCTCCTCGCAGGAGTTGGCTAAGGCCGAGGAGCTGCGAGTCGGCCGCCGTCGTGTGCGGCTGACCAGCCCGGCGAAGGTGCTCTTCCCGGGCGATGGTGTGACCAAAGGGAAACTTGCCGAGTACTACGCGGAGGTCGGCCCGACGCTCATCCCGCATCTTCGCGACCGGCCGTTCACGCTCAAGCGCTACCCGGACGGGATTCGCGGCCGGCCCTACTTCCACAAGCAGGCTCCGAAGGGAAAGCCTTCCTGGCTCCCGACGCGTCAGTTCCGAACCCTGCCGCGTGAAGGCGGGCCCCGGCTCGTTGACTTCACCCTCGTGAACGAGCCGGCTGCCGCGGTCTGGATGGTGCAGATGAACTGCGTCGACATGAACGCGTGGTACTCCCGGGTCGACCGGCCCGAGCGGCCCGATTACGTCGTCTTCGACCTCGACCCGCCGGAGTCGCGCAACGGGTTCGCGCAGGCGATCAAGGTCGCCCATCTCGTGCGGGAGGCGGTGGAGCGGCTGGAGCTCCGCTCGTACGTGAAGACGAGCGGCGCCGACGGAATCCACGTGCTCGTCCCGATCACACGCCGCTCGTCCTTCCCCGAGACGTACGAGTTCGCCGAGCGGGTGTCGCGCGAGCTCGAGCAGGCGAATCCGGGCCTCGTGACGACCGAGTGGCTGAAGCGCAAGCGGCGCGGTGTGCTCCTCGACCACCGGCAGAACGGACACGGCAAGACGATCGCGTCTGTCTATTCCGTGCGACCCAAGCCGGGCGCACCGGTCTCGACGCCGCTCCGTTGGGAGGAGCTCGGCGAGAAGGTCCGGCCCCGGGACTTCGGCATGCGCGAGGCGCTCGAGCGCATCGACCGGCACGGCGATCTGTTCGAGCCGACGCTCCGCGGTGGGCAGTCGCTCGGCCCGGTCCTACGGGAGCTCCGGTCGCGTAGCGAGGAGCTCGGGCTAGCGCTTCCGCTTTCCGCGGCTCAGGACGACCGAGACCCGCGCGCCGCCGAGGCTGCGGGCGCCGGCCAGCGGCGCCTGCCGGATCACGCGGCCGCGGCGGACCGACGGCGAGTAGGCGCGGGTCACCTTGCCGAGCCTGCAGTGCGCACGGGCGAGCTCCACGCGTGCCGTCGCGAGGGTCTTTCCGCGCAGCCTCGGGACGACACAGCG
>DATDKA010000087.1:0-15554 GCA_036520235.1 Gaiellaceae bacterium
GTGAGCTCATTCGTCTGGTTTCTCGTCGTCGAGCCGCTGATCGGCGTCCGCTTCGACCACTTCGCCGACTATCTGCCGGGCGCGGTGATCGACCGCCTGACCGGACATCAGGTGTCGGCGGAGGATGCCACCGAGGCCACGCAGTTCTCGTTCGGGCTCTGGACGGCCGGCCTGCTCGCAGCCGCCTACGCCCTCGGCGCGGCCGTGCTCGGTGCGGCGTCGGCTGTCTGGCGCGACATCAGCTGAATCGCGGGAAGCCCCGGGTCGGCAACGGCTTCGGGGTGGAGGAGGAAGGCGAGCTGCGCAATCCCCTCGACGACCCGTGGTGCCGGCCGGGAGTAGTACGCGTTCGCGTCGACCGCGATCGCGGGTGCCGGAAAATCGGTCCCGTCCGCCTCGGCCGCGGCACGGTTCGCGTCGAAGCCGCATGCGGCGACGACCACAAGCTCCGGCGCGGTAAGGCGGACGTCCTCCCAGGTGACGGAAAAGGACGGTCTCCCGGCGCGCCCCAGGACGTCGAGGCCGCCGGCGGCTTCGACCATCTCCGGCACCCAGTGTCCGGCGGCGAACGGCGGCTCGAGCCACTCGGCGACGAAGATCCTCCGCCGAGGTCGGCCGGCGACGCTGTCGCGGATCTCGGAGATGCGCTTGCGCATCTCCTTTGCGACCTCCGCGCCTCGCTCGGGGACGGCCAGCCGGCGCGCCAAAGTCTCCACGCACTCGGCGATCTCCTCCAGCGTCGTCGGGTTGAGGGAGACCACCTGGGCGCCGACGGGGCACAGCGTCGCGACCTCGTCGCCCGAGACGGCGCAGACGGTGCAGAGGTCCTGCGTCAGGATCAGGTCGGGCGCGAGCTCCGCGAGCAGCCCCTCGTCCAGCGTGTAGAGCGAGCTTCCGTCCTCGAGCGCGGTTCGGACCGCCGCGTCGATCTGCAGGCTGGTCAGCTCGGCCGGGTCGACGCGCGAGGCCGTGACGACCGGGAGCCTGTCGACGCCTTCGGGCCAATCGCACTCCTCCGAGACCGCGACCAGCGAGTCGGCGAGGCCGAGGTGCCCGACGATCTCGGTGGCGCTCGGCAGGAGGGAGCAGATGCGCATGGGTATTCGAGGGTAGCCCGGCGCTAGGCTGGCCCGATGGCCGCACCGGTCAGCCGGGACCAGGAAATCGACCTCTCCGTTGAGTCGCTCGCATTCGGCGGGAACGGTGTCGCGCGGCTGAACGGCTTTGTCGTGTTCGTGCGGCGCGGGCTTCCCGGCGACACCGTCCGCGCGCGGGTGACGAAGGTGCAGCGCCGTCACGCCGAGGCGGTCGCGGTCGAGGTGCTCGATCCGAGCCCGCTGCGAGTCGACGCTCCCTGCGAGCACTATCCGGCGTGCGGCGGCTGCCGGTTCCAGGACCTCGCCTACGAGGCGCAGCTGGAGTCGAAGGCCGGCCAGGTGCGGGATGCCCTGGTGCGGATCGGCGGGATCGCCGAGCCGCCGCTGGAGGAGATCGTCCCGGCCGAGTCGATCTTCCACTACCGCAACAAGCTCGAGTACTCCTGGACGGCCACGCCCGACGGGCCGGGGCTGGGTTTTCATCGGGCGGGCCGCTGGGACGAGGTGCTCGACATCGAACGCTGCTGGCTGACGACCGATCTCGGCAACGCTGTGCGGCTGGCGGTGCGCGAGTGGGCGCGGGAGGCGGGGCTGTCGGCCTTCGACCAGGCCGAGCAGACCGGCTACCTGCGGCATCTCGTCTACCGCGAGGGTCGTAACACCGGCCAGGTGCTCGTCCAGCTCGTGACCGCGCCTGGGCCCCTGCACGACGCCGACGGCCTCGTTGCGACGCTCAGGCGCTTCCCCGAGGTTCGCTCGATCCACCACGCGATCAACGAGACGCCCGCCGAGGTGACCAATCTGCCGACGACGCTCCTCTGGGGCGAGGAGGCGATTGAGGAGGAGCTGCTCGGGCAGCGCTACCGGATCCGCCCGACGGCGTTCCTCCAGACGAACACGACGATGGCGGAGCGCCTGTACGAGCTCGCCGTCGACTACGCCGGGCTGACTGGGGACGAGACCGTCTGGGACCTCTACTGCGGGATCGGCACGATCGGCCTCGCGATGGCGCGGAACGCCCTAACCGTGTGGGGCATCGACATCTCGGAGGAGTCCGTCGCCTGCGCGCTCGAGAACGCCGACCTGAACGTGATCGCGAACGCGGCGTTCTACGCCGGCGACGTCGGTCAGGCGATCGAAGAGCTGCTCGACCGGTCGGGCGCGCCCGACGTGGTCGTGGTCGACCCGCCGCGCGCCGGGCTCTCGAAGAAGGCGGTTCGGCGCCTCGGCGGGATCGGCGCGCCGCGGATCGTCTACGTCTCGTGCAACCCGACGACCCTCGCGGGCAACGTCAAGGAGCTGAAGACCGACTGGGGCTATGACCTACGACGCGTCCGCCCGGTCGACATGTTCCCGCACACGCCTCACGTCGAGAGCGTCTCGTTGCTCGAGCGCGAAGGCTCGTAACAACTTGTTACTTGCGGGCCGCCTCGCGGCTTCCCGAGCCGTTCTGCTCGCCGCCCTGTCCCTGTAACAAGTTGTTACTTGGGCGGTCCCGGCGCCAGCGTTGGTACTCGCGCCACAGGAGATCCGCGTTCGGGATCAGGAAGCCGAAGGCGATGCCGGGGAGGGCGGGGAGGCCCGCCACACCCCAGCCGACGGCGAGCCACATCGTCGCGCCCAGGGAGATCGTCATCGCAAGCCAGGTCCAGCCGACCCGCAGCCGCCAGCGGTCGGCCGCGGCGAGGAAGAGCGCGAAGAACATCAGGTCTGGCAGCCCGAGGTGGGCCGAGTTGAACCCGCCCGGCGAGGGAAAGGCGAACGAGAAGACGTCGAAGACCTGCGGCTGCTCCTCCACGATGTGCTTCGTCGGCCCGCGCCAGACGGAGAACGAGTCCACCAACGGGATCACGAGCGCGACGAGCGCGACCCAGAGCACGCTCTCGAAGAACGAGAGGAACCACCAGGCAAGCACTGTCATCAGCGCGAGCTTCGAGAAGTTCGCGAGCGCGTCCAGCCCCGCGAGCTCGAGCAGCACCGTCACCCCGATCAGCACGGCGGCCGCGAGCGGGAGCCGCAGGTAGCGCCGCCACGGCAACGCCAGCCAGACAAGCCCGAACACGGCGGGGATCAGGCAAACGGCGAGGAACGCGAGTTCCCACCACTTCGGCAAATCGCCGAGCTCGTCGACGACGGCGTAGTAGACCCCGAGCGCAATGGCGAGCAGCGCGAACGCGCCCGCCCGAGGGGTTAGTACGGCGGAAGCTCGGCCCACCATGGGCCGAGCGCCTTCAGCGCGCGCCAAAAGCGTGTCTTCGAGGCCTGCTCGTCGAGCGAGGCGTCGATGTCGGGGACGTAGAGTGCCTCGACCGTCGGCGTCCACTGCTGGAGCTCACCAACGGTCGTCTCGAGCTGCGCGGCGAGCGGGAATGCGAGGCCGTTCAGGAAGCCGAGAGCGTCCTCGCCCATGACGACCACGAGCTTCGGCTGGACGATGTGCACCTCGCGCGTGAGCCACGCGGCCGCCTGTTCCTCGTCGCCGCCGTCGAACTTGAAGCAGTTGGTCCCGTAGACGGCCATCGGGTCAACGTGGAGGCGCTGAAGGGACTTGAGGATCGCCTGGCCCGCGCGGCCGTAGAACGCCACGCCCTCCTGGATCTCCGACTGCTGCGGCCGGAACTTGAGGAGCATGATGTCGGCCAGCGGATGGCCCGACCCGAGCGCCGGAACGCGGGACTCGTCGGACCGCGTGATCTCGTCGCCGAGCTCGTTGATCTCGGTGATCGCCTTCTGGAGATAGCGCTCGTGGATTTCGTCCGTCACTGGGCTCAAGGGCGGCACGGACTGGGTTCTCCTCTAGCGGACTCTTTCCTTGACTTGCGCCGTCCACTTGAGCGCCTGGAGGTAGGCGAGCGATCGGGGACGGCGCAGCACCTCGGCGGTGCGCAGGCTGACCAGGAACTCCTCGGGGCCGTCGAACGCGCGCATCCGCACCCGTCCGGTGCCGACGCCCTGGAGGACGTGGCCGTCGGAGCCTGCGCCCATTGTGAGGTTGTACTTGCGGGCGAAGCGCAGCGCCTCGTCGTTGTACTGCTCGAGCAGGAGGCGCGCGTTGTAGACCTCGAACACGTCGATGTCGGCCAGGTGCCGGTGGAGCGTGGCCGCGTCGGGGATCGCGTGCATGCGGTCGAAGGGGTGGGGGAGGTAGACGAGCCCGTTCTGCTCGCGGATCGCGGCGATCGTGTCGGCGAACGACATGCCACGCTCGATCTTGCCGTCGAGGAAAAGGCCGATCACCTCGCCCTGGCCGTCGGTCTTGACCTCCTCGCCCGGAATCACCGTGACGCCACGGTCGCGCGCGAGGTCGACCGCCTCGAGCGCGCCGCCGAACTCGTTGTGATCGGTGACGGCGATCGCGCCGAGGCCGATCGCTTCCGCATGGTCGACGAGGTCGGCCGGCTCGACGAGACAGTCGCTCGACCAGGACGTGTGCAGATGGAGGTCGCAGTCGATCCAGGGCCGACCGGCGAGCGGGTCGGAGACACGGCTTCTGATTCGGCGCCGCCCGCCGAGGCGCCCGTAGAGCTCGTCGAGCTCACGCCCGAGGTCGGCAAAGCTCTGCCCCGAGGCCGCCTCGCGCGCTGCGGCCTGCTCGGCGGCACGGAGGTCGTCGTTCTCCGCCAACCGTCCGAAGGCGGCCGCGGCCAGGGCGGGCTGCTCCAGCACTCCGGGCGGAGCAGCGATCGCGGCGCCGGCAGCCTCGGCCTCCAACCGGACTCGGGGAAGCCCGTCGAGGGCGGGGACGAAGATCGCAGCCTCGTTCAAGAGCGGTGCCCGCACCGGGCCGGAGAGCGCAGTTCGCACGTGAACCCGACCCCGCACTGACGGCGGGATCGACGGGCGGCCCGAGAGCCGCTTCGTCCGCAGCAGGACGAGCTCCCACCTCGGAAACTCCTTGAGCACCGAGACCACAGCCCTCGTGAGCGGACGCTCTCCGGTTCGCCATTCGCAGACGACGAGCTCCCGCTTCGGGCCGGGAGCGAAGACCTCTGGGTCGAACCCGAGCGGCACTTGCCGGTACTCGCCCGGAAAGCGGAGCGCCGCCGCCTCGGCCGCCGCATCGGAGGTGGCGAGGAGCGCATCGATCCGGCCCAGCAGCCGCTTCCGTTGCGCCTTTCCCGGCGGATAGCCGAGGCGCTCCGGCGCGAAGAACGTCGCGACGGCGAGTGAGTGGGAGTCCCGGAGAGCGAGGTACGACAGGCTCGGCAGGCCGGGCTCAAACCCGTGGACGACGTCGAAATCGCCCCGCGCGAGCGCGAGCGAGAGGTTCGCGCGGACACCGACCGGCAATCCGATCCGGCTGCGGCGCGAGATGGGGAGCGCAGGACCGAGCGCGATCACGTCCTGTGCAACGCCGTCGAGGAGAGCGCGCCGCCCGGCGAGCAGATCCGCGGCTCGGTTCGAGGGCGCCAGCACGCTCACGTCGTGCCCGAGGTCGCGCAGGGCGCCGGCGGCGCCGGCGACGTGCTCGTTTACGTCGTGTGGCTGCGACCAGGCAAAGGGCGTGACGAGGCAGATCCGAAGCGCCACGGAGGCCGAGTCTACCGCCCGGTTTTCAGGCGACCGGCGCGGCCAGGACCATCAGCCGAGGGCCGGCAGCCGCCGGCCCTCGGCGTTTGGGGGCTAGGCCTGCGCTGCAGCCTTCGCGCGCGCCGGCTTGCGCGCATTCTGCGAGATGAAGCGCTCGACGAGCTCGTGCGCCTCGGCATCCGGAATCTGCTTCGGCGGCGACTTCATCAGGTAGGCGCTCGGCGCCTCGAGTGCGCCCGAGATCCCGTTCAACAACGCCAGCTTGGCAAGGCGAACCGCGTCGATCGTGATCCCTGCGGAGTTCGGCGAGTCCCAGACCTCTAGCTTCAGCTCCAGGTTCAGCGGGACGTTCCCGAACGTCGTCCCCTCCATGCGGATGTACGCCCACTTGCGGTCCGTGAGCCACGGGACGTAGTCCGAGGGGCCGACGTGAACGTTCTGCTCGCCCAGGTCGTAGTCGAGCACCGAGGTGACCGCGTTCGTCTTCGAGATCTTCTTTGACTCGAGGCGGTCGCGCTCGAGCATGTTCAGGAAGTCGGAGTTGCCCCCGACGTTCAGCTGCATCGTGCGGTCGAGGCGCACGCCGCGATCCTTGAAGATCTGCGTCAGCACCCGGTGGGTGATCGTCGCGCCGACCTGCGACTTGATGTCGTCGCCGATGATCGGCAGCCCGCGCTCCTCGAACTGCTTCTGAAAGTAGCCGCCCTTCGCGATGAAGACCGGCATGCAGTTCACCATCGCGCAGCCGGCGTTCAGGATCTGCTCCGCGTACCACTTCGTCGCGTCCTCCGAGCCCACGGGGAGGAAGTTGACGACGACGTCGGTCTCCGTCTCCTTGAGGATCCGCACGATGTCGTCGGTGTCTCCCGGCGCCTTGTCGACGACCTCGGAGAGGTACTTGCCGATACCGTCGTGGGTCATCCCGCGCGAGACCTTCACGCCGAGCTTCGGAACCTCGGCGAAGCGGTACGTGTCGTTCGGCTGAGCCCAGATCGCCTCCGACAGATCCTTGCCGACCTTGTCCGTCGTGACATCGAAGGCGGCGGTGAACTCGATGTCGCGGACGTGGTACCCGCCGAGGTTGACGTGCATCAGGCCGGGGACGAACTGGTCCTCGGGCGCGTCCTTGTAGTACTCGACCCCCTGGACGAGCGAGTTGGCGCAGTTGCCGACGCCGATGATCGCGACGCGCACCTTGTCCTCGCTCCGGGGGGAGCTGCCGTTCGTTGCTGACATGCGTTCCTTTCTCTTGCTGGGCGCGGCAAGGCCGAGCCGCTCGCCCAGGATCTCCACGATCAGGTCGTTGAGACTGCGGCCGCGCTCCGCGGCGCGAGTCTGCAGCTTCTGCTTGAGCGCCGGCGGCATGCGCAGCAGGACGTCGCCCTTCCCCTTCGGCGGCGCGCCCTTGCGTCCGCTCGGCTCGAAGGGGACGGCGAAGCGAGAGGCGAGGATGCCCACCGCGACGTCGTTGAGGCTCGCTCCCGCTCGTGCGGCCTCCGCGGCGAGCGCCTCCTTGAGCTCGTCCGGCATCCGGACAAGCACTTCACTCCTGCTAGCACTCAAGTGCTAGCAAGAGTACCTTAGAACTGCTTCAGCTGCCGCCGGACTGAAAGGATCCGCTGCACGACCGTGATCCAGGCGGTGACGTTCAGGACGTAAACGGCCCACGGCAGCAGGCCCCACGGGGCGAGGAAGAGCCCGGTGACGATCACGAACACGCGCTCGGCGCGGCTTCCGATGCCGACGTCCCCCTTGAGCCCCAGCGCCTCGGCCCGGGCCCGCGTGTAGCTGACGAGGAACGAGCCAGCCATCGCGGCGAAGACCGCGCCGAGCGCGAACTCGTCGCCGTGGCGGGCGAAGACGAGGCCGATCGAGGCGAGCATCGCGGCCTCGCCGAGGCGGTCGGTGGTCGAGTCCAGGAAGGCGCCGAACGGCGTCCCTTTCCCGCTCTGGCGTGCGAGCGCGCCGTCGAGGATGTCGAGCAGCGAGCCGCCCCAGAAGAGGATCGCGCCCGTCCAGTACCAGAGGATCTCGTTTCGGTACTCGAAGTACACGGCGACCGCCGCGAGCCCGCAGATCGTGAGTCCGAGGGCGGTGAGGAAGTCGGGCGTGACCCGCGTGCGGGCAAGGCCACCGATCGCACGTGTCGCGACCCTGCGCGCTCCGGTCGTGTACCCGTCCTTGAGGCGGGCAGCCGCGCTGTCGCGCGCCACGAGCGCTAGGCCGGTGCCGGGCTCAGCGCCTGCCGCAGCGGGCGCCGGTAGACGATCGCCGCTGCGATGCTCGCGACGAGGATCCCGCCGAGGATGTCGAGCCAGAAGTGGTTCGCGGTCGCCATGACGGCGAACCAGACCCAGGCCGGCCACAGCAGCCAGAGCACCTTGAGCCAGAGCGGCCGCACGAGGTAGGCGAGGACGACGCCGACGAGGAGCGAGTCGGCGGCATGCAGGCTAGGCATCGCCGCGTAGGGGTTCGCAGTGAGCTCGACGAGCCAGGAGCCGTGGTTCGGCGTCCCGAGGCTGGCGAGCGTGTCGGTGAAGCCGAGCTCCGGGAACATCCGCGGCGGAGCCGTCGGCGCGAGCGCGTAGCCGACCAGCCCGAGCAGGTTGGCGAGGATGATCACGTTGCGGAATCGGATGAAGTGCTCGTAGCGCCGCAGGTAGACCCACAGCAGCGCGAGCCCGACGATTCCGAACTGCGACACCCAGTAGGTCCACGAGACCATCAGGCCGAGCACCTGGGATGACTCCGTCCAGCTTTGCAGCGTCAGCTCCCAGAGGCCGGTGGCGCGCGACTCGAAGTCGATCACCTCGCGCCCGTTGTGGAACGCGACCGCGGGGCTGCGGTCGGCGATTCCGCGCGGAATCTGGTAGGCGAGAATGAACCCGAACCAGATGCCGAGCTGGAGCATGAGGTCACGCCACCCGCGCGGAAGCAGCTGGTGGCGCTCGGCGGCGAGAGAGCCCATCACTGAAAGTCTAGAACGAGGCTCGGCGCGCGGCTAATCCACCGCTCGGGGACCAATCAGCCGCCGATCTGCGACATCGACCGCGAGGCCCGGACGAAGCCCGGGTCGTTGATCTTGTGCTTCAGCTCCTTGTGCGCCACCGCCCAGCGGATCAGCTCGCCGAGCTCGGCGTCCGAGGCGCCGTCTCGGAGCGGCGTCTTCAGATCCCATTCTCGCCGCGAGAAGAGACAGGTCCTGAGCTGCCCGTCCGCCGTGAGCCGGATCCGGTCGCACGACGAGCAGAACGGCTCGGAGACCGGGTTCACGAACCCGATCTCCCCGGCGCCGTCGGCGAAGCGGAAGCGGCGGGCGGTGGAGGACGGTTTCGCCGGGGTCTCCTCGAGCGGCCAGCGTTCCTCGATCAGCGCGCGGATCTCGGCGCCGGTGAGGACGTCGTCGCCCGACCATCGCTCCTCGGCGTCGAGCGGCATGAACTCGATGAACCGCACGACGTAGGGCTTGCGGCGGGCGAGCTCGGCCAGCGCCGGCACCTCCTCCTCGGTGAACCCGCGGATCGCGACGCAATTGACCTTGATCGGCCGGAGCTCGGCGTACTGCTCCGCCGCCTCGAGCCCGGCGAGGACGCGGTCGAGAGCGTCGCGCCGCGTGATCTCTGCGAAACGGACGTGCGACAGCGAGTCGAGCGAGACGTTCAGGCGCTTCAGGCCGGCGTCGACCAGCGGGCCGGCGAAGCGGTCGAGCAGAACGCCGTTCGTCGTCAGCGAGAGGTCGTCGACGCCCGGGATCTCGGCGAGCATCGCCACGAGCGTCGGGAGGTCCTTGCGGGCGAGGGGTTCGCCGCCGGTCAGCCGAACCTCGTCGACGCCCATCGACGCGAGCACCCGCGTCACGCGCGCCAGCTCCTCGAACCTGAGGAGCTCGTTGCGACCGAGCCACTCGAGGCCTTCCGCCGGCATGCAGTAGCGGCACCGGAAGTTGCACTTGTCGGTGACGGAGATCCGGACGCTCTTGATCTCGCGGCCCCAGCCGTCGGTGAGTGGAGTCATGACACGAAGACCTTACCCCGTGGTTTGCCGGTTCCTGCTCCGCGAAACACTCTCGCTCACCGACTGCAGAAGGGAGAACGAGGCATGTCGAACTGGCAGCAGGAAGGCGGTCCGACCGAGCAAGAGCAAGTGCGCGAAGACGCGCCCGACCCCGAGGACGAGCGTCAGGAAATGGACGTTCCGCCCGCCCCGGAGCACGGCCCGCAGGAGGACTATCCGAACCCGACGCAGGCCGCGATCGACGAGGAGGGCGCGAGCGACCGCCCTGTCGACGTCGGCGGCTGG
Source organism: Gaiellaceae bacterium (assembly GCA_036520235.1). Lineage (GTDB taxonomy): Bacteria > Actinomycetota > Thermoleophilia > Gaiellales > Gaiellaceae > JACDAN01. The sequence continues at coordinate 9,927 of DATDKA010000087.1, forward strand.
GAGGAGGGTGAGGCCACCTAGCCGGTGGCGATGCGATAGGTTCGCGGCGCGGTGGAGTTCTACGACTGGCTCCTCTTCCTGCACGTGTTCTCGGCCTTCTCGCTCGTCTCCGCGCTGGTCGTCTTCTGGTTCGTGGCGGTCGCCGCACGGCACGTCGATCGGCCCGTCGAGTCGCTGCGCTACTTCCGAATCGCGAAGCCGGCCAACGTCCTCGTCGTGATCGGGACAATGGGGACGCTCATCTTCGGCCTCTGGCTCGCGATCGACGCCGACGCATACCACCCGTGGGACGGCTGGGTGCTGATCGCGCTTGCGCTCTGGCTGGTCGCCGCGGGCACCGGCCAGCGGGGCGGCCAGACCTACGCCGAGGCCGCGCAGCTCGCGGGACGGCTCGACGGCGAGGGCCGCGGCGACCAGCCGAGTGAGGAGCTCCGGGTCCGGCTGCAGGATCGCCGGGCGATGTGGCTGAACATCATCTCGTCCCTGGCTGTCGTCCTGATTCTCGTCGACATGATCTACAAGCCCGGCGCATGAGCCTCGTCGCCAGCATCAGGCCCGACAACTGGAACTTCCCGCTGCTCCTGCACATCGTCGGCGCTGCGCTCCTCGTCGGCGGCCTCGTCACCGCCGTGATCGCGCTCCTGCTCGGATGGAGCCGGGAGTCGGCGTGGTACTCGCGCCTCGGCTTCCGTGCGCTCGTCTTCATCGCGCTCCCGGCGTGGTTCGTGATGCGGATCGGCGCGCAGTGGATCTACTCCAAGGAAGGGTTCACCGGCGACGACGAGCCGGGTTGGCTTGGCATCGGCTACCTCACGGCTGATCTCGGCGGGATTCTCCTGCTCCTCTCCATCATCCTCACCGGCGTCGGTGCCCGGCAGCTCGGCCGAGGCGGCCGAGAGACCAGCGTCCTCGCGCGGATCGGAAGCGTGATCGCGGTCCTCGTACTCCTGGCCTACCTCGTCGCCGTCTGGGCGATGAGCGGCAAACCGGACTAGTCCGGTAGCGGACATAGACTCGCCGCGTGGCGACCGCCGCGCTGATCCTCGTCACGGCGGTCTGGGGGCTCACGTTCGTCCAGGTCAAGGACGCGGTCGAGCTCTACCCGCTGACCGCCTTCCTCGCGCTGCGCTACCTCGTCGCCACCGGTGCGCTCGCCGTTCCGGCCGCGCCGCGCCTCCGGGGGCTGGGCCGGGATGGGCTTTTCGCCGGCGCCGTGCTCGGGCTGCTGATCGCGCTCGGGATCGGCCTGCAAACGGCCGGGCTGGAGCGCACCACCGTCACGAACGCGGGCTTCATCACCGGCCTCTACGTCCTGTTCACGCCGCTCCTCGGCCTCGCGCTCTTCCGGACGGCGATCCCGCGCGAGCTCTGGCTCGCCGTGGCGCTGGCGCTCCTCGGCCTCGCGCTCCTCTCCGGTGTCCCGGAAGGCTCCGGCGCCGGTGACCTGCTCGTACTTCTCAGCACCGTCGCGCAGGCGCTCCAGATCGTGATGGTCGAGCGCTACGCGAACCGCTTCGATGCCTTCGCGCTCACCTTCGTCGAGGTCGCCACGGCGGCCGTCGGGTTCCTCGTCGCCGCGGTCGCGCTGGGGGATCTATCCGTTCCGCACGGGTGGACCGTCTGGTCGGCGATCCTCGTCACCGGCCTCTTCGCCGTCGCCTTCGCCTACCTTGTGCAGATCTGGGCGCAGCGGCGCGTGAGCGCGACGCGCATCGCGATCGTGTTCTCGCTCGAGACCGTGTTCGCCGGGCTCGCCGGCTACCTGTTTGCGGGCGACCGCATCGGCGCGATCGGCCTCGCCGGCTGTGCGGCGATACTCGGGGGAATCGTCCTCGCGGAGCCCGCTGCCACCGCGACGCTCAGGCGGCTGGTTCGACGCCCCGAGCGCGCGCCCGGGCCTCGATCTCGCGGATGAAGGGCGTCTTCAGCTCCGTGTAGACCTCGCGCGAGTGGCCCTCGGAGGCGAGCCGGCGCTTGAATGCGTCGTAGCGCCGCCGCTCCTCTGCGTCGGTTCGGAGCGCGTCGCGGAAAGTGAGTTGCCGCTGCCAGTGCTCGCCGCCGTGCTGGACGACGTGCACGTGGTGCGAACGCGTCTCCTTACGGAAGAAGAACCGTCCCGGCAGACCGTAGTCGCCGAGGTACTCGTAGCCCAGCTCCTCCATCGCCGCGACCTGCTCGTTCGAGAGCTCGAGCTCGCGGAGCCCCACCAGCACGTCCACGATCGGCTTGGCGCACAGGTCGGGGACCGAGGTGGAGCCGACGTGCTCGATCCCGAGCGCCTGGCCGTCGAAGACGCCCGCGAGCCGGCCCTTCTCCTCCTCGAAAGACCGTGCCCAGCTCGGGTCGTGGTCGGCGAGCTCTACGCGGTCAGAAGGTCCACTCACCGTTTTCCTGCACCACTTCGCCGTCGCACTCGATCCGGCCGCCGTTCCGCAGGTCCTTGACCATGTCCCAGTGGACGGCACTCAGGTTCTTGCCGCCGATCGTCGGCAGACCGGCGCCGATCGCGAGGTGGATCGTCCCGTACATCTTCTCGTCGAACAGCGTGTTCTTCATGTGGCGCTGGATCCCGGGATTGCACCCGATGCCGTACTCGCCCAGGGTCCGTGAGCCCTCGTCCCGGTCGAGCTTCGCGATCAGCGCCTCCTCGTTGGAGGTGGCCGAGGCCTCGACGACCTTGCCCCCTTCGTAGCGCATCCGCACGCCCTCGACGACGTCGGGCTCCTGGTACGCCGGATACTCGATGAAGCTGACGACGCCCTCGGTGGATTCCTCGACGGGGCTGTAGAAGACCTCCCCGCCCGGCATGTTCGCGTGCCCGTCGTCGACTTCGCCGTCGCGGCCCTCGAGACTGAAGCGGAGATCGGTTTCGGCGCCCACGATTCGAACCTCATCGGCGCGGTCGAACCGGTCCTTGATCTTCTTCATCTTCTCACCCTCGGCGTCCCAATCGAGGAGGACGGCGCCGTAGAGGAAGTCCTCGAATTGCTCGTTCGTCATCCCCGCCTCCTGGGCCAGCGAGGGAGAGGGGAAGCGGCAGGTCACCCAGGGGATCTCCATCCGGAGGCGGCGCTGGAGGAAGGCCGCGTGCGCCTTGTTGACCGCCTCACGCTTCTCCGTCGGGACGTCGGCGCCGGCGCGCGGGTTCTCCGGCGCGCCGAGGAGCATCCAGGCGTCGACGTTGTCCCAGACGTGCTCGTCGACCGGCGCGACCTTCTCGACCAGCTCGAGCGGCGCCTCCTTGGCCCAGGTCCAGACGAAGGGCAGCTGCTCCATCGCGTAGCTGAACCGGACGATCGGGTACGCCCCGCGGCGGCCGATCAGGCGGATCACCTCTTCGAGCAGCGGCCTCGCGTAGGGCTGCGAGAGCACCATCACCTGCCATCCGGGCTGGACGTCGATGGAGCGCTCGACGAGCAGTCGGGCGTATTCCTGGGCGCGCGGATCGACCAACGGCGGAGGCAGACTACCGATCGTTACCTTGCTACAATCAGGCTTAGATTTTTTCCGTTCCGCAGACTTAGACACGGAGGACACATGGCAAAGACGATCGGTATCGATCTTGGCACGACCAACTCCTGCATGGCGGTGCTGGAGGGCGGCGAGCCCACCGTGATCCCGAACGCCGAGGGCGGCCGCACGACGCCGTCCGTCGTCGCTTTCACGGGTGACGGCGAGCGCCTCGTCGGCCCGCCGGCCAAGCGCCAGCAGGTCACGAACCCGCAGAACACGATCTTCTCGATCAAGCGCTTCATGGGGCGCAAGTTCTCGGAGGTCGACGAGGAGATGAAGATCGTCCCGTACGAGGTCGTGGAAGGCCCGAACGGGGACGTCCGCGTCAAGGCGGGTGGCAAGGAGTACGCCCCGCCGGAGATCTCCGCGATGATCCTGCAGAAGCTCAAGGCCGACGCCGAGGCCTACCTCGGCGAGGCGGTGACGGACGCGGTCATCACCGTCCCGGCCTACTTCAACAACGCGCAGCGCGAGGCGACGAAGGACGCCGGCAAGGTGGCCGGCCTCAACGTCCTCCGGATCATCAACGAGCCGACGGCCGCGGCTCTTGCGTACAACCTCGAGAAGGAGGAGGACCAGAAGATCCTCGTCTTCGACCTCGGCGGCGGGACGTTCGACGTCTCGGTGCTGGAGTACGACGCCGAGACCGCGACGCTCGAGGTGCACGCCACGAGCGGCGACAATCACCTCGGCGGCGACAACTTCGACAAGGCGATCGTCGACTGGATGGTCGCGGAGTTCAAGAAGGATCAGGGCATCGACCTGGCCGCCGACCGGATGGCGCTCCAGCGGCTCTACGAGGCCGCGGAGAAGGCGAAGATCGAGCTGTCGTCCACGATGACAACGCAGATCAACCTGCCCTTCGTCACGGCGACCCAGGAGGGCCCCAAGCACCTCGACCTCCAACTCACGCGCGCGAAGCTGAACGAGCTCACCGCCGACCTGCTCGAGCGCACCGTGGGCCCGACGAAGCAGGCCCTCGCGGACGCGGGGCTCGACTCGAAGGACATCCACCACGTCGTCCTCGTCGGCGGCATGACGCGGATGCCGGCGGTCGTCGACAAGGTCAAGGAGCTGACGGGCAAGGATCCGCACAAGGGCGTCAACCCCGACGAGGTCGTCGCGGTCGGCGCCTCGATCCAGGGCGGCGTCCTGAAGGGCGAAGTCAAGGACATCCTCCTGCTCGACGTCACCCCGCTCTCGCTCGGCATCGAGACCAAGGGCGGCGTCTTCACCCGCCTGATCGAGCGGAACACGACGATCCCGACGAAGAAGTCGGAGACGTTCACCACGGCGGAGGACAACCAGCCGTCGGTCGAGGTCCACGTCCTTCAGGGCGAGTCGGAGATGGCGCTCTACAACAAGACGCTCGGCAAGTTCCAGCTCGTCGGCATCCCGCCGGCGCCGCGGAGCATGCCGCAGATCCAGGTCGCGTTCGACATCGACGCGAACGGGATCATCAACGTCTCTGCGAAGGATCTCGGGACGGGTAACGAGCAGCAGATCCGCATCGAGGGCGGCTCGGGCCTCAAGGAGGAGGAGGTCCAGCAGATGATCCGCGACGCCGAGGCGCATGCCGACGAGGCACGCAGGCTGCGCGAGCTCGCCGACGCCCGGAACGTGGCCGAGTCGCTCGCGTACCAGACCGAGCGCACGCTCAAGGAGCACCGCGACAAGCTCGACGAGTCCGACGCCTCGACGATCGAGGGTCGCGTGATGGAGCTCAAGGGCGTCCTCGAGTCGGAGGACGTGAACGAGATCCGAGCGAAGACGGAGGCGCTGCAGGACGCATCGCAGAAGCTCGCCGAGGCCGTCTATGCGCAGGCGACCGCCCAGCAGGCGGCGTCGGCCCCGGGAGGCAACGGTGACGCTGCGGGCGGCTCCGACGACGAGGTCGTCGAGGAGGCCGACTACGAGGTGATCGACGAGGAGGAGGCGAAGACCTCGTAATGACGGACGAAGTCCGCACCGACGAGGCCGAGCAGGAGCAGGTCGAGCGCGAGCCCGAAATCGACGAGCTCGAGGCGGTCCGCAAGGAGCGCGACGAGCTGCTCGACACGCTCCAGCGTCTCCAGGCGGAGTTCGACAACTACCGCAAGCGGGTCGCGCGTGACC
>DATDKA010000088.1:0-10032 GCA_036520235.1 Gaiellaceae bacterium
TCTCCGGCTGCTCATCGAGAACGCCGGCGCCGTCGTCACGCGCGAGCGCCTGATCGACGAGGTCTGGGATACGAACTGGTTCGGCTCGACGAAGACGCTGGACGTCCACATCAGCGGCCTGCGGCGCAAGCTCGGCGACGATCCTGGCGAGCCCCGCTACATCCACACCGTCCGCGGCGTCGGCTTCCGCTTCTCCGCGGCCGACGAGGCCTGAGAATGTCGCTTCGGACCCGGCTCCTGGCCGCCTTTGCCTACGTGCTCGTGCTCGTGATCGTGGCGCTCGAGATCCCGCTCATTCTCAACGTCTCGCGGCGCGTCGACGCCGAGGTGGAGGGGCAGGCTGCCGCGCAGGCTCAGCTCGTCTCAGCCAGCGCCTCGGGGCGCATGAGCGACGCCACCCAGCTGCGGCGGATCACGAGGGAGGCGGCGCGGGACCTCGGCGGCCGCGTGATCGTCGTCGACTCGGCCGGACGCCTCGTCGCCGATTCCGAGGGGCTGACGGCCGGCTCGTACGGCGACCGGCCCGAGATCCGTACCGCACTCCAGGACGGACAGGTCGCCCAGGGGAGGCGGTTCAGCGACACGCTCGGCGAGTCGCTGCTCTACACGGCGGTCCCGATCGTGAGCGGGAACAACCGGGTCGGCGCCGTCCGTGTGACGCAGAGCGTCGACGCGATCGACGAGCGGGTCCGCCGTGACATTCTGGGCCTCGTCGGCATCGGCCTGATCGCGCTGGTTCTCGGTCTGGCGTTCGCCTGGGTGCTCGCGGGGACCCTCGCGCGACCGCTGCAGCGCTTGGCGGAGGCGGCGCGCCGCGTCGAAGCGGGCGACCTCGAGGCGCGGGCGGAGCCGGAAGGCTCGACGGAGCACCGAGAAGTCGCGCACGCCTTCAACGACATGACCGAGCGGCTCGGCCAGGTGCTCGAGGCCCAGCGGGAGTTCGTCGCGAACGCCTCCCATCAGCTCCGGACGCCGCTGACGGGCCTGCGCCTCCGACTCGAGGCGGCCGCGCTGAAGGCGGGGCCGGAGCTTTCGGACGAGCTCGAGGCGGCGGAGCGCGAGGTCGAGCGGCTCGCCCGGCTGCTGACTACGCTCCTGACGCTGGCGCGTGAGGGCGACCGGCCCACCACCGGCACGTCCGTCTCACTCGGAGTCGAGGTCGAGCAGGCGGCCGAGCGCTGGATTGACCGGGCGGCGCAGACGGGCCACGAGCTCGTCGTCGACTGCCGCCAGAACGCGTTTGCGCGGGCGTCTGCGGAGGATCTCGCGATCGTCCTCGACAATCTGATCGAGAACGCGCTCAAGTACTCGACGGGCGGCACAGTGCGCGTCGAGTGCGCGCGCGAGGGACAGGAGGTCTACCTGGCCGTGCTCGACGAGGGCCCGGGCTTGCGGCCGGGCGAGGAGGGGCAGGTGTTCGAGCGGTTCGCGCGCGGCAGCGGCGGAAGCCGCGCGCCCGGGACGGGCCTCGGGCTGGCGCTCGTGGCCACGCTGGCTCGGCGCTGGGGCGGCTCGGCGTCGATTCGTAACCGGCTGCGCGGGGGCGCGCGGGCCGAGCTCCGGCTTCCAGCCGCGGACGGGCCTTTGCAAACGCCGAACAGAGACTTGGGCGAGGCTTTACCCGAGCGCGTCTAGCCTGGAGCGATGCGATTCGGAGCCCTCATCGCGCTCGGACTCGTGTTCGCCGCCGGACTCGGCGTCGCCGGCCACCTCATCGCCCGTGACACGGTGGCGTTGCCGGTCGCGAGCATTGAAGCCGGCGACGGCCTCGCGCCGCCTCGCACCCGCACAGCTGCTCCGGCGCGCCGCAAAGCGCCTGCGGTAACGCGGACCGCGACGCAGACGACGACGACCATCGGCACGCAGACGACGAGGACGACCGACGATCGCGCCGGCCGTGGCCGGGGCCGAGGTCGCGGAGGAGACGACGGCTCGGGGAGCGGCAGCTCTGGCTCGGGCTCGTCGGGCTCAGGCTCCGGCCGCGACCACCCGGAAGACGACTAGCTCCTGACGAGCTCCCTGAAGCGGGCGTCGTCCCGAATGGGATCGAAGTCCGTATCGCCCTGAGCCGCGCGGCGGAAGCGCTCCTGCTTCGCGACCGACTCGCCGAGATGCTCGAGCGCTTCATCGCTCCGGCCGAGCATGCTCTCGGCGCAGGCGAGGTTGTAGAGGATCCCCGCGTCGTCGGGGAATTCCTCGTGCAGCCCGGCGAGCACCTCGTGGGCCTTGTCGTACTCCTTCGTCGCGAAGTAGCCGAACGCCGGACCCGAGCGCTCCCACTGCGACGGCTCGAAGGCCTTGCCGCGGCGCGCACCGACCGCGAGCACGACCGTCCCCGGCTCGTTCGCAACGGCCTTTCGGCGGACGGCGGGATCCTGGACGAAGACGAAGGTGCCGGGAGGGCCCTCGATCTCGTCGCCGTCGACGGTGAAAGTCGCGCGGCCGCTGAGGACGACGTAGACCTCCTCGTGGTGCTCCCCGTCGCCCGTCTCGCCGACCTCGTCGTGCTCGCCGATCACCTCGATTCCGGGCTCGTCTGCGCTCCAGGCGTTGATGCCGAAGGCGCCGACGCCCAGGTGCTGCCTCACGGCCGACCAGGTGGGTTGGTCGGGCAACGGCGGGATCTGCATCTCGGTCAGGTGGGCGACCTTGTACTTGTCGGTCACGTCTGCCTCCTCAGCTCTTCGAGCACGACCGGATCGATCACCTCAGCTCCTTCTAGGCGCTCCTCGAGATTCTCGTTCCCGGCCCAGCGGAAGAGGGCGTCCTCGAGCTCGCCCTCGTGGCCGAGCCGGGCGAGCCGCTCGCGGAGCTCGGAGCCCAGCTTCTCGTCCACCGGAACCCACTCGTCCCGCGGCGTCTGGCCGAAGATCGCCTGGTGGAGCCCGTAGATGCGACGGAGCTCCTCCAGCGGCCGCGCATGGTCGTCCACGCGCAGGTCGACGAGCACGTCGGACAGGTTGGCGTACCCGCCGTCCTTTTCGACGACGAGCAAGGCTGCCGACTGCTGGCCGCGGCTGTCTCCTCCGGCCGCCTGCGCAGCATCGAGACAGTCCAGCAAGCGCTCCGCGAGCGGCCGGCCGGCGGTTCGCTCGAACGTCTCGGCCAGTGCATCCACCGTCTCTCTCGAGACGAGGATGTTCCCCTGGGCGGCGTAGCCCTCTCCGGTGCGCCCGCCGGCCCAGTCCTGGCACTCGGAGCCGGTGAACGTTGCGGCACGGCCCTGCGCGTCGACGATCCCGAGCTGCCGGTGGTCGCGGCCCTCGTCGGCGGCCGTGAGTCGGTCGACGGCCTCCTGCGCCGAGAGGCCCTCGCGCATGAGCGCCAGCCCCTCCGGGCCGTACCGCGGGTTCGCGTACGCCTGCGTCGCCACCGCGCCCACCTGCGGTTCCGCCCAGGTCACGACCGACCCGACCGCGAGGAACTTCGACTGTGTCGCAACGCCCCACTGGCCTGCCTCGAGGTCGCAGGCGGCGATCGAGTACGTCCCGTAGGTCAGGCGGATCAGGTCGAGCTCGAGCAGCTCCCGCTTTCCCTCGGGCACGAGGACGGACGAGACCTCCGGCCGCTTCAGCGCCTGCAGCACGCCCTCGGCCGTATTGGCACGGATGACGACGGGGCGCCCGTCGTCGAAGGCCGTGCGGAGCGCGTCATCGTCGAGCTCGTCCAGGACGAGCGCACCGTCGGTGTCCAGCTCACCCTCGACCGCGATCTGCGGGACCTTGCGGCCGGTCGAGCCGAACCAGCGCTCTCTCAAACCTCGATGGTCTGGCCCGGCTCCATCACGAGCAGCTCGACGTCGGTGAGCTTCGCGAGCTCGTCGGGGCTGCCGTGAAGGAGTGGAAAGGTGCCGTAGTGACAGGGCACGCAGCGGGGGACGCCCAGCAGCTCGAGGGCGATCGACGCCTCCTTCGGGCCCATCGTGAAGTGGTCGCCGATCGGCAGGATCGCCACGTCCGGCTCGTAGATCCGCCCGATCAGCTGCATGTCGCCGAAGACGGCGGTGTCGCCCGCGAAGTAGAGCTTGGTGCCGTTCTCGACCTCGATCACGTAGCCGGCGGGCTCACCGAGGTACTCGCCGTTCGGGCCGCTGCTGGAGTGCTTCGCGTCCGTCATCGTGAACTTGACGCCGTCCACGTCGCGCGTGCCGCCCTTGTTCGTGCCGGGCATCTCGCCGACGTTCGCGCCCTGCTTCCCGAGCCAGGTGACGAGCTCGATCATCCCGACCACGGTCGGGTTGAAACGGTTGATGAGGTCGACGCTGTTCCCGACGTGGTCGTCGTGCCCGTGGGTGATCGCGAGGATGTCGATCCGCTCGGGCTCGCGCTCGCTCTCCGGAAACATCGGGTTGTCGAAGAACGGGTCGACGTAGACCCGCTTGCCGCCCGGCGTGTCGAACCGGAACGACCCGTGGCCGAGCCAGGTGAGCTGAACGCCAGCCATCCGGGGCGGAATCTAGCTGAGGTCGAGCAGGAGGTACGCGATCACCGGCGCCGACTTCCCCTTCAGCTCCAGGTCGCCGAGCGGCTCCGTGCGAGCGTGGTCGCGGATCGCCTGGAACGTGCTCTCCCCGAGCACCACCTGGCCGGGATCGGCGTACGTCTGCAGCCTGGCGGCGAGGTTCGTGGTGTCGCCGATCGCCGTGAAGCTCCGTTGCTCCGCGGTGCCGACGTTGCCCACGATCGCAGGGCCGGTGTTGATGCCGACGCGGAAGCGCGGACGCGTAGTGTCGGTCGCGGCCAGCTCGTCGGCCGCTTGCAGGAGCGCGAGGCCCGCGCGCGCCGCCCGCCGTGCGTGGTCGGGCTGGTCGGCGGCCGCGTTGAAGACGACCATGATCGCGTCCCCGGCGAAGCGCTCGATCATTCCGCCGTGGTCGCCGAGGACGACCGGGACCGTTCGCGCCCAGTACTCGTTCAGCAGCGCGAGCACCTCGGCCGGGCTGTGTCGCTCGGAGAAGGCCGTGAAGCCCTGGAGGTCGGCGAAGAGGACGGTGACGTCACGCTCCTCTCCGCCGAGCTCGGCGATCTCGGGCGCCGCCCGCAGGCGCGCGGCGAGCTGCGGCGAGAGGTACGGGCTCAGCAGCCCCTCGACCTCCTCCACCTCGCGCGCGGCGCGCTCGGCGACCGCGGCCTCCTCGGCGCCGAGCCCGAAGCGCCGCTGGAGCTCCGCTTGTGAGAGCCCCTCGTCCGCCGCCGCCTTGACCGCGTCCGCGTAGCGCCGGTCGATCCGCCCGAGGGTGTCGTCCAGGTAGAGGCCGGCGAAGAGCTCGCCGCGTGTGCGCTCGCGCAGGGCCGTGTAGGCGACGAGGCCGAAGGCCGTCGCCATCAGCAGGTGCCACTCCCACCAGGAGGCGTGCCAGTTGCGCGCGAAGGCCACGGCGATCATCGCCTCGGCGAGGAGGATCCAGGCGGCCGTCACGCCGGCGAGCACCGGCGACGGGCGGCTCCTGTACAGACGCCAGTAGCGATAGGAGGCGAACGCGTAGAGGACGACGGCCGGCAGGGCGAGCGTGTACAGCGGCGCGTCGGCTTCGTTCGGCGGGAGCGGCCGGTCGAGCGGCGGGAGCTTCGCCAGCGACCAGGCGCCCCAGCCGACGAAGAGGAGGCCGAGGGTCCACAGGGCCAGGCGGGCGTGGGCGAGGATCGCGGCGTTCGTCTCGGGGCGGAGGGTGAGCGCCGACGCGGCAGCGAAGATGGAGGCCAGGAAGAGGCCGACCGGAGTGGCGACGACGAAGCCCGTGTTTTTGTTCTCGAGCAGCACGCCAGGAGTGGCGAGCGCGTGGAGGCCCAGGAAGCCGGCCGCCGAGAGGAAGGCCAGCGAGACGAGGAAGAGGCGCGCGTCGCCGCGGCGCGTCGCGGCGGAGCTCGTGAGCGCGCCGAGCGCGACGCTGACCGCGGACTCGCCGAGCACGAGCCAGAAGTGGGCCGGATGGTGCTCCCAGTGGGCGTCCAGTCCCGGCCGGGCAAGCAGTAGCACGAGACCCCCGAGCGGCACGGCGAGGAGGAGAGGCCAGAGCATCTCGGCAGGAGGACCCTACCGAGGCGTCGAACGGCGCCGTGTGAGCCGCCACCTCTGGCCTGTCGGCCTCGTGGTCTTCGCCGGTCTTGCCGACCTGGCGGGGAGCTCCGACCTCGCGTTCTACGCGCTCCTCGCGGCGGTTCCGGTGGTCGCAGCGGCCGCCCTGGCCGCCTACGGCGACTTCGTCGCGACGGAGCCGCCCGCGCCCGCCACGGTCTCGCTGCAAGCGCTCCTGTGGGCGATCGGCCTCGCGCTCGTCACGGCCAGCGCCGCGGTGCGGGCGCCGGCCCTGGGCTCAGTTGCGCCGGCCCTCGGCGGCGCGACCCTGACGGCGTGCCTCGCGATCGTCGGAATCCAGGGCGCAGTCGCGGTGGCCCGCGAGCTCGGCCGCAAGTAACAACTTGTTACTTGCCCGTCGGCCCGGCAGAGGCCGCTCGGAGAGCCGCGAGCCAACCCCTTAGTGACAAGTTGTTACTTGCCTACAGCGGGAGCTGGGCGGCGGCCTTCTCGGCCAAGTCGATCAGCGGCTGGACGGCGAAGAAGGCGCCGATCGTGACCGCGGTGCAGGCGAGCACCGTCCCCTGGAGCAGCCCCTCGCGCGGCGGCGAGCCGCCGACCGGCGCGAGCCGGACCTCGAGCTCCGGCATCCGCATGTACATCGAGCGGACGACGGCGAGGTAGTAGTAGAGGCTGATCGCCGTCGCGATCACGCCGACGATCACGAGCCACCACATCCCGGCGTCGTACGCGGCAGCGAAGACGTAGAACTTCCCGACGAAGCCGCCGGTGAGCGGGAGACCCGCAAACGTCAGCATGAAGGCCCACATCGAGACCCCGAGCAGCGGCCGCTCCCAGCCCATGCCCGCGATGTTGTCGAGCGTCACGCGCTCGCCGAGCTCGCGCTCCCGCGCTGCGACGACGCCGAAGGCGCCGAGCGAGGCCGCACCGTACGGGATCAGGTAGTAGAGCAGCGCCTTCGCGCCGAGCTCGTTGTCCGCGGCGATCGCGATCAGCATGAAGCCGGCGTGGGAGATGGACGAGTAGGCGAGCATCCGCTTCAAGTTCCGCTGGACGAGCGCCGCGATGTTTCCCCAGGCGAGCGAGACGCAGGCGATCACGGCCACGGCGAGCTCCCAGAGGTCGCTCTCCGCCGGAAACGCCGTCACGAGCACGCGAAAGGCGAGCACGAGCGCGACCGTCTTCGTGGCAGCCGACATGAACGACGTCACCGGTGTGGGAGCGCCCTCGTAGACGTCCGGGGTCCACATGTGGAACGGCGCCGCCGAGGCTTTGAAGCCGAGCCCGGCGATGATCAGCGCGAGGCCGGCCAGCACGAGCCCGTCGTTCTCCAGCCCGTGTGCCTGGATCGCGTCGGCGATCGCACCGAACTGGAGCTCGCCCGTGGCGCCATAGACGAGCGCGAGGCCGTAGAGCAGCACGGCCGAGCCGAAGCTCCCGACGACGAGGTACTTCAGCCCCGCCTCGAGCGAGCTGACGGCGTCGATCTCGATCGCGCAGAGGACGTAGAGGCAGATCGAGAACCACTCGAGGCCGAGGAACAGCGTCATCAGGTCGCTCGCCTGGACGAGGAACGCCATCCCCCCGGCCGACGCCGTGAGCAGCGCGTAGTACTCGCCGACGTGGTCGGCGCGCGTCCGCTGACCGTAGGAGATCCCGACCGCCAGGAAACCGGCGCCGGCGACGAGGATCTGCGCGAACGCGCCAAAGCGGTCGCGCGTGATCGCGTCGGCCACCTCGAGCGTCGCCTGCGAGCTGTCCGCGAACAACCAGCCGGCCATTACGCCCGCGCCGACGAAGCCGAGCGCGGCGACCGACGCGGAGAAGAACTTCCGCGCCGCCGCCGGTACGAGCACGGCGGCGAGCAGGCAGAGCGCCGACGCACCGAGGAGCACGAGCGACGGCGAGAGCGCGAACCAGTCGACGTTCGGCGTCGGCATCAGAACGTCAGGTGGTCTGTGACTGCCGCGGGCCAGGCCGAGAGGACGAGGAGCAGCGCCACGAGCGGCGCGACGACGGCCAGCTCGGCCGGGCGGAGGTCGAGCGCCTCGTCGGGCACCGCCGAGCCCACCTGCCCGTGGAGCACCGCGGAGATCAGGCGCAGCATGTACATCGCGGCGAGCACGATCCCGAGCGCGCCGGCGACCGCCCAGCCCCAGCCCTGGCTGAAGACGCCGGCCAGGATCAGGAACTCACCCGCGAAGGCCGTCGAGCCAGGCACGGCCAGGGCGATCACGCCGGCGGTCATCAGCAGGGTTGCGAGCGCCGGCCGCCCGCGGGCCATTCCGCCGAGGAGCGCGAAGTCGCCCGTGGTCGCACGGCGTTCCACTACGCCCGCGAGCAGGAAGAGCGAGGCGGAGATCAGTCCGTGGTTCACCATCTGGAGAACTGCGCCGGTCGTTCCGAGCGTGTTCAGCGCGAAGAGCCCGATCGTGACCAGGCTCATCTGCGCCAGGCTCGAGTAGGCGATCACGCCGCGGACGTCGGGCGCGCGAAACGCCACGAGCGAGCCGTAGACGAGCCCGGCGGCGGCCAGCGCCAGCACGAGCCACTGGAGGTCGTGCGCCGGCTGCGGGAAGTGCGGGATCGCGATGAAGAGGAAGCCGAAGCCGGCCGCCTTCGAGACGACGCCGGAGAGCACCGCCGCCACCTCGGCCGACGACTCGCGGTACGCGTCGGGCAGCCAGCCGTGGAAGGGGAAGAGCGGCGCCTTGACGGCGAAGGCCGCCACGAAGCCGAGGAAGATCAGGTCGTTGTCGCTCGTCGCGCCCGACGCCAGATCGAAAGTCCCCTGGGTGAGCCCGAAGGCGACGATCGCGGCCAGCATCAGCAGCGAGCCGGCCATCGTGTAGATCACGAACTTGAGCGTCGCCGTCAGCCTCCCGGCGCCGCCCCACACGCCGACGAGCACGTAGAGCGGGATCAGCATCGCCTCGAAGAAGACGTAGAACAGGAGCAAGTCGAGCGACGAGAACACGCCGACGACGGCGCCCGTCAGGAACAGCATCAGGCCGAAATACGCGCGCGGCCGCGGGCGGCCGGTCCAGAAGGCGTAGGCAATGGCGGCGCCCAGCACCACCACGCTCATTCCGACGAGCCAGAGCGAGAAGCCGTAGAGGCCGACGTGGTACGAGACACCGAGGTCGCCGAACCAGCTGTGCTGCTGGTCGAACTGCGGCCCGGATCGGCCGAAGTCGAATCGGGTCACCGCGTTGATCCAGACGCCGATCTCCACCAGAGCGGCGAGCAGCGCGAGCGATCCGACGGCGCGGTCGGCGAGCGGCAGCAGCCAGACGACGAGCGCCGCGACGAGCGGCAGCACGATCAGGATCGTCGCGAGCCAGTCGGTCATCAGGCCCGCACCGCCAGGAAGACGAGGGCCAGGAGCGCGGCGCCTCCGCCGAGTGCCAGCGCGTAGGTCCGCAGCAGCCCGGTCTCCAGCCCGCTCACGCGGGTGGCGAGGAGGCGCGTGCCCTCGGACAGCTCACGGATCGAGCCGCCGATGATGGGCCCCTCGACGAAGCGGATCGCCGCCGCAGCGATCCCCGAGGCCGGCCTGTAGAACGCGTAGTCGTACGCCGTGTCGAAGTAGAACTTCTCCTCCAGGAGCCGCTGGATCGCCGCGGGCCGGGGCACCTCGACGCGGCCGGCGGAGAAGACGGCCCAGGCGAGCAGGATCCCGGCGAGACCGAGGGCGACGGCGAGGACGCTCGTCCAGAGCTCCTGCATCCCGCTCGGCTCGATCCCAGGCGCCGCCACGGGCTCGAGGAAGTCGGTGATCGGAGTCCAGAATGGCGAGAACTGGATCCAGCCGCCGACGGCCGCCAGGACGGCGAGGACGCCGACCGTCCACGCCATCCAGAGCGCCGGCATCGTCGTGCCGGGGCGATGGAGATGCTCGCGCGCGTACGGCGACGGCTCCCCGCCGAAGACGATGAAGATCAGCCGGAAGGCGTAGAGGCCGGTGAGGAAGGTCCCTGCGAGTCCGGCGAGCCA
>DATDKA010000089.1:0-6649 GCA_036520235.1 Gaiellaceae bacterium
ACCGAGACCCGCTCGGACGACTCGAGCACCCAGCGGTCGGCGTGGAGGATCGGCACCCGGCGCGGGCGATCGAGCGGGCGAGGGCCGCGACCTCGACGTCGGCGTCGACGAGCACCGTGTCGCCAGTCTCGACGGCGACCCCGACCTCGGCCACCAGGCGGCCATGCGCGTCGAGTAGCTCGTACAAGGTCACGATAGAGGAAGCTCTATCACGACCGGCGGTCGTCGTGCTACCAGTCCGGCTCGCCGTTCGTGCCCCATGCGGCGCGGGTGACGTAGCGGAGGTCGCCGCCCGTGGCACGCATCGAGAGCACCTGACCGCCACGCTGGAACGCGATCCGTGTGCCGTCCGGCGACCAGGTCGGCTCGTCGGCGCTCGCCGGCGTTCCGCTCCGGAGCACTCGCAGGTGGCGACCGTCGGCGCCGACGACCGCGATCCGTCCTGCGGATGCGAACGCGATCTGCCGTCCGCTCGGCGACCAGTCCGGCGTGAAGCTCGCGCGGCCACGCGTCAGCCGCCGCGCGACCTTCGAGCGGACGTTGAGCACCCAGATCTGGATCGAGCCGCCCCGCGAGCCCTGATACGCGAGCCGGCTGCCATCCGGTGACCAGTCCGGCTCGAGCTCGTTCGCCTGCGGCGTCTGCAGCAGCGGGCGCGCCCGTCCGCCCGCCGCGGGTACGACCCAGAGGTCGAAGTTGGCCGGCAGCGCGTGGCGGTAGGCGATGCGCCGCCCGTCGGGGCTCCAGGTCGGATCGCCGTCGCCCACGGATTTCGTCAATCGGCGCCGGCCGCTCCCGTCGGCGTTCATGACCCAGATCCCTTCTTGGCCGAGGATTCCGCCTCCGGCGAACGCGACGCGTCGGCGGTCGGGCGACCAGGCCGGCTGATCCGCGCCGCGGGCAAGGAGTCGTCGCGACGTCCCGGATGGGAAGGCCGAGTAGACCTCCGGCGCCTTCCTCGGCGACGAGAGGTGCACGGTCCGGAAGACGATCCGCGAGGTTCCGCCTGCCCCTCCCGAACCGGCCGGCAGGACTGCGGCAGCCACCGCCAGCAGGAGGATCGCAGCCGGGATTTTCATCTCCTCAATTCTGGTTCAGAGGTGTTACGGAAACGTGCGAGAAACGTGCGGGAACCGTCCGTCGCGCGGCCTAGGGTTGCCCTGTGGCCCAACCTGCGCTCAAGTTCGCGTGTTCGGAATGCGGCCAGGCGACCGGCCGCTGGCTCGGGAGGTGCCCGGGCTGCGGCAGCTTCGGGACGCTCGTCGAGGAGGCTGCCCAGCAAGCCGCGAAGGGCAAGGGGCGAAGCGCCGCGCCGCGCCCACTCCTGAAGCTCGTCGAGGTCGAGGCCGAGGAGGCCGAGCGCATGCCGACCGGCGTCTCCGAGCTCGACCGGGTACTCGGCGGCGGCCTCGTGCCGGCCTCGCTCGTGCTGGTGGGCGGCGAGCCGGGGGTCGGGAAGTCGACGCTCCTGCTGATGGCGCTCGCGGCGATGTCGAAGGAACGGCGCGCGCTGCTCGTGACCGGTGAGGAATCCGCCGCGCAGGTGAAACTCCGAGCGGCACGGCTGGGAGGGGCCGAGCGGGTCGAGATCCTGGCGGAGACCGACCTCGACGCCATCTGCGCGACGCTCGAGTCCGAGCAGCCGGCCGTGTGCGTGATCGACTCGGTGCAGACGCTCTGGTCGTCTGACGTGGGCTCGGCGCCGGGCTCCGTCTCTCAGGTGCGGGAGGCGTCGGCGCGTCTCCTGCGCGTCGCGAAGGAGGCAGGCGTCGCGCTCTTCCTGGTCGGCCATGTGACGAAGGACGGGGCCGTGGCGGGGCCGCGTGTGCTGGAGCACCTCGTGGACTGCGTGTTGCAGTTCGAGGGCGACCGCTACCACGCGCATCGGGTCCTCCGGGCCGCGAAGAACCGTTTTGGCTCGACGAACGAGCTGGGCGTCTTCGAGATGACCGGTGCGGGGCTCGTGGGCGTCCCGGATCCCTCGCAGCTCTTCGGGGCCTCGCGAGAGGAGGAGGTCGGGTCGGCCGTCGCCTGCGCCCTCGAGGGAACGCGGCCACTGCTGCTCGAGATCCAAGCGCTCGTCTCGCCGACCGACCTGGCGATGCCGCGACGCGTAGGCACCGGCGTCGACCCCAAGCGCCTCGCGATGATCGTGGCCGTCCTCGGTCGCCACGGCGGCGTTGCGCTCGGATCTGCCGACGTGTTCGTCAACGTCGCCGGTGGGGTCCGGATCGACGAGCCGGGCGCAGACCTGGCCGTGGCCCTCGCAATCGCGTCCGCAGCGAAGGACGCGCCCGTTCCGGCCGGCACGGCGGCGTTCGGCGAGATCGGCCTGACGGGGCGGCTGCGGCCCGCGACGCAGGCAGATCGCCGGCTCGAGGAGTGCGAGAAACTCGGCCTGACCGATGTGATCGTTCCCGCGGCAACGAAAGCGAAGAGACACGGGAAGGCCCGGCCCGTAGAGACGCTGAGAGAGGCCATCCGCGCCGCCCTCGCGCAGAAGGCCGCCGCGAGAGAACCCCTTCCCTAGCAGGGCTTTTTCGGCCGGGACCGCAAAACCCCTGGAAAAAGTGGCTTTTTCAAGCCACTTTCGCTATACTGGCAGCACCTCGCCGGCGGTCTCGTCACCCGCCGGCGGTTGTGTGTAATCGATTGACCGGGGAGGTCGGGCTTGTACAAGGTCGGCGACAAGGTGGTGTATCCGCACCACGGGGCAGGCACGGTCGTCAAGAAGGAATCGCGCGAGGTGCTGGGTGAGAAGCGCGAATACCTGACGATCCAGATCCTTCACAACGACATGACCGTCAACGTGCCGGCCGACAACGCCGAGAAGGTCGGGTTGCGGAAGGTGATCAACGAGGACACGGTCAAGGAAGTCGTGAAGGCGCTGACCGGGAACGGCACGACGATGCCGAAGAACTGGAACCGCCGGTTCAAGCACAACCGCGACAAGATGAAGACGGGCGACATCTTCGAGCTCGCCGAGGTCGTACGGAACCTCTCGCTCCGCGACCGTGACAAGGGCCTCTCCACCGGCGAGAAGCAGATGTTCGTCAAGGCGAAGAAGATCCTGATCAGCGAGCTGATGTACGCGAAGGGGATGGACGAGGAGGAGACCGCCGAGTGGCTGGACGAGGTCCTCATCTCCGACGTCGGCTCGAAGAAGAAGCGCGCCAAGGCAGGCGCCGCGGCGTAAGGCCGCTCGCCGGCTGATGTCGGTCTGGGCCGTCATCGTCGCAGCGGGTCGCGGCGAGCGCCTGGGACTGGACCGGCCGAAGGCGTTTGCGCAGCTCAACGGACGCCCCCTCCTGGCAGAGAGCTTGGAGCGGCTGGAGTGGTCCGACTGGATCGACTCGATCGTGGTCGTCGCGCCGCCGGACTGGGAGGAGCCTGTGATCCTCCTCGCGGAGGAGCTCGCCTGCGGGAAGGTCGAGTCCGTCGTCACGGGCGGCGAGACACGGTCCGCCTCGGTTCGCGCGGGGCTCGCCGAGGTGCCTGAGGACGCCGCTGTCGCCCTGATCCACGACGCCGCGCGCCCGGTGCTCGCCGAAGACGTCCTGGAGCGCCTGCTGACGGCGCTGCCCGAGGGCTGGGACGGCGCGGTGCCGGCGGTGCCGATTCCGGACACGGTGAAGCGGGTCGACGGCGATCGGGTCGTCGAGACGCTCGACCGCGACAGCCTCGTCGGCGCGCAGACCCCGCAGGCATTCGTCTGGCCGACGCTGCGCGCGGCGGCCACGCTCGACGCCGAGGCGACGGACTGCGCCTCGCTCGTGGAGGCGAAGGGCGGCCGCGTGAAGGTCGTCGCGGGCGACCGGCGTTTGATCAAGGTGACGGACCAGGCCGACCTGGATCTGGTGGCCGCCTGGCTTTGAAGGCGGTCGTCTTCGACGTCGGCGAGACCCTTGTCGACGAGACCGGGATGTGGGAGCGCGCCGCGGACGGCGCGGGCGTCCCTCGATTCACGCTGATGGGCATCCTCGGCGGGCTGGCTGCGCGCGGTGAGCACCACCGCCGGGTTTGGGAGCTTCTGGGCGTCGAGCCGGCTGCGTCGACCTGGTTCGAGCCCGACTTCTACCCGGACGCGTTGCCCGCGCTCGAGCGGCTGCGCTCGCGCGGGCTTCGGGTCGCGGCCGTCGGAAACACGCCGCGCGAGACCGAGGAGCTGCTCCGCGACCATGTCGAGGTGCTCGGGTCCTCGGCTCGCTGGGGCGTGGAGAAGCCGGCGCCCGAGTTCTTCGAGCGGATCTCGCAGGCCGTCGAGCTGCGCCCGGCCGAGATCGCGTACGTCGGCGACCGGGTCGACAACGACGTCGAGCCGGCGCTCGCCGCCGGGATGACCGCCGTCCACGTGCGTCGCGGCCCGTGGGGGTACCTGCACGAGCCGCCGGCGGAGGCGATCCGCATCAGGTCACTGGACGAGCTCGAGAAGGCGCTCGATGTCTGAGCTCAGGATCGGACTCGGCGTCGATGCCCACGCCTTCGCCGACGGCATCCCGCTGGTCCTCGGCGGCATCCGGTTCGAGGAAGACCGCGGCCTCGCCGGGCACTCCGACGGCGACGTCGTCAGCCATGCGCTGATCGACGCGCTCCTGGGCGCCGCCGGCCTCGGGGACATCGGCTCGCTGTTCCCGTCCGACGACGAGATGCTCCGCGGGGTGTCGTCACTGCTCCTGCTCCGGAACGCTTACGGAAAGGTCACGGCGTCGGGCTTCGAGCTCGTGAACGCCGACTGTGTCCTGATCGGCGAGCAGCCGCGCATCGCCGAGCGGCGGAGCGAGATGCGGGCCCGTTTGGCGGAGACCCTGGCCGTCGAGCCTGAGCGGCTCTCCGTGCGTGCGACAACGACGGACCACCTCGGCTTCACCGGCCGCCGCGAAGGGCTCGTCGCTCAGGCGGTTGCGCTACTCAGGCAGTCGGGCTAGTCCGCCGCGAACCTCGAGCAGCCCGTCGCGCTCCAGCGAGGCGACGGCGGCATCGTCGAGGCCGGCGGTCCGGCCGGCGGCGACCTGACGAAGTGTCTCCGCGCGCCGCTGGCGAAACGAGCCCTCGAACCGCGACTGCTTGCGGAGCGGCTCGTAGCGGCGGCCGGCGGATGGGCAGCCCGAGCGGAGAGGGCAGACGGCGCAGCGCGGAATCCGCGCCAGGCAGACCTCGCGGCCCAGGTCCATCAGGGCCTCCGCCGCGGCGGGGGAGAACCGCGCGCCGGTCCGCTCGATCACGCGGAGCACGTTGGTCTCGACCGGCAGGACGTCGTCGCCGAACGCGAACCGCCGGATCGCCGCTGCGGTGTACTCGCCGACTCCTGGAAGCTCGGTCAGGTCGTCCGGCCAGCCACGCTCGCCGACCATCCGCGCCGCCCGGTGGAGGCTGACCGCGCGCCGGTTATAGCCGAGCCCTTGCCACTCGCGGATCACCTCGTCGCGGCCCGCCGCGGCCAACGTCTCCACGGTTGGCCAGCGCTCGAGCCACCGCCCGAACCGCGGCACGACCCGCGGCACCTGCGTCTGCTGCAGCATCACCTCCGAGACGAGCACTGCGTAGGGGTCGCGCCTCCGACGCCAGGGCAGGTCGCGGCGGTGGTGGCGGAACCAGGCGAGCAGCTGCGCTTCCACCGCTACGACCCCGGCGGCCACGGAAGCCGCACGGGCTGGTAATCGCCGGGCCAGTCCGCGTACGCCTCGTCTGGGTCGTACGTCTCCTTCGCCGCTGAAGCGCCGTACCTCGCCGCCGCCTCGCTGACGGGATAGTGAAGCGTCTCCTCCGCCGGGCGCAGGCCGATCATCAGGATCGCGCAGGGCCCGCCGCCGGTGCCGACGAAGATGTGATGGGTCCCCGGCGGGCAGTGGAAGTAGTCCCACTGCCGCAGGGTTCGTTCCTCCTCCTCGACGATCAGCGTGCACTCGCCGGAGAGCACGAGAAACCCTTCCTGCCCGCTCTCCGAGTGGTAGAGCGCGTTCGGCTCGCCGGGCCGCAGGATCCGCACGTTGACGCCGAAGTCGCCGAACGGCGCTTCGCGGGACTCGAGCGGGAACAGGGCGCCGCCTTTCTCCTCGTTCTGCACAGCGAGCGCCTCGGTGAGGTTGACGACGAACCAGCCCTCCGACGTGACGTAGCGCCCATACGGAGTCTCTTCGGAGCTCGCTTCGTTCACCGCCATTCCTTCCTACGTGCGAGTTGCTCGCGCAGCCTGTCGAGCTCGAACCGATCGTCGGGGGCCAATTCGATCGCGCCTTCGGTGATGGCTGCATCGGCGGCGTGCAGCTCGGACGCCGCCTGTTCGCGGTCGCCGCCCGCGAACGCGAGCGCTCCGGAGTTCAGGTGGGTCATCGCTGCGCCGTACGGGTCGCCGGAGTCACCGCGCTCGTCGAGCTCCCCGAAGAGCCGGCGCGCGGCGTCCAAGTTCCCACGGTGGAGCTCCACGTGACCGAGGTTGTGGAGCTCGACGGCGACCATGCCCTGGTCGTCGATCCGCCGGTTCAGCGCGAGGCTCTGTCCGAGCAGGTCTGCGGCGCCGTCGAGGTCGCCCGCGAACCGCATCGACTGGGCGAAGCCGTGGAGCGGCGCCTGTGACATCTCCGGCTGGAGCCCCTTCGCGTACTGCAGCGCCTCACGGGCCAGCGTCCGAGCTCGGTCGTAGTCGCCGCTG
>DATDKA010000090.1:0-8304 GCA_036520235.1 Gaiellaceae bacterium
GTTGCGGAGGGCGTCGGTGATCGAGTCGAGGAAGGCGTCGACCGCCGTTCCTGCGTCCTTTCTGCTCAATCCGCTCTTGGACGACACACGATCCACGAACTCCTGCTTGGTCACGAAGATCTCCTCTCGACGTCTTGGTTAGGCCAAAAGGACCCTAACAGCGATCCTGTTTCGGCTCAACCATGCGGTTTTGCGGCACTTTTCTCACTTTCCACCAGCTCTTCGGCGCGAAATAGGGGCCGGAGACGGATGCCGTGGCGCGCCAGTTCGTCCACGCCGCCCTCCTCCCGATCGACCACGCAGACCGCCGTCTTGCAGTCGAGACCGGCCTCCCGCAGCGCCTGCACGGCCGACACGGCCTCCCCGCCGGAGGTGACCACGTCCTCGACGAGGCAGATTCGCTCGCCGGGCTCGAACACGCCCTCGAGCCGGTTGGCCGTACCGTAGCCCTTCGCCTGCTTGCGGACGATCAGGAACGGCAAGCGGGAGGCGATTGACGCCGAGGCCGCCAGCGCGACCGCGCCGAGCTCCGGTCCTGCCAGCCGGTCGGCCTCGGGCTCGTGCTCCGCCACGAGGTCGGCGAGCCTCACGCCGATCGCCTCGAGCAGCTCCGGACGGGTCTCGAATCGGTACTTGTCGAGGTAGTAGCGCGAGCGCCGCCCGGATCGCAGGACGAAGTCGCCCTCGAGGTAGGCGTGCTCGCGGATCGACTCTCGGAGCTCGGCGGTCGTCACGCCACGATCCCGACGAGCTCATCCGCATCGGCGAGAAGGTCTCGGGCCTCCGCTCCGCGGCCGAACCTGATCGACGAGCCGTCGTCGAAGTCGACCTCGACGTACTCGGCGGGCTCGCGCCGCCGCAGCAGTGCGACGACGACGGCGAGGGCGAGCACCAGGAGGACGATCCTACGCGGTCGCACCGGCCTCGCTTCTCGCCCGCCGAGGCGGGAGGCTTCCGAGCAGCGCCCTAAGGTCGTGCTGGACCAGGCCGGGCATCGACTCCGGTGCGGCAACGGCAAGCACCGCGCGGTCGCCGTCCCGCCGGAGATAAACGTCCCCGTCGTCGGTCACGGCGCGCAGCTGCCGCACCGCGGTGCCCTCGCGCATCGCCTCTGCGTACGCGAGCATCGCGTCTGCGAGCGCCGCCGCCTCGGCGGCCTCGTCGTCGCTCAGGTTCGAGGCGATGGGCTCACCGCCGCGCTCGAAGACGACCACGGCGCGCACGTCGTCGGAAACCTTCAGCAGGCGGTCGAGGGCTTCGGCGGCGTCCATCGGCGGGAAGATACTCCCCCGGCATGCGTCAGCCCCTGGAGAAGTTCTTCGCCGACCGCGGGCCGCACCTCGCGGCGATGATCGCGTACTTCGCGCTGCTGTCGCTCGTACCGCTGATCTTCCTCGCGCTGGCGCTCCTCGGGCTGTTCGGCCGGGCGGACGAGTCGACCTATCTCGTCACCGAGCTGAAGAACGTCCTGCCTTCGGCGTCGATCTCCCAGATCGTGCGCGTCGTGAACCAGATCCAGGACAACGCCGCCACGCTCGGGATCATCGGCGGCGTCTTCCTGATCTGGACATCGCTCTCGCTCTTCAGCGTGCTCGAGTCGGCCTTCAACATCGTCTACGGACGGCCGAACCGCAGTTTCCTCCACGGAAAGGGGATCGCGTTCGTGGTGATGATCGGCTCGCTCATCACCCTGTTCGTCGGGCTCCTCGTCGGCACCGTCGGCTTCGAGCTGCTCCATGACGCCGCGCCGGGAATCGTCACCAACCGCTGGGTCGGCTATGTGCTGTCGCTCGTCTTCTCGACGTTCGCCGTCTTCGTCTTCCTCGTCTCGATCTACTACCTGCTGACGAACGTGCGCCTCACCCTGGCCGAGGTGCTGCCGGGCGCGACCCTCTCGAGCCTCGCGCTGCAGGCGAGCTTCCAGGTGCTGCCGCTGTACGTGAAGCTCTCCGAGCGCGAGGAGGTGCTCACGCTGAAGGCGCTCGGCGCGCCGGTGCTCCTGCTGATCTGGCTCTACGTGATGGCGAACCTGATCGTGTTCGGCGCCGAGTTCAACTGGTGGCGGGCCCGCGGTCGGCACCGGGAGGACGCTGAGGCGGTTCCAGGGCTCGCCTGAGGGCCTGCGCCGCGCGGGCTCGGTGCGAGTTCGCGCGCTTCCACTCGTCGCCGAGCTCCGCCACCGTACGCTCCTCCCCCTCCGGCACGAAGATCGGGTCGTAGCCGAAGCCCTCCGTGCCGCTCGGCTCCTGCGCGATCCGGCCCTCGAGGACGCCGGTGCCCCGCCGCTCGCCCGTCGGTCCGAGCGCGACGAGCTCGCAGACGTAGCGCGCCTTGCGTCCGTCCCCTTCGACCCCTCCCAGCTCCTCGAGGAGCCGCTCGACGGGCCGTCCGGCCGCGAAGCGCGCGGACTGGATCCCGGGCCGGCCGCCCAGGCCGCCCACCTCGATCCCCGAGTCCTCGCCCAGCACCCATGCCGACGGCTCGACACCACGGCCGTATTCGGCCTTCGCACGCGCGTTCTCGTAGTAGGTCGAGCCCGTCTCGGGCGGGTAGTCGTCGGCGTCGACCGGCTCCAGCTCCCACCCGAGCGCCGCGCGCAGCTCACGAAGCTTCCCGGCGTTCTGCGAGGCGAGCAGCGCCTTCAGGGGTTCCAGCGCGCGCCCCGGACGTCCTCGGCGTGCGTCAGGGCGTCGATCAGCTCGGCCGCCGTGCGCTCCGTGCCGAGCCGCACCCGCACGTCGATCCGGCGCCGGTCGCCCTCCTCCTGGAACTCGAGCCCCGTAACGTCGGCGCCGACGCGCTCGACGGCGTCGAGGACGGACACGGCGCTCGCTCCGGAGGAGAGCTCGACAGCCAGGCGTCCCTCCTCCGGCCGGAAGCGGCCGGACATGCGGTAGGCGAGGATTCGCAGGGGCCACAGCGAGATGAGCACGAGCGCCGTCGTCACGAGCGCCGCCTCGTAGTAACCGACGCCTGACGCCATCCCGATCGCCGCAACGACCCAGAGGGTGGCGGCGGTCGTCAGGCCGCGGACGGACAGCCCCTGCCGGATGATCGCGCCCGCGCCGAGGAAGCCAATTCCGGTGACGATCTGCGCTGCGATGCGTGTCGGGTCGAAGACGAGCCCCGCGCGGTTCGAGAAGTGCCAGTCCGTCCAGGCATAGGCCGAGATCATCGTGAAGAGCGCCGCGCCCACCGAGACGAGCAGGTGCGTGCGCAGCCCAGCCTCGCGCTCCCGGAGCTCCCGCTCCAGCCCGATCGCCCCGCCGAGCACGGCGGCCAGCACCACGCGCGCGACGATCTCGAGCGAGCTGAGCTCAGGCAACCGGGATCTCCACCGCCTCCCGCTGGGCGTCCATGATCCGCGCGATCCCGCTCTCGGCCAGGTCGAGCATCTCGTCGAGCTGGTCGCGCGCGAACCGCTCCCCCTCCGCCGTCGCCTGCACCTCGATCAGTCTCCCGTCGCCGCTCAGGACCACGTTGACGTCGACCTCGGCGCGCGAGTCCTCGGAGTAGTCGAGGTCGAGCAGCGGCTCGCCGTCGACGATCCCGACCGAGACAGCCGCGACCGAGTCGGTGAGCGCCCGGCCGAGCCCGAGCTTGTCGAGGGCTCGCCGCGCCGCCACGTAGGCGCCCGAGATCGCGGCGCACCGCGTGCCTCCGTCGGCCTGGAGGACGTCGCAGTCGAGCCAGAGCGTCCGCTCGCCGAGCGCCTCCAGGTCGGTGACGGCGCGCAGCGAGCGTCCGATCAGGCGCTGGATCTCGACGGTGCGGCCCTTCTGCCGGCCCGAGCTCGCCTCCCGTGAGGTGCGCTCCCCGGTCGATGCCGGCAACAGGCCGTACTCCGCCGTCATCCAGCCGCGTCCTGCGCCCTTCAGCCACCGCGGCACGCCCTCCTCGATCGAGGCGGTGCAGAGCACACGCGTCTTCCCGGCGGAGATCAGCGCCGAGCCCTGCGGGTTGTCCAGGAAGTCGACGGCGATGTCGAGCGGGCGGAGCTCGTCGGTGCGGCGGCCGTCCTCCCTCACGCGGCGGCGGCCTCGAGCTCGGCGATCTCGATGTGCTCGGTCCCGTCCAGGGGCAGCTGGAGGAACCGCTGGCCCAGCCGCTCGAACAGCGCCGTGTCGCCGGTGGTCAGGAAGCGATAGCCACCCTCGCGCCGCGAGTCGTTCTCGATTCCCTTGCGCGCGAGCGTTTCCGCGACCTCGCGCGCCGTCTCCTCGGCGGAGAAGACGAGCGTGACGTTCCGGCCGAAGATTCGCTCGAAGATCGGCCGGATCAGCGGGTAGTGGGTGCAGCCGAGGATCACGGTGTCGGCGTCGGCGCCCTTGAGCGGCGCGGCGTACTCGCGAACCGCCTCGATCGTCTCCGCGCCGAACGGGTCCTCGCTCTCGATCAGCGGCACGAGCCGCGCGCAGGCGACCGGAAAGAACCGCACGCCGGCGTCGAGCGTGTGGACGAGGTCGGCGTAGCGCCCCGCCTTCACCGTCGCCTCGGTCGCCATCAGGCCGATGTGACGGTTCCGCGTCGCCTGGACAGCGGCGTGCGCCTCCGGCGTGATCACTCCGACCACCGGCACCTGGATCTGCTCCTGGAGCTCGGGCAGCGAGGCCGAGGTGGCCGCGTTGCAGGCGACGAGGATCAGCTTCACGCCCTGCGCCTCGAGGTAGGAGGCGATTTCGAGCGAGAAGCGCCTGATCTCGTCGAGCGGCCGCGGGCCGTACGGCAGGCGGGCACCGTCGCCGAGGTAGACGAAATCCTCGTGCGGCATCGTCACGAGGCACTCGTGGAGGACGGTCAGACCGCCCATCCCGGAGTCGAAGACGCCGATCGGCCGAGGATCCATCGGGGCGATTGTGACAGTCGGAGCGGAGCTAGCCTTGAGGCGTGAGCCGAGGTCTCGCACTGACGCTCGCCGCTATCGCGGCGGTTCTCGGGCTGGCCGCGCCGGCGCAGGCGTTCGTCCGAAGCGACCAGCCGCTTCAGATGAGCGACGGCGTCGAGCTCGCGACGACGCTGTACGCCCCGGACGGACCTGCCCCGTCCGGCGGCTGGCCGGCCGTCCTCCTTCTGCACGGACTCGGAGGCAACCGGGCGTCGATGAACGAGATCGCGGAGCAGGTCCTCGTCCCGCACGGCTACGCGGCGCTCACTGTGGACGCGCGCGGCCACGGGCAGTCGGGCGGGCGCTCCACCCTCGTCGGCGCCCGCGAGACCGCCGACTACGCGGCGGCTCTCTCCTGGCTGCGGGCGCGACCGAGTGTGAGCGACACCAAGATCGGCGCGGTCGGCTTCTCGCTCGGCGGCGGCTCGGTCTGGAAGCTGCTGGCCGCGCCGGGCACGCGCCTCGCAGCAGCGATCCCGGTGATCACGTGGACGAGCCTGTACGACGCGCTGATGCCGCAGGGCTTCGCCAAGGCGGGCCTCGTCGCGTATTTCCGCAGCCAGCTCCCCGACGACCGTTGGGATCCGCAGGTGCTGGCGCTCTCGAACGACGCCCTGGCAGGCCAGAACGTGGCGCGAATCCAGCGGTTCGCCGCCGACCGGTCGGTCGCGAACACCCTCGGCCGGATCCGGACGCCCGTCTTCATGATCCAGGGCCGGCGCGACTACGCCTTCGACATGAACCAGGCGCTGACCGCGTTCGCCCGCCTCGGCGGCCCGAAGCGGCTCTACCTCGGCGACCTCGGCCACTCGCCCGCGTCGAATCCGGCCGCGGAGCGCGCCTACTACCTGACCCAGGCGCGCCTCTGGCTCGACCGCTACCTCAAGGGCGAGCGCAACGGGATCGACACCCGGCCGAAGATCGAGCTCGCGCCGGACCCGTGGACGGGACGAACGGCCCAGTACGCGACGCAGCCGGCCCGGCGGATCCTCCGCCTGCGCTTCCGCGGCTCGAAGGGCATCGAGAGCAACGGCACGGTCGTTCGCACGACCGTGCCCACGAAGCGGCTGAACGAGACCTTCGGATCGGCCCTGGTCAGCGTCAAGGTCGCCTCGACGACACACTGGTCGCACCTCGTCGCCGTCCTCTCGGCGTTGACGCCGCGCGGCGAGGAGCTCGTCGTCAGCGAGGGCGCCGCGGCCACGCCGGTCCTGTCCGCGCGGCTGCGCGTCGTCACGATCAGGCTGCTCAGCCAGGCGACGACGATCCCACGCGGCTCCCGCCTCCGCCTCACCGTGGCGGGCTCGTCGACCGCCCAATCACCCTCCAATGTGCTCTATCCGATCGCGGTCCAACCGGGCGCGCGGGTCACCGTCGGAGAGGCGCGGATGATCCTTCCCGTCCTCAAACGGCCGATCTCGCGCTAAGGACCTGGCAACCGTTCGCCGAATCAAGCGTCTAAGCCCGGAAAAGGGGGGTCTTTCTTGACCACAACGATTCGTTTCTTGGTGACCGTGGTCGCCGGCGTTGCAGCGCTGGCGTTTGCGGGCACCGCCTTCGCCGCCTACAACCCATCGCTCCTCGTCGCCGGAACGAACCACGTCACCGGCGGCAGTGGGCCGGTCGTGATCGGCGTCGGCCAGGATGCCGCGGACGACGCGACCGCCGCCGCGACGCTCTACTCGCCGCCAGGCTACGGCGTGACGCTCGGCCAGCCGGCCGGGACGCAGCTCGGAACGCTCTCCGCGAACGTCAAGGTCGCGGCGCTCAACAACGCCCGCCAGGACGTCACCGGGACGGTGAAGACCGACAATCCGGCGAACTACCTGACGAATCCCTGTTCGCCGGGGATGCACGAGGCCGTGTGGGTCCTCGAGTTCAGCCTCCTCGGCACGACGGTCCGGCTGCCGATGTACGTCGACCGCATCAGCTCCGGCCCCGAGGCGGCGTTCGCCTCGGCCCGGATGATGATCTGCTTCCCGTCGCCGTACGTGCCGCCGCCGCAGGGCTCGCCCTCCGGCTCCTCCGTCCTGATCGCGGCCTTCTCGCTGCGGGGCGTCTTCACGAACCCGCGGGCCCGGGGCTCCTACCCGTGGAACAGCGTGTTCGTCCCGTACACGCCGGGGACAGCGACGCCGAACCCGACCAACTCCGCCCAGAGCACGTCGTTCGTCCGCCTGCCCGTGCAGCTCTCGATCAACGCGAAGCGGCAAAAGCGGGGCAAGCGCACGTTCGCGAGTGTGAGCTCGTGCCTGAAGGAGGCCGGACAGCCGGTCCGCGGCGTCACGGTCTCGATCTTCGGCGGGCGGACGATCGCCCGCGCAAAGCGGGTCGCCGGCGGCCGGACGAACGCCAGGGGCTGCATGACGACGCGAGTCCGCGTGAAGACGAAGACGATGCTGCTCTACGCCTTCGTCGACCTGCCGCCGCGCGCTGCGGCGACCTGTACGCCGGCGACGGGCCTGGCGCCGCGCTGCTCGCGGCCGTCGGTTGCTCCCGCGTTCGATTTCACGAGCCGAACCGCGGTCCGCGTCCGGCGCTAGTCAGCTCGAGGCGGGGCTCCCTTCGGGGCCCCGCCTCTATCGTTCGAGCGTGGCCGCTCGGATCCGGATCGGAACGTGCTCGTGGGCCGACGAGGCGCTCTCGAAGTACTTCTATCCGCCGGGGCTCCCGGCCGGCGAGCGGCTCGCCTACTACGCCGAGCGCTTCGACACCGTCGAGCTCGACTCGACGTACTACCGCCTGCCGGTCGAGTCGATGGCGGAACGCTGGGTCGAGCAGACGCCGGACGACTTCGTGATGCACGTGAAGGCGTTCGGCGTGATGACGCGCCATCCGGTGAAGCGGGAGCAGCTGCCGCCAGACCTTCGCGACGAGGCACCGGTCGACGAACGGGGGCGGGTCGACCGCCCGCCGCGCGAGTTCCGCGCGGAGGTCTTCCGCCAGTTCCGCGCCGCCCTCGACCCCTTGCGGCAGGCGGAAAAGCTCGGCGGGATCCTGTTTCAGTTCCCGCCGTACGTCGTCTACAAGCCCGCGTCGCTCGACTACCTGACCTGGACCCGGGAGCAGATGGCCGACGACGACATGCTCGTCGAGTTCCGCCATACGAGCTGGTACGAGGAGGACGTCCGCAGCGAGGTGCTCTCGTATCTCGAGGAGCAAGACATGTCGCTCGTCGTCGTCGACGCGCCGAAGGTCGAGGCCAAGAACGTCCCTCCCACGCTGCTCGCCCTCACCTCTCCGACGCTCTACGTCCGCTTTCACGGACGCAACGCCGGCACCTGGAACGTGCGTGGCCGGAGCGCCGCCGAGCGCTTCGACTACCTCTACTCGGAGGGGGAGCTGAACGAGTGGGTCGAACCGCTGCGGGAACTGGCGGGCGAGAGCGAGTCGGTCTACGCGATGTTCAACAACAACGG
>DATDKA010000091.1:0-6284 GCA_036520235.1 Gaiellaceae bacterium
GGAGCGTCACGTCGATCTCCGCCGGATGGTGCGCGTAGTCGTCGACGACCCGAACGTCGCCCGCAACCCCGATCTCCTGCAGCCGCCGGCCCGCGCCCCGGAAGTCGCGGAGCTGCGGCCACGCCTCGCCCGGCGTCACCCCCGCCGCCTCGAGGGCCGCCAGCGCCGCCGCGGCGTTCCGCCGGTTGTGCTCGCCCGGCAGGGTGAGCTCGCCGTCGTAGGGGTCGAGCTCGTCGCCCCGCACGACTGTCGGCACCTGGGCCAGCCAGCGCTCGAACAGCGCCTCGACCTCGGCCCGCGAGCGGAACTCGCTGTGGTGGTCGAGATCGACGTTCGTGACGACCGCGATCCTGGGGCGGAGTTGCTCGACCGTCCGGTCCGACTCGTCGCCCTCGACGACGAGCCATCCGGCCCCTGCCCGCGCGTTCCCGCCGAGCTGCGGCACGTCCGCGCCGATCAGGAACGAGGGGTCGCGGCCGAGCCGGTCGAGCACGAACGCGATCATCGCCGCGGTCGTCGTCTTGCCGTGGGCTCCGGAGACCACGATTGCGTCCTGGAGCGAGACGAGCTCGGCGAGGAACTCCGCGCGTGACTTCCCTTCGGCTTGCCCGGCGAACGCCGTCGACACCACCGTCTCCGCCCCCTCCGCCGCCGTCGCCTGCTCCCCGATCTCGACCGAAATCCCCGCGTCGCGGACCTGCTCGAGGTACGGAGTCTCGTGGCGGTCCCAGCCGGATACGTCGGCGCCCCAGGCGTGCGCGAGCAACGCGTAGCCGGAAAGGCCGGCGCCCCCGATCCCGACGAAGTGGAGCCTTCTACCCTCGAGCGGCCGCAAGCGCGATCAGCTCCTCCGCGATCTCGTCGGCGGCGCGCGGGCGGGCGAGGCGCAGCATCGCCTCGCTCATCAACTGCAGCCGGTCGGGGTCGGCGAGCAGCGTGCGGATCAGCTCGGGCACGCGCTCGAGCTCCGGCTCCGGGACGAGCACCGCGCCGCCCGCCTGCTCGAAGTA
Organism: Gaiellaceae bacterium; assembly: GCA_036520235.1. Classification (GTDB taxonomy): domain Bacteria; phylum Actinomycetota; class Thermoleophilia; order Gaiellales; family Gaiellaceae; genus JACDAN01. The sequence goes on from DATDKA010000091.1 coordinate 1,011, forward strand.
CCGGGCGTTCGTCGTCTGGTGGTTCGCGGTCGCGAACGGATACGGGACGAGCACCGCCGGGAGCCCGGCGGCGGCGAGCTCCCAGACCGAGCCGCCCGCGCGCGCGAGCACGAGGTCGGCGGCAGCCAGGGCGGCACCGAAGTCCGGAACGAAGGGCAGCAGCCGGTAGTCGGACCGCGAGACGCGTCCGGCGAGCGACTCGAAGTCCCGCTCGCCGCTCAGGTGGAGCACCTGCGGCCCCTCCGAGCTGAAGCTTTCGACCGCTAGCTCGTTGAGGCTGCGGGCGCCCTGGCTCCCGCCGAAGACGAGCAGCACCGGCCCGTCCTCGAAGAAGAACTGCCTCCGCGCCTCCTCCTGCGAGACCTTCACCCGCGAGACCGCCGGAATCGGCCTGCCGGTCACCCGGTAGCGGCCGCCCGAGCGCCCCTCGATCGGGAACGAGAGGAACACCCGGCGCGCGAACGGCGCCGCCAGTCGGTTCGCCAGCCCGAGGTGTGCGTCGGCTTCCATCAGCGCCGTCGGAATCCGTTGGCCTGCGGCCGCGAGCACCATCGGTCCCGCAACGTATCCGCCGCCCCCGAGCACGACGTCCGGGCGACGGCGACGCAGGATCGCGCGGCACGCGCGAACGGCGCCGGCCGCGCGGAAGGCGGCACGCATCTGCGCGAGCCCCGGCCGACGCGGCAGCCCGGAGACCTCGAACGCGTCGAACTCGAAGCCCGCCTCGGGGACGAGCTTGGCCTCAAATCGCCCGGGAGACCCGGCGAACGTCACGCCGGCGCCGCGTTCGCGCAGCGCCTCCGCCACTGCGAGCGCCGGCAGCACGTGGCCGGCGGTTCCCCCGGTTGCGATCAGACACGTCGGACCTCGCTGTTGCACGGCCATCGTCGCCGGCGATGTTAAGGAGGATCCCGACGGCGGCGAGCCCGACCACCAGGCTCGACCCGCCGTAGGAGACGAAGGGCAGCGTGATCCCCGTCAGCGGCGCGGCCCCCATCACTGCCGCGATGTTGATCAGCGCCTGCCCGCAGACCAGGGTCGTGATCCCGGCCGCCAGGCGCTTCCCGAACGGGTCCTTGCAGGTCAGGGCGACCCGGAACCCCGCGTACGCGAAGGCAGCGTAGGCGGCGATCAGCGCCGTAGCGCCGACGAGCCCTAGCTCCTCGCCGATGATCGCGAAGATCATGTCCGTATGGGCCTCGGGCAGGTAGTTCGCCTTGAGGACGCTCTGGCCGAGCCCCTCCCCGAAGATCCCGCCGGAGCCGAGGCCGATCATCGCCTGGACGGTCTGGTACCCGGCCCCCTGGGCGTCGCTCCACGGGTTGAGGAAGCTGAGCAGCCGCGCGCGGCGGTATGGCTCGAACCAAGCCGCGGCCAGGACGAGGAAGACCGCGATCCCGCCGGCGGAGGCAAGCAACCGAGTCGGCGCGCCGGAGACGACGAGAACGCCGCCGAGCATGACGGTGATCGTGATCGCGGTGCCGAGGTCGGGCTCGGCCAGCAGGAGCGCGCAGATCACGCCGGTCAGGATCCCGAGCGGCTTGATCAGCTCGCCGAGCGTCTGCGGCGCCGGTCGGCGGGCGAGGTAGGCGCAAGTGAAGACGAGCAGCGCAAGCTTCGCGAACTCGGAGGGCTGGAACACCGCCGGCCCGACGGCGATCCAGCGCTTGGCGCCGTTCACGGTCGTGCCGATCACGAGGACGGCGAGGAGGAGCCCGATGCTCACCAGCACGAGGGCCGGCGCGAGGTGGCGGAGCGCCCGGTAGTTCGTCCGCCGCGCCACGAGCAGCAGCACCACGCCGACGATGGCGTAGAGGCCCTGCTTGCGCAGGTAGAACGACGAGTCGCCGTTCGCCAGCGCCGCCGAAGCCGAGGTCGCGCTGTAGACCATCACGAGCCCGAAGGCGACGAGCGCGAGGGTCACGAGCAGGAGCAGCTGCTGCTCGAACTGCCCCTTCTTCATCGGAGCTCCTCGACGAGCCGCCGGAACTCGTTCCCGCGCGCCTCGTAGTTTTCGAACTGGTCGTAGCTCGCCGCTGCCGGGGAGAGGAGCACGACGTCGCCCGGCTGCGCGGCGGCGGCGGCGGCGCGAACCGCCGTCGCAAGGTCGCCGCTGCGCTCGTAGGGGACATCCAGCGCCGAAGCCAGGGCGTCGGCCGCCACGCCGACCAGGTAGGCGCGAGCGCGCCGGGCGCGGAGGTCGGCCGCCAGCTCGTCGTAGCGCTCGTTTTTCCCGAGGCCGCCGAGGATGACGTGTAGCGGAGTGTCGTAGGAGGCGATCGCGCGGCGGGCGGCAGCGGCGTTCGTCGCCTTGGAGTCGTTCACGAAGCGGACGCCGCCGATCTCGGCGATCTCCTCCAAGCGGTGCGGGACCCCAGGGAAGGTGCGAAGCGCCTCCGCGATCTGCTCGTCCGTCGCGCCGGCGGCGCGCGCGGCGACCGTCGCAGCCGCGGCGTTCTCGCGGTTGTGCGCCCCGGGGATCCGCGGCTCTGCGGGCAGCTCGTCTGTGCCGGCGAACTCCATACGGCGAGCCTCTCCGACGTCCGGAAACCCTTCCGGCACGACGGCGACGTCCTCCGGCCCCTGGTTCTCGAAGATGCGCAGCTTCGCGTCGCGATAGGCCTCGAAGGTGCCGTGACGGTCGATGTGGTCGGGCTCGAGGTTGAGCAGCACGGCGATCCGCGGCCGGAGCTGGTGGATGTCCTCGAGCTGGAAGCTCGAGAGCTCGCAGACGATCCAGCGCCCCTCGTCGACCTCGCCGACGAGCTCGGTCAGGGCGCGGCCGACGTTGCCGGCGACGGGCGCGCCGAGCATCGCGCCGAGGAGCTCTGAGGTCGTTGTCTTCCCGTTCGTGCCGGTGACGCCGAGGATCGGGTTCGGAAGGAGCCGCGCGGCGAGCTCGACCTCGCTCCAGACAGGAACGCCACGCGCTCGCGCAGCGGCGACGAGGGGTGCGTCAGACGGCACCCCCGGGCTCTTGACCAGGACGTCCATTCCTTCCAGCAGTGAGGTCTCCTCGGATCCGAGCTGAACTTCGACACCGGCCTCCTCGAGCCTCCCCGTCTCGACCTCCTCCGACCGGTCGACGGCGATCACGCCGTCTCCTCGCCGGGCGAGCGCCAGCGCCGCCGCCTGCCCCGACCGAGCGAGGCCGAGGACGAGCGCGTTCATGAGGCGAACAGGTCGGGCCGGAACCCGCGGAGGTACTGGTAGTAGAGCGCGAAGCCGCCGGCGCCGAGGATCGCGGCCAGGATCCAAAAGCGGACCATGATCTTCGTCTCCGACCACGCTTTCATCTCGAAGTGGTGGTGAATCGGCGCCATCAGGAAGATCCGGCGCCCCCGATAGCGGAACGACAGCACCTGGAGGATTACCGAGAGCGCCTCGATCACGTAGATCCCGCCGATGAGCACGAGCAGCAGCTCGCTCTGGCTCATGATCGCGAAGCCGCCGACCGCGCCCCCGATCGCCATCGAGCCGGTGTCGCCCAGAAAGACCTCGGCGGGGAAGGCGTTGTACCAGAGGAATCCGATCGCGCCGCCGATCAGCGAAGCGCCGAGGATTGCCTGGTCGAGGGCGGCGAGATCCTGCTCGGAGGCGACCTGGCTGGAGCGGATGTACGTGAAGACGTTGAGGGCCGTGAAGCTCAGGAGCGCGATGATCCCGACGCCGATCGCGAGCCCGTCGATCCCGTCCGTCAGGTTCGCGCCGTTGGCGGCCCCGGCGATGATCAGGAACAGGAAGAGGAAGAAGCCGAAGGTGAGCGGGATGCGCCAGTCGAAGACCGGGACGTAGACGGACGTGTCGTAGTCCAGGTCGTTGACGGCGAAGCCGACGCCGACCGTGATCCCGGCCAGCAGGAGCAGCTTCCACCGGCCCGCGAGCCCGAGTGAGCGGCGGTGGTGCACCTTGATGTAGTCGTCGGCGAACCCGATCGCAGCGCAGGCGAGGGTGACGGCGAAGATCGTCAGACCCTGCGTCGTGTAATGGCTCAAGGCCAGGAACGGGATCGTCATCGAGAAGACGATCAGGATCCCGCCCGCGGTCGGCGTGCCTTGCTTGACGGCATGCCCAGCCGGCCCGTCCTCGCGGATCATCTGCCCGAACTCGTTCCGGCGCAGGAACTCGATGAATTTCGGGCCCGCGAAGATCGAGATGAGCATGGCGAGGAGGCCCGCCGCGAGGACTCGTTCCATTAGAGGTTCAAGTTCGCTGCGACGGCCTCGAGGCCTACGGAGCGCGAGCCCTTGACGAGCACCACGTCGCCCGGCTCGAGGAGGTCGCGGAGGAGGGTCGCGGCTGCTTCGGCGTCCGGGACCCAGTGGGTCGGGCCGTACTCTCGGGCGAGCTCGCCGACGCCGACGACGGCGTCCAGGTTGCCGGTGAGCGCGCCGACCTCGCGGTGGTAACGCGGGCCGTCCGCACCAAGCTCCGCCATGCCGCCGAGGACGGCGATCCGCCGGCCGCCGTTGCGGGCGGCCAGGTCGCGGAGCGCGGCGGCCATCGAGGCGGGGTTCGCGTTCCAGCAGTCGTTGATCAGCACGCCGCCGCCCTCGAGCCGCAGCTCCTCGCCGCGGAGACGCGAGAGCTCGATGTTCGCGGCGCCCTCGCCGATCCGTTCGAGCGGGAGCCCCAGTGCCCAGTAGGCCGCAGCGGCGGTGAGTGTGTTCTCCGCCTGGTGCGCCGCGCGGAACGGCGTGTCGATACTGACTTGCGTGCCGCCGAGGTCGAGCTGCGCGCGTCCATCGTCGAACGAGAGCAAGCGGGCATCGTCACCGACTCGGATCACGTCGAGGTCGGCTCGGAGGTGCGGCGCAAGCTCCTTCGACGCCGCGGGGACGACCGCCTTCGCACCCTGGGGGAGCGCGTCGAGCAGCTCGGCCTTGGCGCGGGCGACGCCTTCCACAGACCCTACGAACTCGAGGTGCACCGGGCCGATCATCGTGATCACGCCCATCGTCGGGCGGGCCATCCGGCACAGCTCGGCGATCTGGCCGAACCCGCGCATCGCGAGCTCGGCGATCAGCAGCTCCGTGTCGGGCTCCAGCCGCGCCAGGGTGAGCGGCACGCCGAGCTCGGCGTTGTAGCTGTCCTGCGCCGCGACGGTCCTGCGGTGCGGCCGAGCGAGCGCGGCGAGGACGTCCTTCGTGGAGGTCTTGCCCGTGGAGCCGGTGATCCCGACGACCTCGGCCTCGCTCCGGTCGCGAACGGCGTGGCCGATCGCCGCCAGCGCGGCGAAGTCGTCGTTCGGGACGAGTGTGGCCGCCCCTCGTG
>DATDKA010000092.1:0-13531 GCA_036520235.1 Gaiellaceae bacterium
TCCTGGCCGCCGTCGTCCATGTCGCGATACTACCCCCGGTGTCTGAGACAGCGATTCGCAGGCTCGAGGCGGAGCTCGGGCGGCTGGCCGGCGCGACCGTCGAGCTCGAGCGGCCGAGCCGCGCCGAGCATGGCGACTACGCCACGAACGTTGCGCTCAGGCAGAGCCCGCAGAACGGCCGCCCGCCGCGCGAGCTCGCCGAGCAGCTGGCGGGTGACTTCTCCGGCCTCCGGCAGGTCGAGCGGGCCGAGGTGGCCGGCCCGGGGTTCGTCAACCTCTTCCTCGCACCGGGGTGGTACGCCGACGCCCTGGCCGAGATCGTGGCGGCCGGCGACAGCTACGGAGCGGGCTCCGTGGAGACCGCCGAGCGCGTGCAGGTGGAGCTCGTCTCCGCCAATCCGACGGGGCCGCTGACGGTCGGCTCCGCGCGGAACGCGGCGTACGGAGACGCCGTGGCCCGGGTGCTCGCGTTCTCGGGCGACGAGGTCGAGCGCGAGTACTACTTCAACGACGTCGGCCGCCAGATCGAGCTCTTCCGCGAGTCGGTCGAGGCGCGACGTCGCGGCGAGGAGCCGCCGGACGAGGGCTACACGGGCGAATACGTGGTCGAGCTCGCACGGGAGCCCGGCGATCCCGTCGAGCGGATGCTGGCCGTGATCAAGCAGGAACTCGTGGAGTTCCGCGTGCCGGTGGACTCGTGGGTGCTCCAGCGTGAGGTCGAGACGGAGATCCCTGACGTCCTTCCGCGGCTCGACACGTACGAGGCCGAGGGAACGACCTGGGCGCGGACGAGCGAGCACGGCGACGACAAGGACCGGCCCCTGCGCCGGTCGTCCGACGGGAGCTTCCTCTACTACGCGGGCGACGTCGCCTACGTCGAGAACAAGTTCAAGCGCGGCTTCGACCGGGTCATCTACGTCCTCGGCGCCGACCACCACGGCTACATCGGCAGGCTGAAAGCTGCGGCGGCGATGCTCGGCTACGACCCGGACCGCCTGGAGGTGCTGATCTACCAGCTCGTCCACATCGTCGAGGGTGGGCAGGCGAGGCAGTCCTCGAAGCGGCGCGGCGACGTCGTCTTCCTCGAGGAGCTCGTCGACAAGATCGGGATCGACGCCGCCCGGTGGTATCTGGTCTCGCGGGGGCATGACCAGCCGATCGACATCGACGTCGACCTGGCCAAGGAGCGGACCGAGAAGAACCCCGTCTACTACGTCCAGTACGCACACGCCCGGATCGCGGGGATCCTCCGGAACGCCGAGGGTGCGGAGGCCTCGGCGGAGGCGCCGGAGGAGCTCGCCGCCGAGGAGCGCGACCTCGTCAAGCGCCTGGCCGAGTTCCCCGGCGTCGTCGCGGAGGCTGCGGACCGTCGCGGCGCGCACGCGATCCCGACCTACGCGATCCGCGTCGCCGACGACTTCCACCGCTTCTACCACCACCACCGCGTCCTCGGAAGCGACGAGCAGGCTTTCCGGCTCGCGCTCGTGACGGCGACGAAGAGCGTGCTCGCCCGGGCGCTCGACCTGATCGGAGTCGACGCGCCGGATCGAATGTAACGGACGACGCTAGCCGGTCGTCTCGCGCAGGCGGACGAGCTCGAAGGCCTGCACGGGCCGCGCAATTCCCTTGACCTCGAGCCCGCCAACCGGTGTGGCCTCGACCCGGTCCTCGAGCGCCGCGTAGGCGCGCTGGCTGAGCAAGATCTGCCCCGCGGTGGCCTGGTCGCTCAACCGGGCGGCAAGGTTCGTCACGCTGCCGAGGGCGCCGTAGTCGTACCGCCCCTCGAACCCGATACGGCCGAGGGTTGCATGCCCCACGGCGATCCCTGCCCCGAGGCCCAGCTCGTATCCCCGTTTCTGCCAACCGGCCGCGAGGGTGCCGACACGGTCGCGCATCGCAAGCGCCAACCTCGCAGCCCGGAGCTCAGGGTCCGCGACGGGCACTGGGTCGTTGAAGAAGACCATCAGGCCGTCTCCCGCAAAGTGCTCGAGCATTCCACCGTGCGCTCGGACAAGCTCACCCGCCGCAGAGTGATAGTCGCCGATCACGTCGATCAACTCCTCCGGTTCGGCCGTCTCCGCGAAGGCGGTAAAGCCGCGGAGATCGAAGTAGACGATCGTGATGTACGCCCTGTGGCCCGCGAGCAGCTGCGCCCCTCGTTCGCTCGAGACCAACGCGGCGACCTCGGGGGAAACGAACCGCGCGATCTCTGCTTTCTGTCGCTCGACGGTCTCGAAGAGCCGGGCCGTCGAGATCGCGATCGCGCTCTGATCCGCGAACGCCGCCATCAGGTCGATTTCGTCACTCGCGAAGGGACGGAAGTCGCGCCGGGAGAGTCCGAAGACGCCGACGAGGTCTTCCTCCACGAGAATCGGGAGCCCGAGCAAGGTCCTGTAGTGCCGCTGCGAGCCTTCGTAGGTGTAGTCGGAATCTGCCTCGACGTCGGGGATGTGCACCGGCCTCTTGGTCAGAGCGACCCGGCCCGTGCAGCTGCCCGGCTCGGCGGCGTGGGGGTGCGAGCGCTGATACTCGACTGCGCCCGTCGGCGCCCCGTGGCTTGCGCTCAAGCGCAACAGCTCACCGTCCACGAGCCAGACGAGGCAGCTGTCGGCGCGGCCCAGTCGCGCTGCCGCTTCGACGATCTGGTCGAGAATGGGCTCCAGCCTCATCGCCGACCGGCTCAGTGCCCGGAGGATGTCCGACACAGCTTCGATTCGACCGCGAAGGTCGCCCAGCTCGCGGTTCAGCTCATTCGGACGCACGTTCGCCGAGGTGAGTTCTTCCATCGGGCAGCCGCCTGAGCGTACGCGACGCCCTCGTTCTGTGGAAGCGCGCGGCGTCGTAGAATCCGAGCGTGGGGGAGACTGGGGCGACCGCGGCACCGCCGGTTCAGAGCCCGCCTGAGAAGGCGCCGGACCGAAACCTCGCGCTCGAGCTCGCCCGCGTGACCGAGTCGGCGGCGATGGCGGCCGGCCGCTGGATCGGGCGCGGCGACAAGAACGCCGCCGACCAGGCCGCGGTCGACGCGATGCGGATCATGCTCGACACGGTCGAGATGGCCGGGAGCATCGTGATCGGCGAGGGGGAGAAGGACGAGGCGCCGATGCTCTTCAACGGCGAGGACGTCGGGAGCGGCCACGGCCCGGAGGTGGACGTTGCGGTCGACCCGCTCGAGGGCACCCGCCTGACCGCTCTGGGCATGCCCAACGCGATCACGACGATCGCCCTCGCCGAGCGCGGCACGATGTTCTTCCCCGGTGCCGCGGTCTACATGGACAAGATCGCCTGTGGGCCCGAGTCCGCAGACGCGATCGACATCGAGGCGCCGCCGACGGACAACGTCAGAGCCGCGGCGAAGGCGAAGGGCGTCTCACCGAGCGAGATCTCCGTCGTCGTCCTCGACCGGCCGCGCCACGAGCAGCTGATCGTCGAGCTGCGCGAGGTGGGGGCGAAGGTACTGCTGATCACCGACGGCGACGTCGCGCCGGCGATCGCCGCCGCGCAGGCCGGCACCGGCGTCGACCTCCTGATGGGGATCGGCGGCACCCCGGAGGGCGTCCTTTCCGCCGCAGCGCTCAAATGCGTCGGCGGCGCGATCCAGGGGAAGCTCTGGCCGCGGAGCGACGAGGAGCGGCAGAGCCTGATCGACGACGGCTACGACCTCGACCGCGTGCTCCTCACCGACGACCTCGTCGGGGGCCGCGACGTGTTCTTCGCCGCCACGGGCGTGACGACGGGCGCGCTGCTGCGCGGAGTCCGCTACATCCGCGACGGCGCGATCACGGACTCGATCGTGATGCGCTCACGCTCCGGCACCGTCCGGCGCGTCGAGGCGAGCCACTCGTTCGAGAAGCTCGAGCAGATCTCGAACCTGGCCCTCCGCTAGACCGCGGCCCCTTCCTTTTCCCACTCTGGCGCGTAGGTGCCCTGCACGGCGGCGCCGTTGAACTTCGCGCGCCGGTAAAACGCCTGCTGTGCGGCCGCGACGTTGGCTTCGTCGCCCTGCCACGCCTTCAGTGCCGGCGCCTGGAGCGCCCGGCCGTAGGAGAACGAGAGCTTCCACGGGTGCGGCCCGAGCGCGTTCATTGCGTTCAGGTGCGCCGTGGCGTCCTCGTCGGTCTGCCCGCCGGAAAGGAAGACGATCCCGGGCACCGCCGCCGGCACCGTGTTCTTCAGGCACCTGATCGTCAGTTCCGCGACGGCCTGAACGTCCGCCCGGTCCGAAGCGTCGTAACCGGACAGCACCATGTTCGGCTTCAGAAGCATCCCCTCGCGCTCGACGCGCTGGTCGAAGAGCTCGGTGAAGACGGCACGCTGGGTGCGCTCGGTGGCGACGTAGGACGTGTGGATGTCGTGGTCGCCGTCCTGCAGCACCTCGGGCTCGACGATCGGGACGAGGCCAGCCTCCTGGCTCAAGGCCGCATAGCGCGCAAGCGCATGCGCGTTCGTCCAGATCGCAAACTCGCTGGGGTGTCCGTCGCCGATCGTGAGCACCGCGCGCCACTTGGTGAACTTCGCGCCGAGCTCGCGGTACTCGGTCAGGCGCTCGCGGAGGCCGTCGAGCCCCTCGGTGACGGTCTCATCCTTCGAGCCGGCGAGCGGCTTCGCGCCCAGGTCGACCTTGATCCCCGGGATGATCCCCCTGCTCTCGAGGAGCTTGGGGAACGGCGTCCCGTCGGCCGACGATTGCCTGATCGTCTCGTCGTAGAGGATCACGCCGCTGATGAACTCCTCCGCGCCCTCCGTCAGGAAGAGGAGGTCGCGGTAGGCGCGCCGGTTCTCCTCGGTGGACTCGACTCCGATCGAGTCGAAACGCTTCTTGATCGTGCCGGAGCTCTCGTCGGCGGCGAGGATCCCCTTGCCCTCGGCGACCAGAGCCTGTGCGATCTCGTGCAGCTCTGCCATCTCAGCCCTCCCGTGGTTTCGGGAGTGATTATCCCAAGCTCTACGCCGGGCAGGGGCCGCGCGCGAATCCTCGCGCAGCCCGGTCGCTCAGCACCCAGCGCCAGCGGTCGCCGACCCTGACGACGTGGTACGTGGCGGTGTAGGCGCCCTCGTCGGTGGTGACCCTGACTTTTACGGCCTTCGAGGGCGTGCGGGGCGGCAGCCCGTAGACCGTGAGCGGCTGGTCGCGGACGTCGAGGATCAGCACCGACTCGATCGTGCCGCTCACGTCGATCGTGCGCCGGCAGTCCTCGTACTCCTCGCGCGTGACCAGGCGCTGGTGGCGGGGGTGAAGCGAGTCCCAGACCGTGCCGTAGTCGCCGACGTACTCCTGCTCGATCACGTCCTTGACCTCGACGCCGGCCGTGCGGTCCTGCTCGTCCTCGGTCAGCGTGCAGCCCGCGACGGCGGCCGCGAGCAGGGCGATGAGGGCGATCCGGGACAGGGACATCCGGCTGGCGGGACGGTATCGTTACGGCCGACGCGGACGTAGCTCAGTTGGTAGAGCATCGGCTTCCCAAGCCGAGGGTCGTGGGTTCGAATCCCATCGTCCGCTCTCGCTGTTAACGAAGGGGCCTGCGGAGGGAGACCGCTAGGCGGGCGAGAACACGAACGAGCTGCCGCCGAGCATGCCTCCGTATCTGTTTGCGGAGAAGGCGCCGACGCCGGGCCAGACGTACCACCGGTAAGCGCCACGATGCAGGCGGTAGCGGTGTCCGTGGTAGACCCACGAGCGGGGCACCTGGAAGTGGGTCGTCGCAGGCCAGGCGCTGAGGATCTTCTTGCCGCGCACGAGCTGGACGTTGTAGTACTGGGCGCCTTTGACCGGTGTCCACCTGAGGACCGGCGCACGCGAGACGCGTTCGCTCGGCATCGGCGCGAAGAGCGTCCGCGCGGAGGCAGCGAGCGCCTTAGCGGCGCGGTTGCCTGCTTGGTCGATCGCTGTGACGGTGTAGCGGTAGCGCGTGCCCACCTTGACCTGGGTGTCGCGGAAGCTCGCCCTGGTCCCGCTGTAGACGAGCCTGTTCTTGCCGCCGCGGGCGTCCGCCGTCCGCACAACTTGAACGAGCTGCGTATCCGACGAGGCAACCCAGCTCAGATCGAGCCGGCGGGTGCCCGCTCGGACGGCGAACTTCGACAGCGTCGGCGGCGTCTTGTCGAGCTTGATCGTCTTGCTGAGGGACATCGTCGTCGACCGATCGAGGCTCGTCGCCGTGCAGGTAAACGTCGTTCCAGGGGTATCCGCAGTGAGCGTCGTGTTCGAGCAGCCGGTCGACGAATGGACGGGCCCGCTGAACGACCAGTTGAGCGTGACGTTGCTGACATACCAGGCGTTCTGGCCGAGCGTCCCGTACACGCTCAGGTTGACAAGCGGCGCGTCGCCCGTCGCGCCCGGTGCGAACGCCAGCAGTGCGACCGCGGCGACAGCCACGACGACGCGGCGGCCGACGAACGCCCGCGCTGCCGCGCAACCTCGTTTGAACCCTGCCCTACCCACGTACCGCAGCAACTCCGGGATCGGAATTCGCCGCATCGACGCCCCCTTCCGTCCCTCGCGGGGTCTAACACGATTCGACGCTACTACGCCCTTTCGGGCATGTCACTTAGGAGGTACCCGTCTGCGCGACGACGAGTCGCCCCAGCTAGGGCCGTCCGCTTTGCTCCTTCGCCGACTCAGACGTGCCGGAGCACGCCGTCCAAAGGCCGGGGCATCCGATCGAGGTCGAGCGCCTCGACGAGCAGACGTGCGTAGCGGATCTTCCGGCGGCCTCCGCTTCCCATGAAGCGGTGGAGCTGCTCGTCGGCCGGCCGGCCATCCCACGCAGGCTGTTTCTGCAGGGTGCGGAAGGAGCGGAGCTCCCCCTGCCCTTCGACCACGCGCTCCACCGCAGCGGCGCCATGGGCGCGGATCAGCTCGTCCTCGAGGTCCTCGACGCAAACGTAGAAACCGAGCTCCTCCATGCCCGAACGCGTCAGGGCCGAGCCGTGGCCGGCGCTCTCGAGCGCTCGCCGGAAGTCGCTCTCCTCGCCGACGTCGCACAGCCCGGCCAAGCGGACGCGGCGCCGGCCGAACTCATCGAGAAAGCGTCCGATCGCCTGGGCACCGCCGATCGGGATCACGCGAACGCCCTCGCTTTCGAGGTTTCGGCCGCGTCGCGCGGCGAGCGTCTCGAGCGCGATCTGGTCGCTCAGTCCTTCCACCAGGACCACGGCATGCAAGTCCCCGTCCACGGCCGCATCTTCGCGGTATGCGGAGGTTCGGCTAGCGGCTCGACGCGGGCCCGGCGTTCCACCAGCCGGCACCCTTGCCGCGAAGCGCCTCTTCGCGCTCCTCGACCTCGCGCTCGCGGCGCTCCAGCGACTCGACTCGCGACCTCGTCTCCGCCTCGGCGGCGGCGACGCGGCGCTCGCGCTCGGCGAGCCGGTTCTCCTGTGCGAAGAGGCCGTGCTGCTTCGCCTCGACCTCCTGCTTCCGGCGGCGGAGCTTCTCGTTCTGCTCCCGGAGCTCGCGCTCCCGCGACGAGACCGTCGACTCACGTCGGGTGATGTCCGCCTGGCTGAGGAGGCGGCGGTGCTCGGCCTCCTCGAGCCGCTTGATCCGGTCCTGCAGCTCCTTCACCTGCGCGTGGGCGTCAGCGAGCTGCTGTCCCGCCTGAGCACGAACCTCGCCCAGTGCCCCCTCGGCGCGATCGAGCTGGCGGATCAGGTGGTCGATCCGGGCCTCGCCCTCGAGCTCCCGCGCGCCGGATTCGACAAGTCGGCGCTCGCGGTGCTCGATCTCGGCCTCGACTTCCTCAACCTCGGTGTGCCGCTCGATCAGCTCCTCCTCGCGCTCACGGATCGAGCGCTCGATCCCGTCGAGCTCCGTGCCGCGCTCGTCGAGCATGTCGACGGCGCTGCGAAGGACTCGCCGCTCGAGGCGGCTGCCCAAGCGGGCGCGGAACCCCTGCGGGCCCCAATCGTCCTTGGCGGAGGCGGAGGCGGCGGCGTCGGAGTCGTGCATTGCGGCTGCTCCTCCCATCGGCAGCCGATGCAAACGGCTTGAGTCAGGAGGGCCAGGCGTCCGCCAGCCTGCGGCGGGTCGCGGCCAAGTGCTCCGGGATCACTTTCACGTCGGCCAGCACCGGCATGAAGTTGGTGTCGCCCGCCCAGCGCGGGACGAGGTGAAGGTGGACGTGGTCGGTGACGCCGGCGCCGGCGATGCGGCCGAGGTTCCAGCCGACGTTGTAGCCCTGCGGCCCGTAGACCTCGGCGAGCGCCCCCATTCCCTGTGCCGCGAGCCGGTGGATCTCGAGCGCCTCGTCGTCGCCGAGCTCCGCGAACTCGCCGACATGCCGGTACGGCGCGACCATCACGTGGCCGGAGGCGTACGGAAACTTGTTCAAGAGCACGAACGCCGCCTCTGCGCGGTGGACGACGAGGGCCTCCTCGTCCGCACTCTCGGACGCCCGGCAGAAGATGCACCCTTCCTGCTCGTCCGCCTGCCCGACGTATTCGAGCCGCCATGGAGCCCAGAGGCGCTCCACGACTAGAGCCAGCGCTTGTAGCGGAAGAAGGCGAGCATCCCGACGATCGAGACGAGCATCAGCGCGAGGATGCTCCAGAACGCCTCATGCGTGTGCTCGCCCGGGTAGAGCACGTTCATGCCGAAGATGCCGGTGAGGAAGGTAAGCGGCAGGAAGATCGCACCGAAGATCGTCAGCACTCGCAGGACGTCGTTCTGGCGGTGCTGGAGCGCCGACTCGTTGGTCGTCTCGAGCGCCTCGACGACCTCCTTGTAGTTGTCGAGGATGTCCCAGATCCGCTCCGAGGCGTCGACGAGGTCGTCGAAGTAGAGCTCGAGGTCCTCGGGGAGGAAGCGCTCCACGTGCCGCTCGAGGACGCGCAGCGTCGGTCGCTGCGGCTTCACGATCTTGCGGTAGCTGATGATCTCCTGCTTGACCTTGGAGATGTCGCGGACGATCTCCTCGAAGCGGCCGTCGTCGATGTCGTCCTCGATCGAGTCGAGCTTGTGGCCGATCTTGTCGAGGATCGGGAAGCAGTAGTCGAAGAGGTCGTCGAGGACGTGGTAGAGCAGGTACCCCGATCCCTTCCCGAAGAGGTTGTCGCGCAGCTCCGGGTCGTCCTGCACTCGCTGGAAGAGCCGCGTGACCGGCAGCAGGGAAACGGCGGGCAGCGTAACGAGGTAGTCGGGGCCGAGGAAGACGTCGAGCTCGCCGGCGTTCAGGCGCTGGACGTTCTTGTCGTAGACCGGGAAGTGGAGGACGACGAAGCGGTAGTCGTCGTACTCGTCGACCTTCGGGCGCTGGCGCTTCGAGAGGACGTCCTCGACGTCGAGCGGGTGCCACCCGAACCGCTCCGCGAGGGCGGTCGCCTCCTCCTTGGTCGGCGAGTCGAGGAGAATCCAGGTGAGCCCGTTGGCGCTGACCTCAGCCGGCTGGCGCGCCGGGGGTGCGGCGACCTCGCGCGTGCCGCGCGAACGCGAGCGGATGCGGGGCAGGCTCGGCATTGGTACTGAGCGGGTCGTCCGTCCTCATGGCTTTCGCCATCCTAGCTCTCAAGCCTCTTGTGCCCTGCCGCCGCGCCCCATAATCGGTGGCAACGTGATCGTTGACATGGCGGTGTACGAGCACGGCGTCCGGCGGCCGGGGAAGCTCGACCTGGAGGACGCCTACGAGGCGTGCCGGATCGACGGGAGCTTCGCCTGGATCGGTCTGTACAAACCGGCCCCGGAGGAGCTCGAGGCGGTGCGACGCGAGTTCGATCTCCACGAGGTCGCGATCGAGGACGCGCAGCTCGGGCATCAGCGGCCCAAGGTCGAGGCCTACGGCGAGTCGCTGTTCGTCGTCCTCAAGCCCGCGTCGTACGACCGCGAGGCCGAGGCCGTCGAGACCGGGGAGGTTCAGCTCTTCATCGGCGAGGGCTTCGTGATCACGGTCCGGCACGACGAAACGGATCTGCACGGCGTGCGGCTGGACCTCGAGCAGCGGCCCGACCTGTTGCGGCACGGCCCGGTGGCGGTCCTCTACGGCATCCTCGACAAGGTCGTCGACGACTACTTCCCGGTGATCGACGCGGTCGATGAGGACATCACCGATGTCGAGGCCGATGTCTTCTCGCCCACACGCTCGAACCCGGCGGAGCGGATCTACAAGCTGAAGCGGGAGGTGCTCGAGCTCCACGACGCGGTCGCGCCGCTCGAGGAGCCGCTCGAGGCCATCGTCGGCGGCCTCTTGCCGCGGGTGCCGGAGGAGCTGAAGCCGTTCTTCCAGGACGTCCTCGACCACGTCCTGAAGGCCGTCCGCGCGCTCGACGGGTTTCGAGACATGCTCACGAGCGTCCTCACCGCCAACCTCACCCAGATCAGCGTGCGTCAGAACGAGGACACGCGGAAGATCTCGGCCTGGGCGGCGATCATCGCGGTCCCGACCTTCGTCAGCGGGATCTACGGCATGAACTTCCGCCACATGCCGGAGCTCGGCTGGCGGTTCGGCTACCCGCTCGCGCTGGCCTTCATGGCTTGCGTCTGCCTCGTCCTCTACCGCACGTTCAGGCGGGCGGGCTGGCTCTAGGTTTCGCCCGCGCCGACTAGCTGCCGGCGGCGGTCGACGCCAACACCGGCTCGGCGCGAGCAGGGGTGGTTCGCGCGTGCTTCGGGATCGAGCGCTCGAGCGCGAGCGCAGCCACCCCGGCCACCAGGCAGACCGCCGCCGCGGCCGGCCAGAGTGCGTTCGGCGCGTGCGCCAGGACGATGCCACCGACGGCCGGACCGATCGCGAAGCCGACCCCCCACGAGAACGCAGAGGCCGCCATGTAGCGCCCGATCAGCGTGTGGTCGGCCAAGTCGGAGACGAGGGGCGCCTGCACCGTGCCGTGGAGGCACTCGCCGACCGCGATCACGCAGAAGGTGACGGCAAGCAGGAGCCAAGCGGTCGTCCCGTCGCTCACGCCGGCGAACGGGACGAGCAGAAGGCCCGCCGCCCAGACGACGCCGAGCGCGGCCAGCGTCCGCATCCGGCGGTGCCCCTCCAGGATCCGCGCCATCGGCAGCTGGGCGAGCACGATCACGAGCGTGTTGAGGAAGAAGAGGAGGCCGATGCCGCGCTCGGTCACGCCGGCCTCGTTCTTGGCGTAGACCGGCAGCGTCTCGAGCTGCGACATCCCCGCGGTGATGAAGACGAAGTTGAGGCCGACGACGCCGAGGAAGACGCGGTTGCGAAGCACCTCCCGATAGCCGCCGCGTGGCGCCTCCTCCTCGCGCTTCGGGTGCGCGGGCTGGGGGACGGCGAGCAGGAAGAACGAGTAGAGGACGAACGTCGCCGCGTCGGCGAGGAAGAGGATCGTGAACGTGCTCGGGTCGCTCGTCGTCGCGATCAGCCCGCCGGCGAGGCCGCCGAGCCCGATCCCGAGGTTCATCATCACGCGCTGCATTGCGAAGGCCTGGTGCCGCTGCGCCTGCGGCGTCAACCCTGCGATCAGCGAGGACTGGCTCGGCCAGAAGCCGCCGTTCCCCGCTCCGGCGATCGCGCTCGCAAGGAAGCCCTGCCACGGCTCGTGAACGAAAACGTAGCCGCTGAAGCCGACCGCCATCAGCCAGAGCGAGACGGCGAGCGTGCGCTTCCCGCCGACCCGGTCGACCATCGTCCCGACGATCGGGCCGGCGACGAGACCCACGGCCGAGTTCGTCCCCACGATCAAGCCGGCGGTGTCGAGCGGGATCCCGCGGACGTTGTGGAGGTAGATGAAGAGAAACGGGTAGGCGAGGCCGTTCCCGAGCGCGTTGACGAGCGCTCCCGCCTGCAGGTTCCGCACGGCGCCCGGCAGGGGCGGGTTCAGCGAGCTGAGGTACGCGCGGGCGAGACGCACGGGCGGATCGGAAACCTACCCGGCTAGACTGGTCGAACTCCGCGCCTGTAGCTCAGGGGATAGAGCGCGCGCCTCCGGAGCGCGAGGTCGTAGGTTCGATTCCTACCAGGCGCATAACCAACCTCACCGCTGGGCGCGACCGCTCGCTTCCGACCCCATTAGCAAGGAGGCCTTATGCCTGTCTATCTCATGCGCTTCAGCTACACGCCCGAGACGTGGTCGCGGCTCATTCAGAGCCCTGAAGATCGGCGTGAGGCCGCGCGTGCGTACATCGAGCAGGTGGGGGGCTCCCTTCAGGGCTTCTGGTATGGCTTCGGCGAGTACGACGGCTTCGCGCTCTTCGACGCGCCTGACAACGTCTCGATGGCCGGTGTCGTCCTTGCGATCGCAGGAGGCGGCGCCCTAGCCTCGGTCGAGACCATCGTATTGATGACTGTGGAAGAGACCCTCGAAGCCTTGGCAAAGAGCAAGAGCATCAGCTATCGCCCACCGGGGGAGAGCGCCTGACTTCGTGTCTAGTGACCCCCGGCCGGGCTCGTTTTTGCGCGTGACGCGGCGGCACGCGACGCACCGCAGCCGTTCGTGAAGCGGCGGTCGCTTGAGGCCCATGTTCGGCCGGTGCCCAATCAAGCAGAGGCGTGACCGCTTGCTTCCCACCACCTGCCTGAGTGCGACTTCCGGCCCGTAGCTGGAGTCTCCGGCATCGCAGAGAAGGGAGCCAAGGCCCGGTTGCGGCTACCGGGCGAACCGGCTCCCGAAATGACCCTGCCCGACTGACTAATCAGTCAAACGCGGCCTTCTCCGAAACGCGTTTGCGAGCGATCGGCGTGGGAAGGTAGTGGCGCGACGACTCCGCGGAGGCGTGCCCGGGGTGCGGCTAACGGTGCGCCGATGCGGAGTCGTCTGTGCCCGCGCCGTTCCAACTGGATCACCAGCCACGCAACTCGCATCGGGCGCAAGCAGTAAGCGGTTTCAGATGTGGGCACGGTCCGCTTTCCTCATCGTGTGTCTCGCGGCGGTCTTCGCTGGCTGTGGGAGCTCAGGCGACGCGAGTCAAGAGAGCGCTGCGCCCGAGTACGCAGCGACGCCGCGCAAGTCGCTGGAGTCCTGGGTAGCTGCTGTCCGGGCGGGCGACGTCGAGATGATGTGTCGACTGCTCCACCCTCCACCGACGGCGGCAGCAGCTGCGCTTCGCCGACGCCTCGGCCTTGGGCCGCAATGCAAGAAGTCCTTCGTACAGAAGAAACTACTGCCGCATGTCCGGGCCGAGATGCGCGGATTGAAAGGAGCGCTTCACTACGGCGCGATCGACATTGGTGCTCCCGAGAATCGCATAGTGATCGGAGTCGTCTCCGGTGAATCACCTCTCTCCTACACGGTCCTCGTGCGACGAGGGCGGACCCAGTGGAGCATCAAGGAGGAGACCTTCTCCGGCGAGTGGCCGAGGATCGTTCTGGAGCGACCTGATCCCAGTGTTCCCTTGGCAAGTGGTCGGACGGTGATTGCCTTCAGCGCCTTGGCCTTCGATGCCGGATCCAACTATCCGAACGCGGCACTCTGGATCGATGGTCGGCACGTCAACGGCGACTTGGACGTTTCTCCAATTCGCGGCCTCAAGCCAGATCCCCGAGATGCGAACAACTTCGGTATGGAGGCAGTCCGCTGGATGGGGGCTCCGACACTGCGTCCTGGTCGGCATGTGATGGTGGCCGCGGTGAAA
>DATDKA010000093.1:0-5114 GCA_036520235.1 Gaiellaceae bacterium
AGCTTGATCGCCTTGATCGGCCGCGAGTCCTGGAGGTGAGGTCCACGGCAGAGGTCGGTGAACTCGCCCTGCGTGTAGAGCGAGATCTCGCCCTCGGCGGTGTCGACAAGCTCGACCTTGTACGGCTCACCCTCATCCTCGAAGCGGCGGCGGGCCTCGTCGCGAGTGATCTCCTCCCGCTCCCAGGAACGTCCCTCGGCGAGCTCCCGGCGGATCTCCTCCTCGATCCGCTCCAGCGCGTCCTCGCCGATCGGCTCCGGGAACTCGAAGTCGTAGTAGAAGCCGTTCTCGATCGGCGGCCCGATCGCGATCTTGACCCCCGGATAGAGCCGCCGCACGGCCTCTGCCAGAAGGTGCGCCGCCGAGTGCCGCAGCACGTAGAGCGCGTCCGGGTCATCCGCGTCTCGCGTCGTCAGGATCTGGATCGGCTGTCCGTCCCGGAGGGGAAGACGGAGGTCCTGCACCTGCCCGTTCGACCGCACGAGCACGGCCTGCTCGGCGAGCTTCGGCCCGATCGCCGCGGCCGCATCCAGCCCCGTTGCGCCCTCGGGGAGTTCGAGTTCGGACGAATCGGGAAGGATCACGCGCATGGAAGAGACGGTACCGCAGCACCCCCGCGACGACGATCGCAACGAGGAGCTCGACGGGACGCCGATCCCGGATCCCGAAGAGGAGACGGGGACGGCCGAAGAAGACGACCCGCAGGCCGACTAGTCCCGCAAGCCGACTAGTCCCTCGGAACGAGCAGCAACAGTCCGAGCGGCGCGACGACGAGGATCCACATCGCCGTCCCGAGCCCTGACCGCTCGGCGACGAGCCCGATGGCGAGCGGCGCGGCCCCGCGGATGACGCCCGCCAGCGAGCCGAGCGTGATCGCGGCGCCGCTCTGCCCCGGTAGAGCCGCGTAGAGACGGGCCTTCGGGATCGAATACCAGCCGGCCGTGGCGAGGCCGAGCGCGGCGACGAACACGAGCTTGGCGCCGGCCGTCGGCACCAGCAGAAAGGCCGGGTAGACCACGGCCGCGAGGAGAGCGCTCGCGCGGAGGTACCGCAGCCCCGCGACCCGGCGCAGAAGGACGACGATCCCGACACCGCCGGCGAGAGCGGCGCCTGTCCAAACCGCGACCGCCAGCCCGCCTGCGCCGGCCGACGTTCCGACCTCGTCCACGAAGTAGAGGGCGACGAAGGCGAGGAAGCCGTCGGTCATCAGATTGGCGAGCTCGAGCACCACCAGCCAGCGGAGGACGAACGGCCGGCGCACCGCGGCGAGCGCCCGACGCACGGAGGGGCGCACCGCTGACGGCGTGATCGCGTGCGGCCAGCAGATCGTGACGAAGACGACCTCCACCACGGCGACGCCAGCGAAAGCGGCGAACGCCCAGCGCCAGCCGCCCTCGATCCCAGCGAGGGCGGCGATCACCAGCGGCCCCGCGACCGCGCCGGCCCCGCCGGCCACCGACCACCGCGCCATGTTCCGCTCGCGGGCGTCCGGATCGAGGTCCATCAGCGTCGCCTGACCGAGGCTGACGAAGGCGCCGGCCCCGACGAAGAGCAGGAGCAGCGCGAGGAGCATCACCCAGAACGAATCGGCGACCGCGAAGAGGAGGAGCGCCAGTGCGAAACCGAGCCCGCCGGCCACGACGACGAGCCGGCGCCAGCGCGTGTCGCCGAGCACGCCGACGAACGGCTCGAGCACGGTTCCGCCGTAGGTCGACAGCCCGAGCAGGAGGCCGAGCTCCGAGTAGCTCAGCCCGAGGTCGCGCCGGACGAGCGGCCACGCCGCCTCGCGGGCGCCGAAGACCAGCTCGTCCAGCACCTCCGCCGCGAGCAGAACGGCCACCGCTGCCAGGCGTCGACCTCGCATCGTTTCCCACTCTTTCTAGGACAAAGGGAGAACCCCCTTGGTAGGGGGCTCTCCCAGGTGCTATCGATATCCGTCTTGACGATGGACGTCTACGGCCACACGGGGCCCGTGCCGAACCAGGCGGCAAGGCCGACGAGCGCCGCAGCGATGACGGCTGCGCGAGCGATCACCGGGACCTCCCTTCAAGAAGCAGTTACGGGACAGTCCCGGGCCCCGGGAACGGCCTAGTATAGGAGCGGGTCTGCGGTGCCGAGACGGAAGTCAACACACGTAGACGACCCCGCTGCGGTCGGTCGGAGGCTCCGCGAAGCACGAGAGCGGGCCGGGCTGAGCCAACGCCAGCTCTCGTTCGACGGCTGCTCGCCCGCCTACATCTCGAGGATCGAAGCGGGGGAGCGGATCCCGTCCCTTCAGCTGCTCCGCGAGATGGGCCGGCGGCTCGGCGTGAGCGAGGACTGGCTCGCCACCGGCCTCGACCGCGACATCCTGGCCGAGGACCGGACGCTGCTGGACGCCGAGATCGCCCTGCGGTTCAACGAGCTCGATTCGGCCGAGGAGCTGTACGGAAAGGCGCTCGAAAATGCGACTACGAACACGGAGCGGTCGCGGTCGCTGGCGGGTCTCGGCCAGATCGCGTTCGAGCGGGGCAACCCTCGGAGCGCGGTCCAACAGCTCGAGCAGGCGCTGTCGGTGAGCGGGGCTGAGGTGGCCGACCAGCCGTCACTGGCTGACACGCTCGGGCGCTCGTACGCGATGCTCGACGACCTCGAGCCCGCGATCCGCCTCTTCCGCCAGTCCCTCGAGCGCGCGAACCGCCGCAAGAACTCGCCTGAGGCGGTGCGCTTCGGCGTCCTGCTCGCAAACGCGTACATCGACAACAACGAGTTCGACCAGGCGCGCGACGTGCTCGAACAGACGGTGGACAAGGCCGAGAACGCCCGCGACCCCGTCTTCCGCGCGCGCATCTACTGGTCGCTCTCGCGCCTGCACGCACTGCAGGGCGAGCCGGCCGACGCCGCCCGATACGCGCGCAAGGCGCTCGAGCTGCTCGAGCTGACCGAGCACACCACCTACGCCGCGCGCGCCCACCAGCTCCTCGCGCACGTCGAGCTCGACCGGGGCAACGCCGACGAGGCCCTCGGCCTCCTCGACCGGGGGCTTCCGCTGATCGTGGAGTCGTCGAATCAGGTGGACGAGGCACTGTTCCACCTGGAGCGGGCGCGGGCGCTCGCCCAGCTGGGCCGCTCGGAGGAGGCGACGGCGCTCGCCCAGCGGAGTGCGGAGATGCTCGAAAGCGCCAGCCCCGGCGACGCGGGACGCGGCTACGCGATCGTCGCGGAGATCTACGCTGATCTCGGCGACCGGACGCGGGCGATCGAGACGTATCGGCGCGCCGCCGAGCTCCTCCAGGTCAGCCCGAGCCGGTACGTGCTCGAGGTCTACGCGAGGCTGGCCGACCTGCTCGAGGAGGGAGGGCGGAAGGACGAAGCACTCGAGGTGCTCAAGCGGGCAGTCGCCGTGCAGGCACGCACGGGTGCGACGCCAACACCTGCCTGATCCGCTTCTCGCGTAAGGGTTTTGACGTTTTCGAAGCTATTTGAAGTGTGCATGCGGCTGCGCGCCCAGGAACGTCGCTCGTTGCGACTGTCTTGGCCGTCGCCGCTTCGGCGGCGGGAGCCGCCAGCGCAGGTGCTACGGACATGCCGGAGATCCGCGCCTTCAGCCCGGAGGCCGACACCTACGTCAGCGAGGCCGCGCCCGAGACGAACTTCGGCCGCTCGCTGCTGCTGAGGGCCTGCGGCTCGCCGCAGACGACGACGTACCTGCGCTTCCGGCTGAAGAAGCTCCCGAAGCACGTCACGAGCGTGATCTTGCTGCTCCACGCCCGGGCCGGGGAGCGCACCGTCTACGCGATCCGGCGCGCCGACGCGATCGGGTGGCGCGAGCGGCAGCTGACCTACGCGAATGCCCCGCGGCCCTCGATGCGGTACGCCGCGGCGAAGGTGCTCCGCCACGGCGCCTGGAGCGCGGTCGACGTGACGCAGATCGTCGACGGTCGGACTCGTGTGACGCTCGCGATCACGACGCGAAGCCACAACTGCGTCGCCTTCTACAGCCGTGAGTCGAAGCTCGGCCCGCGGCTCGTCGTCCGCGCCGGCGAGAAGCCGAACCTGGGCACCTTGCTTCCGTAGGATCGCCGGGTGCGACCCCGGCCGGCACGACTCGACCGGCTCCCGGAGCAGTACTTCACGGCGCTGCTCGCCCGAGTCGCCGCGGCCGCCGCAGCTGAGGGCGAGCCGCTTGTCGATCTCGGCCGCGGGAACCCCGAAGTCGGGCCGCCGCCGCACGTCGTCGAACGCCTCGCCCAGGTGGCTCGGGAGCAGCGCGCCCACGGCTACCCCCCGTTCCGCGGGCTGCCGGAGCTGCGGACTGCGATCGCCGACAGGTACCGCGAGGTCTACGGCGTCGAGGTTGACCCCGAGACCGAGGTGGCCGTGGTGCCGGGCACGAAGACGGCGCTGGTCGAGCTCGCGATCGTGCTCGCCGAGCGGGGCAGCCGCATCCTCCTCCCCGACCCGGGCTATCCCGACTACCCCTCCGGCGTGGCTCTCGCCGCGGCGCGGCTCGAGCCGCTACGGCTCGATCCCGCGCGCGGCTGGTCGCCCGTCTGGAGCGAGGCGGCCCGGGAGGACGTCGCAGCCGTGTATCTCAACTATCCGTCGAACCCGTGCGCCGTGGCGGCGCCGGCGGGCGTGTTCGACGAGGCGGTGGCCTTCGCCGACGAGACCGGAGCGGCGATCGTCCACGACTTCGCCTACGGCGACCTCGTCTTCGACGGCCGGCAGCCGGAGAGCTTCCTCGCCACCGAGGGCGCGAAAGAGTGCGGCGTCGAGATGTTCTCACTGTCCAAGACCTACGGGATGGCGGGGTGGCGGCTCGGCTTCGTGGTCGGAAACGCCGAGGTCGTCTCGCGCATCGACCTCATGTCCGACCACGCGCGCGCCGGAATCTTCCTCGGTGTCCAGGAGGCAGGGATCGCGGCGCTGACCGGCCCGCAGGAGTCGGTCGACGAGCGGCGCGACGCCTACGAGCGGCGTCGGGACCTCGTCCTCGACGCCCTCGCCGGAACCGCGGTCGGGAGACCGGTCTGCGAGGGCACCTTCTACGTCTGGATCGAGCTCCCGGACGAGGTGAAGCTCGAGCAGTTGCTCGAGCGTCACAGGGTTGCCGTCGCGCCGGGAGAGGGCTT
>DATDKA010000094.1:0-12169 GCA_036520235.1 Gaiellaceae bacterium
CGCTCGCCCTCCGCCAGCTCTTCGCCCTCGGTGATTGCGAGCGCACCGAGATGGGTGAGGGTGACGGCGTAGCCGTCTGCGGTGCTGATCGTCGCCGTCCGCCCGTTTCCCGGGAGCCAGCCCGCGAACGACACGGTGCCCGCCGCGGGCGCCGAAACGGCGGCGCCTGCCGGCGAGCCGACGTCGATGCCAGAGTGGCCGTGCTCGTGGTACTCGGCGCCACCGAAGTCGAAGCCGCGCAGGACGGGACCCTCGGCAGGCCAGCTCCACCCCGACGCAACCGCCGGAGCGGTGAGCGCGAACAGGACGATGCTCAGGGTCGTTGTCACTTTCGTCAACATCGGAGGTGAAGTTAGCAGGAGCTTCAGACGTTGTCAAATCAGGCTACAGAGAGCCGCGGTAGAGCGTGTTCCGCGACACACCTGTCAAGCGCGCGACGATGGCGGCCGCCTCACGTCGCGAGACCCCAGCCGCGACGAGCTCGGCCACGGCCGCCGAGGCCGCCTCCTCGTCGGCCGATCCTCCGACCTCCCAGGGGCCGAGGACGACCGTGATCTCGCCCCTGGCTCTGCCGTAGAACAACTCGGCCAGCTCCGCCACGGTGCCCCGAGCGATCTCCTCGTGAAGCTTCGTCAACTCGCGGCAGACGGCGGCCGGCCGGTCGGGCATCGCCTCGGCGAGGCTCGCCAGCGCGCCCGCCAGCCGCTGCGGCGACTCGAACGCGACCGCCGCATGCGGCCACCGGGCGAGCTCCTCCCACAGCGCGCGGCGCTCACCTGCGGCGCGCGGGAGATAGCCAAGGAACTGGAACCGATCCGTGCCGAAACCGCTCGCCACCAGCGCCGTCTCCACCGCAGACGGGCCCGGAACGACGGTCACCGGCACGCCCGCTTCGAGCGCGGCGGCGACCAGCCTCGCCCCGGGGTCGCTGATCGCCGGCATCCCAGCGTCGGTCACGAGCGCGACGCGCTCGCCGGCCTGGAGCCGCGGGAGCACCTCTGCAGTGCGCTCGGCCTCGTTGTGCTCGTGGTAGCTCTGCAGCCTGGCGCTCAGGCCGTGGCGCTCGAGCAGCTTCCGCGTCTGGCGCGTGTCCTCGCAGAGCACGACGTGCGCTTCGCCGACCTCCCGGAGTAGGCGCAGCGTGACGTCCTCGAGGTTCCCGATGGGCGTCGCGCAGACCGCCAGCGGCACTGCCGGCCTAGCCCCGGTCGTCGAGGGCTTCGAAACCGACGAGAGCGGCGCCGATCATGCCCGCCTCGTGCCCGAAATGCGCGGGAACGATCCGCACCAGATCCCGCCCCGGGCGGAGTCCCTCGACGGCAAGCGTCCCACGCGCCGAGTCCAGGATCAGGTCGCCGGCGCGGGAGAAGCCGCCGCCAAGGATCACGAGCTCCGGGTTGAAGATATTCACGAGCGTCGCGATCCCGGCGCCAAGATGGCGCCCGAGCCGCGCGAGATCCTCCTTCGCCCCCTCGTCACCGTCCAGGGCGGCATCGACGAGCGTCTTGCCGCCGGAGCCGGGGCCGAACCGCGCCTCCGCGGCCTCATCCGCGGCCGAGCCGGCGGCGAAGCCTTCGAAGTGGCCGTGACCCGTGCACCCGCCGCCGCACGGTGCTCCGCCGTAATCGAGAACGATGTGCCCGAGCTCGGCGCCCGCGCCAATCGAGCCGCGGTAGGGTCGCCCGTCGAGGATTAACCCGCCGCCGATGCCGGTCCCGAGCGTCAGCGCGACGATGTGCGACGCCCCTTGCCCGGCACCGAGCTTCCACTCCGCGATTGCCGCCGCGTTCCCGTCGTTATCGATCGCGACGGGCAGGTTGAAACGCTCGCTCATCCGGCCGCGGAAATCGACGTCGTGGAGCGGAATGTGGACGGACGAGACAGCCCGTCCCGCTTGCTGGTCGATCGTCGAGCAGAGGCCGAAGCCGATCGCCTCGACGTCGTCGTCGATGAGCCCCTCGACCAGCTCGTCCACCCCGGCCAAGAACTCGTCCTGCGACGAGACCGGCGTCGGTCGTTCGCTCTGGCGCGAGACCGCGCCGTCACGGTCGACGACCCCGGCGAGGATCTTCGTGCCCCCGACATCCACCCCGAGTGCGTGTTGGCCCGTCACGAGCGGCGGCTACGATACCCCGCCGGTGGCGCGCCAAGACAAGCCCTATCGCGTCTATAGAGGAGGGCGGGCAACGGGCGGCGTCCCGACGCTCACCCGGCGACCTCGTCCCACACCGCAGCGGCCGGCCGACGACGGCCGCCCCGCCGAGCGCTACCGCGGTCCCGGCCCGGCAAAGCCGGAACGGCGTTGGGGGCCCGGCCGAATCATCCCGCTCGCGATCGTGCTCCTCGTCCTGCTCCTGATCGGCTGGACCGTCGCCGGCTATCTCTCCGTTCGAAGCGGCGTCAAGAAGGCGAACGCCCGGCTCTCGGAGAGCGCGAAGGCGCAGCTCTCGCCGCAGGATGGGCTGATGCTCTCCAAGCCGAGCACGATCCTCGTCATCGGCAGCGACCATGGTCGAACGCCCGACCGGCGCGGAAACCGCCTCGCCGACTCGATCATGCTGATCCGGACCGACCCGGACCACCAGCGGATCTCCTACCTCTCGATTCCGCGCGACCTCGAGGTCGACGTCCCCGGCCGGGGCCACGAGAAGATCAACGCCGCGCTGCCGCAGGGCGGCCCGTCGCTCGCGATCCGGACCGTCCGCGAAGCGTTCGGGTTCGACGTCAACCACATCATCCTCATGGACTTCCCGTCCTTCCGGGAGGTGATCGACGCGCTCGGAGGGGTCGAAGTCGACGTTCGCTCGCCGGCGGTGACGAAGCACGACTGCCCGTACAAGAGCGCCGCCAAGTGCGACCGGTGGCAGGGCTGGCGCTTCGGGCGCGGTCGCCAGACGATGGACGGCAAGCGCGCCCTGATCTACTCGCGGATCCGCAAGAACGACCTGAATGCAGCCGAGAACGACCTCAACCGGACGGGACGCCAGCAGCAGGTGCTGCAAGCGACGCTCGGGAAGATGGTCGGAGTCGGGACGTTCCTGCGCCTCCCGTTCATCGGCGACAAGCTCGTCAGCCCGCTGACGACGGACCTCTCGACGCCGCAGGTGTTCCAGCTCGGCTGGCTGCGCTTCCGTGCCTCGAGCGATCAGACGCTCTACTGCCGCCTCGGGTTCACGGGCGACGGCGACGACAACGCCGCAGTGCTGCTGATGTTCACCGGCCGATCGGCGCCCCAGCCGCCCACGCCGACCTCCGGCGCGGGCTGCCTCCGCGGCACGCCGCTCAGCTAGCTAGCTCGCTTCCGCGGCCTTCTTCTCGGGCGCCTTCGTCTCGCCGCCGCTCGACTCCTTCTTCTCCGTCGGCTTGTCGCCGTCGCGCGACCCCTTCCGGCCGCCACGGCCGTAGTCGGTCGAGTAGAAGCCCGAGCCTTTGAAGTGCACGGCGACCGGATGGAGGACTCGGGTCACGGGGCCTTTCCCGCAGACCGGACAGACCTCGGGCGAAGGCTCGTTGATCCCGTGGAAGACCTCGAACACGTGGCCGTCCGGGCACTTGTACTCGTACAAAGGCATCCCTCGACCAAGGATAGCCGGGAGGGTTGTCGGATCAGGCGCGGCGATCGCGCTCTTCGAGGGTCTCCTGGTAGCAGGGAGCTCCCTCGAACGCGGCGAGGCCGGCGGGATGGTGACGACGACGACGCCGCCGCCGGCGGCGGCTCGCGACCGAGACGGCGGCCGAGGCGCCGACGAGCCCGCCGAGCAGGAAGGAGCGCAGTCGCCGAGCGCGCGCTTCGTCGTCCATGGGAGCATTCTAGGAATGGTCATCTGCACCCTCGGAGACCTGCTCATGGACGTCGTCGTCAAGCTCGCGCAGCCGCTTGCCGAGGGTGACGACACCCGAGCCGAGACACGGGTCGCCGGCGGGGGACAGGCTGCGAACGTCGCCGCCTGGGCGGCAGCCCTGGGCGCGGAGTCGCGATTCGTCGGCAAGCGCGGCGCCGACGCCTCCGGCGAGGTGGCGGAGGCCGACCTCCTCCGGCGGGCAGTGGACGTCCTCGGGCCGCCGCCGCAGGGACGCAACGGCGTCGTCGTCTCGCTCGTGGAGGCGAACGGCGAGCGGACGATGGTTTCCGACCGCGGGGTCGCGCCGGAGCTGACCGCAGACGAGCTCCAACCCGACTGGTTCGACCGCTGCGACTGGCTCCACCTGTCCGGTTACTCCCTGATGCGCGAGCCGATCGGAACGGCGGCCGAGCGCGCCGCGGCGTTCGCCCGGGAGCGTGGCGCGCGAATCAGCGTCGACCTGTCGTCGGTGAACGTGATCCGCGAGTTCGGCGCCGATCGGCTGGCGGAGCGTCTCGCGACAATCAGGCCGGACGTCGTCTTCGGGAACGAAGCGGAGCACCGCGCGCTTGAGGTCGAGAGCGAGGTCGTCGTGATCAAGCGGGGTGCGAACGGCGCGACGATCGACGGGCAGGACTACGCGGCGGCGCCAGGCGAGGTGGTCGACACGACCGGCGCGGGCGACGCGCTCGCGGCCGGATACCTCGTGGGAGGGCCCGAGCTCGCGCTGGAGGCGGCGGCGCGGTGCGTCGCCGGCCTCGGGACGATGCCGTGAGGCTCGCGATCGAGCGGGCCACGACCGAGGATCTCGCAGAGGTTGCGACCTGGGTCTACGGACCGCCGTACGAGTTCTACGACCAGGACACGGACGGCCACGTGAAGAACCCCGAGCGGTTCTTCACGGCGCGCGACGAGGAAGGGGCACTTGTCGGCTTCTTCTACTTCGAGGAGCAGGGCGAGTGGCTCGAGTACGGCCTCGGTCTCAGGCCCGACCTGACCGGGCGGGGCCTTGGCTTGCGGTTCGTCGAGGCCGGCCGCGAGTTCGGCCGAGCCCAGTTTCGTCCCGACCGCGTCAAGCTCAACGTCGCCGCCTTCAACGAGCGGGCAAGAATCGTGTACGAGCGCGCGGGCTTCCACGTCGTTGGCTCGCACATCCGCCGCTTCGAGAAGTGGGGCGACGTCGAGTTCATCGAGATGGAGGAGGCGTGATCCGCATCGCGGACGAGGTGCGCGAGGCCAGCGCCGTCGTCGCGCTCGAGACGACGATCGTCGCGCACGGCTTCCCGCCGGGCGAGGGTGTCGGAGTGGGGCTCGGGTGTGAGCGGCGCGTCCGGGAAGCCGGGGCCGTGCCGGCTACCGTCGGCGTGCTCGACGGCGAGATCCGCGTCGGTCTGACCGAGGACGAGCTCGGCCGGTTTACGAGGGAGGCGCGCAAGCTCGGGCCGCGAGACCTCGCGGCCTGCGTCGCCCGCGGCGAGACCGGGGCGACGACCGTCGGCGGGACGCTCGCGGTCTGCCGCCAGGCGGGGATCCGCTTCATGGGCACGGGCGGCATCGGCGGCGTGCACCGCGGGGATCGCCTCGACATCTCCGCCGACCTGATCGAGCTCTCGCGGGCACCCGTCGTCGTTGTCAGCTCCGGCGTCAAGTCCCTGCTTGACGTCGAGGCGACGGCCGAGCTCCTGGAGACGCTCTGCGTGCCGGTGCTCGGCTGGCGCACCGGGACGATGCCGCGTTTCTACGACGAGGCCGGCGGCCCGCCGGTGAGCCAGCGGGTCGAGACGGCCGACGACATCGTCTCGATCGCGCGCAGGCACTGGGAGCTCGTCGGCTGCGGCGTCCTCGTCGCGAACCCGCCGCCGCGCAGCATCGACGTCGAGGCGCTGATCGAGAGCGCGCTCGACGACGCCCTCGACCTGGGCACGACCGGGCAGGGACTCACCCCGTTCGTCCTCTCGGAGCTCCACGAGCGAAGCGGCGGCGAGACGCTCGCGCTCAACCGGGAGCTCGCCGCCGCGAACGCCGGTCTCGCGGCCGAGGTCGCCGTCGCCGCCGCATGAGCCGCGAGCTCGAGTTCGACTTCCCGGGCCTCAAGGTCGGGATCGCGGAGTACGAGGAGGGACCGACCGGCTGCACGGTCTTCCACCTCCCGCCCGGCGGTGCGGCGTGCTCGGTCGACATCCGGGGCGGCTCGCCCGGCACCCTCGGCAACTACGAGTGGGCGCACGCGGTCTGCTTCGCGGGCGGGTCGCTCTACGGGCTTGAGGCTGCCTGCGGTGTGGCCGCCGAACTGATGGCGCTGCGCGGCAACACTGTCGGCTGGACGGACGTCGAGCTCGTCCTCGGCGCCATCGTCTACGACTTCGGCCGGCGCGACAACGCCGTCTACCCCGACGCGGAGCTGGGGCGCCTGGCGCTTCGGGCAGCCCGCTACGGCGTCTTTCCACTGGGCCGGCGCGGCGCCGGCCGCTCGGTCACCGTCGGCAAGACCTTCGGGATGGAAGGCGGCGAGTTCTCCGGCCAGGGCGGCGCGTTCCGGCAGGTCGGCGAAACCAGGATCGCCGTTTTCACGGTCGTGAACGCCTTCGGCGCGATCGTCGACCGTGACGGCAGCGTCGTGCGCGGCCACTACGACGCCGACCGCCAGGTGCGGCTACGCCTCGTCGAAGGCCTCGAGGCGAAGCTCCCGCAGGCGGCGCCGGGCAACACAACGCTCACGCTCCTCGTCACGAACCAGCAGCTGACTCGACGGGAGCTCCGGCAGCTCGGCGTGCAGGTGCATGCGTCGATGGGCCGGGCGATCCAGCCGTTTCACGCGCTCGTGGACGGCGACGTCCTCTATACGGTCTCGACGAACGAGGTCGAGAACCCGGAGCTCACGAGCGTGAGCCTCGGCGTGATCGCGTCCGAGCTCGCCTGGGATGCCGTCCTCAGTTGCGTCGACGACGAAGCCAGTAGCGGATGAAGTAGAGCGGCGCGGCGATCCCGCCCGCGAGGAACGTCGCGACTCCCCACGCGGTCGCATGGCGGCTTCCGTGCCGGTCCGCATGCGCGAACACCGCCATCGCCGCAAGCGCCCAGACCGCGACGGCGACGACGAACTGGGCGGGACTGAGCTGGTGCAATAGCGCTACGACTGGTTCACGGCGCCCAGGAACTCGTCGATCGACAGCGCGCTCAGCGTC
The DNA here is from genome assembly GCA_036520235.1 of Gaiellaceae bacterium. Lineage (GTDB taxonomy): Bacteria > Actinomycetota > Thermoleophilia > Gaiellales > Gaiellaceae > JACDAN01. The sequence goes on from DATDKA010000094.1 coordinate 7,028, forward strand.
TGGAACTTGGCGCTGCCGCGGGCGCCGAGCGCCACCGAGACGCGGGCGATCGTCGCAGTGTCCGGCGCCTCGACCACGTTGACGAAGTCATAGGGGCCGAGGGTCGCCCACTGGTGCAGCACCTTTGCGCCGAGCTCCTCGATGTCGCTGTTCACCTCCCGGATCCGGTCCGGGTTCGACTTCAGCGTCTGGACGCCCTGCGCCGTCAGATTCGAGAGCAGGATGTAGGTCGGCATGCGCGGCTCCTTTCGTGGCTGACGCGCCTGACTCTATTTCGTCGGTTGCCCTCGCCCACGAGGTGCCGTCAGACCCTTCCGGACGGGGCCCAGGCGCGCCACCTGGTCGAAGTAGAGCTGGGCGGCGGCGAGGAAGACGAGCGGAATCAGCAGGAGGACGGCGATGAAGGCGGCGACGCTGCCCGCGGTGTCGCCGAACTGGATCAGCAGATACTGGAGGACGCCTGCGCTCACGAAGGCGACGATCACCACTGCCGCCAGCGACCCGAGCGCATGGACGAAGTCAGCGCGGCTGAGCGCGATCGCACGCCGTAGGGCGGCGGTGAGGTCGAGCTCCTCGGCGACGGCCGCCGGGACCGCGAGGCCGACGAGGGCGAACCAGATGAGCGCCGGCAGGATCAGGATCGTCGCCAGGAAGGGGACCGGCAGGAGCACGAGCAGCCCGAGCACGAACGCGGTGAGGAGCGTCCGGCGCGGCGGTCTGCGGCCGACGGCGAGAACCGACGCGCCGACGTAAGAGACGCTCAGCGCGGGGGCGCCGGCGAGGAGCGCGAACGTGAGCCGCGCCGCGCGCGAGGCATTCGTGTCGGCGACCGCGGCCAGCGCGATCGCCGCAAGGGTCGGCGGCACGCCGATCAAGAGCGTCGCGCGGAACCGCCGGCCGTACAGTCGCATCGACTCGGCCACCAGCTGGCCGGCGGTCCGCTCGGCGGGCGGCGCCGGCGGCGGCAGGCGCTTCTGGGCCCCGGAGGACACGGCGAGACGCTAACCGCCGTTCACCTTTCCGGGGGAAGCACCGGTTTTCGCCGTCACCCAATCTTGGTGTGAACCAGGAATCTCTGCGGTGATTGCGGCGAAATCCACCTCGACGACCCTCTCCTGGCGGCTTGCCGTCCTCCTTGGCATCGCCCTGCTCTTCCTCTCCGGCGCGATGGCCCAGACGGCCGGCGCGAAGCCGAAGCGGAAGGCGAAGCCCGCGCCGACCTTCGGCTTCTTCAAGTGCCACGAGGAGGAGGACGGAGGCCAGCACGGGAACTGCGACAACTCCCAGCCGCCCGCCCCGCCGCCGCCCCCTGCTCCTCCCGCTCCTCCCCAGGCGCCTCCTCCTCCCCCACCGCCGGCACCACCACCGCCCTCTCCCCCGGCACCACCGCCGCCTCCCCCTGCCCCTGAGGCCCCCGCCCCGCCTCCGCCGGCGCCCGAGCCCCAGGCACCGCCTCTTCCGGCACCCGAGCCGCCGGCTCCCGCGTCGGACGAGCTGGCCACGGCGATCCCGGAGCTCGTCGGCGCCGAGTCGGTGCCGGTCGCGCCTCCCGACATGCCGGCCGAGGTTCCAGCGCCGGTCGAGCCTCCGCCGGCTCCGATTCACCATCGGGCGCAGCCGACGACTTGGGTCGTGCCGGACTCGCGTCCGGTCGACCTCAGCTCCCCGGCGGCTCCCGCCCCGGCGGCGGCCGACCCTGCGGCGGCCGACCCCGGCGAGTTCGAGCGCTCGACCGAGGGCTGGGAGGGCCAGAACGCAGCCCTGTCGCTCGTGGGCGGCGTCGAGGGCCTCGGCGTCCGCGTCTCACGGGCGTCGACGAAGCAGACCTTCGCCTTCTACGCCAAGAGGACGTTGAGGCCACGCAAGGCCGGCGCGAGGTACGAGGTGCGGGCGTTCGTCCGCAGCGTGAGCCCTGGCATGTTCGTCTGCCTCCGTGCGGAGGAGCACACGAGCGGGCCGACGATCACGACCGAGCGCTGCATGCCCGCGACCTCGAGCTGGCAGCGGGTGAAGCTCCTCGGCCGCTCCGCCGGCAAGGGCACGAAGGTCTCGTTCTCGCTGCACGTGATGGCGGCGCTCGGCGGCAAGAGCTTCGACGTCGACGGCTTCCGGCTCTCGTAGCCGGACGTAGACTCGGCGCATGGCGTTCAGCGTCGTGCGGCCGGACGAGCTCGAGTGGGTCACCCGGCCCCCTGAGCCGGGAGGCGCGGACCGCCACGTCGCGGGCTTGACGGAGCCGGCGGGGCTGCAGCACACCCGCGCGAACCTCTGGCGCTACGAGCCCGGAGCGCGGGGGCGTCGGCACAAGGACCTCGTCCAGGAGGAGACCTTCGTCGTCGTGCGCGGCACGCTGACCATGTATCTCGGCGAGCCGCCCGAGCGCCATGAGGTCGGCCAGGGCGGCGTGATCCACGTCCAGGCGGGGACGCCGCTCCAGATCGTCAACGAGAGCGGCGAGGAGCTCCTCCTCTACATCCACGGCGCCCCGCCGGAACGCGGGCACGCCGAGTTCCTCGATTCGGCGGTCTGATGGCGACCGTTCTCTGCGTGCTCTACGACGACCCCGTTGACGGCTACCCGACCTCCTACGGGCGCGACGACATTCCGAAGATCGAGCGCTACTACGACGGGCAGACGACGCCGACGCCGGAGGGGCTCGACTTCACCCCCGGCCAGCTCCTCGGAAGCGTCTCCGGCGAGCTCGGCCTGAGGAAGTTCCTCGAGGACCGGGGCCACGCGTTCGTCGTCACGTCCGACAAGGACGGGCCCGATTCGGTGTTCGAGCGCGAGCTTCCGGACGCGGAGATCGTGATCTCGCAGCCGTTCTGGCCTGCGTACCTGACCGCAGAGCGGATCGCGAAGGCGCCAAACCTCAGGTTGGCGCACACGGCGGGTATCGGATCCGACCATGTCGATCTCCAGGCGGCGATCGAGCGCGGGATCACCGTCACGGAGGTCACGTACTCGAACAGCATCAGCGTTTCAGAGCACGTGGTGATGTTGATCCTCGCGCTCGTCCGGAACTACCTCCCGTCGCATCGGTGGGTGCTCGACGGCGGCTGGAACATCGCCGACTGCGTCTCGAGGTCGTACGACCTCGAGGGGATGCAGGTCGGAACCGTCGCGGCGGGCCGGATCGGCTCGGCAGTGCTCCGGCGGCTGAAACCGTTCGAGGTCGGGCTCCATTACACCGACCGGCACCGGCTTCCACGCGATGTCGAGGAGGACCTCGGAGTCACGTTCCACGAGGACGTCGAATCGCTCGTCTCAGTCTGCGACGTCGTGACGATCAATGCGCCGCTCCACCCGGAGACGGAGCACATGTTCGACGACGAGCTGATCTCGAAGATGAAGCGCGGCGCGTACCTGGTGAACACCGCGCGCGGGAAGATCTGCGACCGCGACGCGGTCGCCCGGGCGTGCGAGTCGGGCCAGCTCGCCGGCTACGCAGGCGACGTCTGGTTCCCGCAACCGGCGCCGCAGGACCATCCCTGGCGAACGATGCCGCACCAGGGGATGACGCCCCATACCTCCGGGACGAGCCTGTCCGCGCAGGCCCGGTACGCAGCAGGCACCCGCGAGATCCTGGAGTGCTGGTTCGACGGCCGCCCGATCCGCGACGAGTACCTGATCGTCGACGCCGGGCGGCTCGCCGGCGCGGGCGCGCACTCGTACAGCGAGGGCGATGCGACGGGCGGCTCCGAAGAAGCCGCCCGGTTCACCGGCTAGACGGCCGCGGGCTCGGCGGTAGCCGTCTTCGTGAAGACGAGCTCGCCGTTCTGCGCGTCCACGAGCACCATGTCACCCTCCGCGAAGTCGCCCTCGAGGAGGCGCAGCGCGAGCGGGTTCTCGACCAGGCGCTGGATCGCTCGCTTCAGCGGCCTCGCGCCGTAGGCCGGGTCCCACCCCGCCTCGACCAGCTGCTCCTTCGCCGCGTCCGTGACCTCCAGCCCGAGGCCGCGCTCGGCAAGCCGGTCGCGCAGCCGCCGGAGCTGAAGCTCGACGATCGCGCCCAACTGCTCCTTCGACAGCGCATGGAACTCGACGACCTCGTCGATCCGGTTCAGGAACTCGGGCCGGAAGAACTCCCGCAGCGCGTCGGCCGACCGCAGGTTCGAGGTCATGATGATCACGGTGTTGCGGAAGTCGACCGTGCGGCCCTGGCCGTCGGTCAGGCGCCCGTCGTCGAGGATCTGCAGCAGAACGTCGAAGACCTCCATGTGCGCCTTCTCGATCTCGTCGAGGAGGAGCACGGAGTACGGACGGCGGCGCACAGCCTCGGTCAGCTGGCCGCCCTCCTCGAAACCGACGTAGCCAGGCGGAGCGCCGACCAGGCGCGCGACGGTGTGCCGTTCCTGGTACTCGGACATGTCCAGCCGGACCATGGCCCGCTCGTCGTCGAAGATGAACTCGGCGAGCGCCCGTGCGAGCTCCGTCTTCCCGACGCCAGTCGGGCCGAGGAAGATGAACGAGCCGATCGGGCGGTTCGGGTCCTGGAGCCCCGACCGCGCCCGCCGGAGCGCGTTGGCCACGGCGGAGACGGCCTCGTCCTGGCCGATGACCCGCTCGTGGAGTCGCTCCTCCATGTGGATCAGCTTCTCGGTCTCTCCCTCGAGGAGCCGGTCGACCGGGATGCCCGTCCAGCGCGCGACCACGGCCGCGACGTCGTCCTCGTCGACCTCCTCCTTGACCATCGGGTTCTCGATCGGCGCGCCGTCGCGCTCGGCGAGCTCCTTCTCGAGCTGCGGCAGCTCGCCGTGACGGATCTCGGCGGCGCGGGTGAAGTCGCCGGCGCGCTCGGCGCGCTCGAACTCCATCCGCAGCTCGTCGATCCGGGCGATCACCTCCTTGACGCGCTCGAGCGCCTCCTTCTCGGTTGACCAGCGTGCCGCGAGCTCGTCGCGGCGCTCCTTCGCATCCGCCAGCTCGCGCTCGACCGGCTCGCGCACCTCCTCGGACTCCTTGCCCATGGCGGCGAGCTCGATCTCGAGCTGCCGTACACGGCGCTCCGCCTCGTCGAGCTCGATCGGCGACGAGTCGATCTCCATCCTGAGCCGCGACGCAGCTTCGTCCACCAGGTCGATCGCCTTGTCCGGCAGCTGCCGGTCCGAGATGTAACGGTCGGAGAGCACGGCGGCCGCG
>DATDKA010000095.1:0-3659 GCA_036520235.1 Gaiellaceae bacterium
CCGCGGAGCGCGCGGCGCCCGGTCTCGGTCGTGGAAGAACTGCCACCAGATGAAGAACGCCGTCGAGCCGAGGAAGACGACGATCGAGACCCACGCGTTCAGCCGGAGCGGCCCGAGCTCGTGCGACGGGTCGATCCGCAGGAGCTCCTCGAAGAAGCGCCCGAAGGTGTAGATCATCACGTAGAGCGCGAAGAGCGCCGGCGGCTTGAACCGGAATCGCCGGTCGAGGAGCAGCAGGACGATCGCCCCGATCGTCACGTAGATGAACTCGTAGAGGAAGGTCGGGTGGAAGGTCTCCGAGTCGGCGTACTGGACTGGGCGGTTCTCGGGGTCGATCTCGAGGCCCCACGGCCGGTCGGTCGGTTTGCCGAAGAGCTCCTGGTTCCACCAGTTGCCGAAGCGCCCGATCCCGTGGGCGAGCAGAAGGCCCGGAGCGGCGGCGTCCATCAGCGCAGTCGCGCTCTTTCCCGCGCGCCTGGTGATGATCGCCGCGACGATCGCACCAAGCGCAATCCCGCCCCAGACGCCGAGACCGCCCCGCCAGACCTCGAACACGCCCTGCCACTTCGGCTCGGGCACCTCGGACCAGCTCGTGATCACGTGGTAGAGGCGGGCGCCGACGATCCCGGCTGCCACGGCCCAGACGGCGATCCGCAGCAGAAGGTCCCAGTCGCCGCCCTCGGCCCCGGGGCGTTTCGTCCAGCGCAGGCCGGTGACGACGATGCAGACCGAGATCGCGAGCAGCAGCATCAGCCCGTACATGTGAACGGTCAGCGGGCCGAGCTCGAAGAAGCCACTCGACGGCGACGGGATCGACGCGATCACGCGCGGCATTCTGCCGACCGCGCCGAGCGCGCGGCCGCTTCAAGCAGCGCGCGCCGCTCTAGAGCAGGATCCTGAGCGCGAGATCTGGCGGGCAGCCGCGCGCGAGCAGCCGGACCGCCAGGTGAAGATCGATGTCCTGGCGGGCCGCAAGCCGCCCGGCCGCGCGGTGGCTGTAACCGGCACGCTCCAGTTCCTCGGTCCGCCAGAGCTCGATCTGCATCTGCTCTGTCTCTTCGAGTACGTGAAGTTCCGTTTCGCCCATCGCGTTGCCTCCGGGTCGCCGCAGTCGATGTCCCCATGGTCGGCTTCGCGACGGCCGCTGATCTCCCCCTTTGAGGGGATAGCAGCGGCAGATTTCGTAAAGATTGCGACTCTCAGGTCGTCGGAGCCGCGGCCCGCGGGCGGACTCGCCGCGCCAGCACGTAGCCGAACAGTCCGAGCGCAACGATCAGGGCGATCACGGCGGTGGTCGTGAGCACCGGAAAGCCACTGTCGTCGGCGCCGGATCCGATCGCGATCGCGGGGAAGTTGTGCGTCTGCGCCCCGCCGTACTGCGTGAAGCCGTCGTAGACCTCGTAGGTCCAGTTGCCGCCGCTCGGGAAGACGACCTTCGCGACGTACTTGCCGGGCTCACCGGCCGGGGTCGCCTTGAACGTCTTCACGGTCGAGCCCTGGCGGATCGTCACCGTCGGCGAGACGCCGTTGAGTGGCGTCAGCCCGTGCTGGAGGATCGTGATCTGCGCGTTCCAGGTGTCGCCCGGCCCGACGCCGTCGTTCGGCGGAGTGACGCCGGCCGTCGCCCAGCCGCCGGCAGTCGCCCCGGCCGGCAGGGCCAGTGCGGCGAGTGTGAGTGCGATCAGCAGCCTTCGCATCTGCAACCTCCTCGTTTACGGCTCTACACCCGTCGGCGCCTCGTGGTTCCGCCTCAGCGCATCGAGTGAAAGATCTCGAGCGCCTCGTCCTTGGGGATGTCGGCCTCGACCCGGACGGTGACGTTGTCGGCTCGCTCCATCACCAGCGTGTTCCCGACGAGCCGAATCTCTTCGTCCAGCTGCGGGATGTGGAGCACGTGCTCGCCTTCGATCCAGACGCCGTGGGCGTCGCCGTCACGGACGAGCTCGAGGTCGGTCTGATCGGAGTTCACGAGCTTCTCGATCGCACCGGTGCCGATGATCTGGGAGATCAGGAGCCGCGGCTTTTCGGGCGAGCCGTAGACCAGGGAGACCTGCTGTACGTCCTCCAGGTAGTAGACCCTCGGCGTCCCCAGGTCGTCGACGCTCGGCACGCGGATCGGGAACGCGGCGCGCTCGCGCGCCTCCGCCAGGCTCAGGCGCTGGCCGTAGAACTGCCGGCCCGGCTCCAGGGGGAGCTCCGGGTACTCGTCGACCGAGCGGATCGTGACGCTGCCGACCCCGAAGAAGTCGAGGATTGCGCTCCGCGACTGCGGCACCGCGAGGAGCGCGCCGACCACCACGACGAGCGCGGCGAGCGCGATCACGAGCGGGCGGCGCCATTCGCGCGGCCGGCGCTCGTCAGCGACCCGCCGCCGAACGCCGTCGCGCAGGTCGGGCGTCTCCGGCCAGTCCAGCTCGCGGCCGAGCCGGTCGAGACGAAGCTCGAGCTCAGACATCCTCGTCCTCCATCCGTTCGCGCAGCCGGGCAAGCGCCCGCGAGAGCCGCGACTTCACCGTCCCCTTCCTGAGGCCGAGCGCCTGTGCGGTCTCCTCCTCGGAGAGCTCGAGGAAGTACCGGCAGGCGACGACCTCGCGTTCCTCGTCGCGCAGGCTGTTCACCGCCTCGAGCAGGGCCGCGTCGCGCTCGGCATCGAGCAGGGATGTCTCGGGGGACGGGGCCGCGCCCCCCGAGGGCTCTGCCGCCACGGCGCGCAGCGCGAGGTTCGCGCGACGGCCGGCCGTGCGGCGGCGGTTCCGGGCCTCGTTCGCCACGATCCGCAGCAGCCAGGGGCGGAGCTCCGCGCCCGACCGAAAGCGCCCGAGCGCGTAGAACGCCTTCACGAACGCCGATTGCGCGGCGTCCTCCGCATCCGCCGCATTCCCGGTCAGCAGATAGGCGGTGCGGAAAGCGATCCCCTGGTATGCGTGCACGAGGTCTCCATAGGCGTCCTGGTCGCCGCGCTTGGCGCGCTCTACGAGCTCCGCCTCGGTCAGTGGTCGGCCCACCACTGCAGCTTCTACACCGGGCCGGTCCCTAGGGTTCCCGCGATGCGACGGGTGCTACTGCTGCTCGGCGTTGGGTTGGCCCTCGCCGGTTGCGGCGGCGACGACGAGCAGGCGGCGCTCAGCGCGGACCTGGTCAACCCGCGGACTTTTCGGTCGGTCGGCAACGTCGAGCTGACGGCGGACGGCGACCGGACGCGAGTTCAGCTCTCCGTGAGCGGCGTCGACGCCGCAGCGCCCGCGCTCCGAGCCGGCCAGTGCGTCGAGCTACGACCGCGCGAGTACAAGCTGACCCCGCTGAATGACGGCCGGTCCACGACCGAGCTCGACGTCCCGCTCGACGAGCTCCGCGAGCGTCAGATGGAGGTCACGGTCTCGAAGAGCGCGGCGACGCCACACGCGATCACCGCCTGCGCGCAGCTCCCGTTCGAAGGTTCAGATGCGCGGTTTGCAATCGGCGACCTCACCGCCCCCGACGGCCATGACACCGGGCTTGTGTGGCTCGAGGAGGTCGAGCGCAAGACGAAGGTCGGGCTGATCCTCTTCGACATCGAGCGCGGGCCGGAACCCGTGACCCTGCGCCGCGGGGCCCGCCTCGGCGACGTGCAGCAGGAGCTCACGCCGATGCGCGACAGCGAGTCGGTCTCGACCGTCGAC
>DATDKA010000096.1:0-3325 GCA_036520235.1 Gaiellaceae bacterium
GGCTGGCGCTCGGCCAGCAGAACCTCCATCGAGTCGCGGTCCGGGTCCGCGGGTGTGCCGAGCCGGTCGGCGTCGAGGTCGGCGAGCAGGGTGTCGACCGTCTCCTGGGCGTCGCGCTTGTTCGTACCGATGATCCCGGTCGGGCCGCGCTTGATCCAGCCGACCGCGTACTCGCCGCTCCTCTCGAGGATCCGGCCGCGCTCGTTCGGGATCGTGCAGCTCGCCTCGTCGAACGGCACGCCCGGGATCCTCGTGCCGCGGTAGCCGATCGAGCGGAAGACAAGCCCGCAGTCGAGCTCCTCGGTCACGTCAGTCGGGCGCGGGCGGATCGAGCCGTCGTCGGCCTCCACGAGCTCGTTGTGGACGAAGCGGATGCCCTCGACACGGTCGGTGCCGAGGATCTCGACCGGCGAGACGAGGAAGCGCAGCACGATGCGACGCCGCTTGCCGAGCGGCTCGCGTGCGGCGTACCCGCTCAAGATGTCCACGTTCTTCTTCGCGGTCGCGTGCGCGGCGTCGCTCTCGATGAACGCCTTCGAGAGTGGGTCGAGCTCGGCGTCGCCGGGATCGACGAACACGTCGGCGTCGGTCATCTCACCGAGCTCGAGGAGCTCCGGGTTCGTGAAGGCGGCCTGAGCTGGGCCGCGACGGCCGACGACGACGATCTCCCTCACGTTCGACTCGGCCAGGACCTCGAGCGCGTGGTCGGCCACGTCCGTCTGGGCAAGCTCGTCGCGGGTGAGAGCGAGCATCCGCGCGACGTCGGTGGCGACGTTCCCGTTCCCCACGACGATCGCGCGCTCGGCGCTGAGGTCGAACTCGAGCTCGCGGAAGTCGGGGTGGCCGTTGTACCAGGCCACGAACTCGGTGGCGGCCCAGCTGCCGGGCAGGTCCTCGCCGGGGATGCCCATGCGGCGGTCGGTCTGCGCGCCGACCGCGTAGATCACGGCGTGGTATCGGCTCGTGAGGTCCTCGTGCGAGAGGTCCCGGCCCAGCTCGACGTTCCCGTAGAAGCGGAACTCGGGGTGCTCGGCGGTCTTCTCGTAGACGCGGCTGACGGCCTTGATGTTCGGGTGGTCGGGCGCCACGCCGGCGCGGACGAGGCCCCAGGGGGTCGGCAGGCGGTCGAAGATGTCGACCTGAGCGACGAGCTCAGGGTGCGACTTGCATCGCAGCAGGTGCCCGGCCGCGTAGAAGCCGGCCGGCCCGGAGCCGACGATCGCGACTCTCAGTGGTTGCTCGGTCGTACCTATCGCCATGCGAGCCCACGAGTCTAGGCGTCGCGCTGGCGCGGATTAGAGCGAAGCGGAGTCCTCGGGATCCTGAGCGGACTGCGAGGTGCCGTCCGAGGAGTCCTCCTCGGAAGCGCCGCCCATTACGAGGTCGATCGCGGAAACCGTCTCGACCGAGCGGACCGTCATCGGCTCGTCGTCGGGAAGATCGTCGACCCTGTCGGGCTCGACCATGACCTCGGGCTCCGGCTCGACGACGACCTCGGGCTGGGGTTCGACGACCACCTCAGGCTCCGGCTCGACGACCACCTGGGGCTCCGGCTCGACCATGACCTCGGGCTCGGCCTGAGCCGCCGCTACGTCGTGTGCGAGCTCCTCGAGCGACGGCGAGGTGAACTCGGGAAGCACGTCCTCCTCGACCTCGACGACCGGCTCGGGCTCGACGACCGGCTCCTCAACCACCGGCTCCTCGGCCACCTCGGTCGCCTCGGTCAGGTCGGCCAGCGTCGCGGGCGGTGCCGGGCGCGAAGGCAGGGTGATCGTCTGGCTCGCGACCGGGTCGGGGGCCTCCTCGGCCTCATCCTCCGCGTCCACGTCCGGCTCGATGAACGCGGTCACCTCGTCCTCGACCTGCTCGGTCGCAACAGGCCCCGCGGGCACAGACGCGTCGACCACGACCGTCCCGGCCGCGAGGTCGCCGACCCGCTGGCGGCGCTCGCCCGTCGCGAGCATCACGATCAGGCCCACCAGGTAGTTGTCGACCACGCGCAGGACCGTCCGCACGGCGATCTCGCGCATCCCGGCCGGGTGGCCGTTCGCGCGCACCACGCGGAGCTTCATCAGCTTCTTGCCGACTGTCTGCCCGTCGCCCGATTCGAGCGCGAAGAAGTAGTAGAGCGCCCATCCGAGGATCACGGCGCCGAGCGCCCCCCGGACCTCGCTGCCGTCGCCCGTCAGCGCGTCGCCCGCAAACAGGACGACTGCCGCGCCGGCGGCGACTATGACCAGGTCGACTATTCCGGCCGCGACGCGGCGGTTGTCGAGCTTCGGACCCCTCGCGGGGGCTGCGGATGCCTGTGCGATCGCGTTCATCACACCCAACCATCGGCACGGCAGCCCGGAAATTGAGGGTTGCGGGCATGATCTCCGGAAGTGGAGCGGATCGCCGTCATCGACATGGGGTCGAATTCGTGGCGCCTCGTGGTGTTCGGCTACGAGGCGGGAACGCCCTGGTGGAGCCTCGTGGACGAGATCCGCGAGGCGGTCCGCATCGGTGCGGGCATGGGTGAGCAGGATGGGAATGGCCACAGGGAGCTCCGTCCCGAACGCGTGGAGCTCGCGCTTCACACCTCCGCGGTGTTCTCCGCGTTCTGCCGCGCGACCGGTGTCGACCAGATCGAGCCCGTGGCCACGAGCGCCATCCGTGACGCCGTGAACGGCGATGAGCTGCTCGGCGAGATCGAGCGCACCACCGGCCTCCACGCACGCGTCATCAGCGGCGAGGAGGAAGCCCGCTACGGCTGGCTCGCCATCGCCAACTCGACCACGATCGCCGACGGCTTCGGCCTCGACATCGGCGGCGGCAGCATCCAGACGATGCGGATCGATGACAGGCACCTCACGTCGGCCCGCTCGCTTCCGCTGGGCGCCGTGCGGGTGAGCGAACGCTTCCTGCCCGGAGAGAAGGCCACGAGCAAGCAGATGAAGGCGCTGCGCGAGCACGCCGCCGAGCAGCTCGAGGAGCTCGGCTGGTGGAGCGGCGGCGGGCGGCTCGTGGGCATCGGCGGCGCGATCCGCAACCTCGCGGCCGCCGCCATGAAGCAGCTCGACATCCCGGACATCGACGTCCAGGGCTTCCGGCTGACCCGCGACCAGCTGGAGGAGCTGATCGGCGAGCTGGCCGCCCGGCCCGCCTCGAAGCGAGGCCAGGTGAAGGGCATCAAATACGACCGCGCAGACGTGATCCTGGGCGGCGCGCTCGTGCTCGCTTCCGTACTGGAAGAGGGCGGCTTCGACGCGATCGAGGTGACCGAGGCCGGCCTTCGCGAGGGCGTGTTCTTCGAGCGCATCCTCCCCGGCGACCACCTGTTCGC
>DATDKA010000097.1:0-23280 GCA_036520235.1 Gaiellaceae bacterium
AAGCCCTCGTCGTAGCGGATGTTCGTGATGTAGAGGGCGTAGAGCAGGCCTGCGGCGCCCGCCAGGCCGCCGGCGATGAAGAACGTGAAGGAGATCGTCCGGTTGACGTTGATCCCCATCATCGCGGAGGCGTCGCGGTCCTGGGCCGTAGCGCGCATCGCCTTCCCCTGCCTCGTCCGCTGGACGAGGAACAGGAGGGCTACCAGCACCGGGATCGTGAAGAGGAGGACGATCAGCTTGTCCCAGGTGTACGGAACACCCGCGATCGTGAACACCGTCCCGCGGGGCAGGATGGACGGGACCGAGGTCGGCCGCGGCCCCTTCCAGACGAGGCCGACGTTCTGGAGGATGAACGAGACGCCGATCGCCGTGATCAGCGGCGCAAGACGTGGGGCGTGACGTAACCGCCGGTAGGCGATCAGCTCGATGCTCGTGTTCAGGACGGCGCAGAACGCCATCACAATCACGAGCATCAGCAGGATCATCGACCAGAGGACAAGGCCCGAGTCATCGGTCAGGCCGAAGGTCGTCACCATGGTCGCGACGAGCATCCCGCCGAGCATGAACACGTCGCCGTGGGCGAAGTTGATCAGCTCGAGGATGCCGTACACGAGCGAGTAGCCGAGAGCAACGAGGCCGTAGATGGCGCCGTTCGTGAGGCCGATCAGGAAGAGGCGGTAGAACTCGGCCGGCGTCTTGATGAAGTTGACGACGAGCCAGACGATCAACAGCCCGACGAGGAGCGCGCCGATCGCGGGCATGATCCGGCCCTGCAAGCGGCTGCCGGCGGTCGGGAGGGGAGCGCGGCGGGCCTGAGTGACCATTTGCCTCCTTCGAGGCGCTGGGGGAGGCCGTGCCTCCCCCAGCGTCGAATCACGTCGTCGTCTTACCCCCCGACGAAGCTCAGCTCGGGGGTGATCGTCTTCACGAACTCGGGCTCGCCGTTCTTCACCTGGAAGAACGTGACGGTGCCGAGCGTCGTGTCACCGTTCTCGTCGATCTTGAAGCTGCCGAGAATGCCGTCCTTGATGTCCGTGTTGAAGAGCTCTTCGGAGATCTTCGCGCGGTCGGCACCGCCGGCCCGGTCGATCGCGTCGAGCAGCACCTCGGCCGCCTGGGCGGCGTACGCGGTGTACGGGTCGACGGTCGACTTGCCCGTGTCCTGCTCGAACGAATTGACCCAGTCCTTGCCCTTGCCGGTCAGCTGATCGATCGGAATGCCCGGCTGGCTGATGTACATCTCGTTCGCCGCGTCGCCGGCGCCCTCGATCGTGGCCGAGATCGGGGTCCAGCCGTCCGGGCCGATGAACTTTACGTCCGGTCCGACAGCTCCGCGGACGTCTTTCAGCAGCTTGCCGCCGTTGTTGCAGATGATGCCGCCGAAGAAGACGCCGTCGGCGCCCGCCGCCTTGATGCGGCTCCCGAGCGCCTCGTAGCTCGTGGCCTTCTTGTCCCACTTCTGGTTGCCGAGGATCTGGATCCCGAGCTTCTTCGCGTACTGGTCGAAGAGCACGGCGATGCCGTTTCCGTAGGTCTCACCGTCGTTCAGGATGAAGATCTTCTTCAGCCCGAGCTCCTTGGCGTACTCCGCGTTCGCGGCGCCCTGGAACTGGTCGTTCCACACGACGCGGGCGTAGTTTCGCTTGCCGGTCGGGTAGTAGTTGTCGGGCTCGCCCGCTTCCGTGCCGGGGCCGCCCTCGGTCAGACCCGGATACGTGTTCGAGGGGCTCACCATCGCGACTGAGCCGTTCTGCGCCCGGTTGAGGACCGGGATCACGAGCTTCGCGCAGCCCGAGTTGAACGTCCCGATCAGGCCGAGCATCTTGTCGTTCGACGCGTAGCTCCGTGCGTTCGCGGTGCACTTCGCCGAGTCCCAGCTGCCCGCCTGCGCCGTGGAGTCGTCGCACGACTGGTAGCCGATCTTCAGCCCGGCGACCTCCCACTTGCGTTCCTTCAGGGCGAACTCCACCGCGTCCGCCATCTCCGTCGTCAGCGCGCGGTTGGCGCCCTGGAGCGGGAAGTCGGACGCGATCAGGTAGTCAGGATCGCCGTCGCCTTCGTAACGGATTGGCCCGCAGGACGCTGACGGCAGCGCGGTCGCGGCTCCGCCCCCGCCGTCGTCGCCCCCGCAGCCCGCGGCGGCGACGCCGAGAATCGCGAGCAGCAGGGCCAACAGACCTAGATACCTCTTGTTCAAAACCACGCCTCCTCGATCGCAGTGCTCCCACGGCGGACAGACGGGGTGCCGCCGCCGATCCGCGTCCGGGCGAAAGTATCCGGGGTCAGGTTCCCGTACGCAAGCGCGAACCCTCATGCGTCGCCGAAAGTCTCCCGACTTTCGGCGAGAGCCGATGGACGAAGGCGTCCTCGCTCGACCAGGTGCGCGGGCGGACCGGGAAAAGCCCTTTCCGCGCACACGGCGCTGGGCGGGCTTTGCCCGTCCAGCAAACGGCGCTCCTCGGGTGAGGAATCAACGAACGCAGACGGGTTGCGCACGCGCTTGTGGCGCCGGGCCGAGAGCTCGGCGAAAGTCGCAAGACTTTCGCCGATGACGATGCCGAAGGTGGGAATCGAACCCACACGGCCCGAGGGCCACCGGATTTTGAGTCCGGCGCGTCTGCCAGTTCCGCCACTTCGGCTTCGCGCATAGGGTAGCCCTGTGGCCGACCGGATCGGGATTCTCACGGGCGGAGGCGACTGCCCGGGGTTGAACGCGGTGATCCGAGCCGTCGCCCGTCGCTCGCTGGATCGCGGCGCAGAGGTGGTCGGGATCCGCGAAGGCTGGCGCGGCCTCGTCGAGGCGCTCGTCCAGCCGCTCGGCTACCGCGAGATCTCCGGGATCCTCCCCCGCGGCGGCACGATCCTCGGCACCTCGCGGACGAACCCCTTCAAGGTCGACGGCGGGGTCGACCGGGTGCTCGCGACCTTCGAGGAGCAGGGGCTCGACGCACTGGTCGCGATCGGCGGCGAGGACACGCTCGGCGTGGCGGCGCGACTCCACGCGGAGCAGGGCTTCCCGGTGGTCGGCGTCCCGAAGACGATCGACAACGACCTCTCGGCTACCGACTACACCTTCGGCTTCGACACCGCGGTCTGGATCGCGACGGAGGCGATCGACCGGCTACACACGACCGCCGAGTCGCACAACCGCGTGATGGTCGTGGAGGTGATGGGCCGCCACACCGGCTGGATCGCGGTAATGAGCGGGATCGCCGGCGGCGCGGACATGATCCTGATCCCGGAGCAGCCCGCGACGGTCGAGCAGGCATGTGCCGAGCTGCGCCGCCGCCACGAGCGGGGCAAGGACTTCTCGATCGTCGTCGTCAGCGAGGGCTACGAGCTGACGTACGAGTCGGGCGAGCGGCGCGCAGTGGCGCAAACGGGCGAGCTCGACGCCTTCGGCCATGTCCGACTCGGCGGGGTCGGCCACGAGCTCGGGCAGGAGATCGAAAATCGCACCGGCTACGAGACCAGGGTGACGGTGCTCGGGCACGTGCAGCGCGGCGGGAGCCCGACGCCGAGAGACCGGGTGCTCGCCACCCGCTTCGGCCTCAAGGCCGCCGACCTCGTCGAGCAGGAGCAGTGGGGCTCGATGGCCGCGCTCCACGGTGACGTGATCGAGGCCGTGCCGATCGAGCAGGCGACGCGCGAGCTGAAGCAGGTTCCGCCCGGCTGGTACGCGGTCGCCGAGGCCTTCTTCGGCTAGGCCTCTACAGCAGCTCCGCCAGCGGGAAGCTGCGGCGCTCCCGCGGCGGAACGAGGAAGTTCTGCCGGTGTGTCGTGCGGAGCACCGAGTTCAGCCCCTGGCCGCGTGAGCGCGGGGCGAGGGGCAGGTCGGTCCCGTCCGGGAGCTTCCCATCCATCGCGAGGCGGTTCCGCCGGAAGTCGTCGCTCGAGGGGTTAAAGGTGATGAAGTGGAGGCCGGCGGAGGGGGACGAGTCGAAGCGGTCGCGCGCCGGGTGCGCGGTCCAGAAGAAGGGGTTGTCGAGGGTGTTGAAGTCGGCGCGGATCGGGATCGCCGTGCCATTCCGGTAGAGGGTGCCGTCCTCGCCCTGGATGTCCATCTGCAGCCTCGAGGCCGGCTGGATCGACCCCGAGTGGCCGATCGCTCCGAAGCGGTGGAAGTCCTGCTCGACGTCTCGCACGCCGGCAGCCTTGTCCGCCGGCTGCGGCAGGGTCTGAGCGCCGTCGCGCGCCTCGAACTTCGGACGGAACGCCGTGTCGACGCGGTTGCGGAAGTCAAAGTCGAGGTACCACGCCTCGACGTTCTCGAAGAGGTGCGAGAGGTGCATATGCGTCCCGCCGCGGAAGTACCCATCGCGCAGGTCGACCAAGCCGAGCGTCTCGAAGTTCGCGATGGCGGACGGCCCCATCGCCTGCTTCTGCGTCGAGGTGAACCCCAGGAAGAGCTGGGCCGTGTCGGGGATGAGGTCGGCGCCCTGGATCCCCGCCGCCGTCGCCATCGCTTTCGGCAGGCTCGTCGAGCCGCCGAACCCACCGCCCTGAAAGCCCTTGCGGATGCTCGTCAGCTCGAACAGGTCGCCAGCGTCGGCGAAGAGGCGCTCCGCCCCGTCGGCGACGTGTTCCCGGACGTCGCTGCGCAGCAGGATGGCGACGTCGTTCGCCTCGAGCACCGTCTCGGGCGGGTCGCTCGGGAAGCGCATCGCGTCGAGCAGCGCCGAGACCGGACGTCCCGTCGCCGAGGCCCGCCGGTCGATCGGGATGTGGCGCGCCGCGGCCGCCGGAACGAACCCGCGGAAGTACGGCAGGCCCCAGCCGACGGTGACGAGGAGGCCGCCGGGCGTGACGTCGTAGCGGCGCTCGATCCGGGCGATCGCGCTCTCGAGTGCCCGCTGCGCCCGCCGGAGCTCCTGCGGGCTCCTCTCCACCGAGAGCCTCGCCGTCACGACCTGGTGGTGGAGCGGCGGCTCGATCACCTCGACTCCCTCGTGGTCGAGCACGCGGATGCCCGGCACGAGGTGCTGCTCGGCCGGAAGCTCGGCAGCGGCGGCGCGCGGCGGCGACTCGGCGACCTTGTCGACGAGCTCGTAGATCCCGGCCGCGCCGAGAGCACCGGCGGCGGCCCCACCGAGGAGCTGCTTGCGAGTCAGGCGCATGTCTCGAGTGCTACGCGGTCGGCTTGATCAGCTCGAGGCCGCCGACAAGCCGCTCGAGGTTCGAGACCACTTTCCCGAAGGTGAGGGGCGGCGCGACGTGCTCGGTCGCCGCGTACAGCGTGCCGTTCCGTCGCCAGAGGAAGCTGACGTGCCACTGGTCGGCGTCGCGCGAGACCGTGTAGACGGTGACCCGCTTGTCCCCGATCCGCTTCGTCCCGCGGGAGTCGCTGAAGCAGGGAACGCGCTGGCGGCCGTCCTTGCAGCGCGGCACAGCGGTGCGGCCCGGGTAGCCGCGGAAGTTCACGTGAACGTCCCCGGCGCCGGCCTCGTGCCAGAGGAAGCCGACGAGGTAGCTGCGGTCCCGGTCGACGACCGGCCCGTCGCTGTTCCACTGCCCACCGATGTCGGCGTCGAGCGGGCTCGGCATCCAGCTCGGGCAGTAGACAGGGGCCCCGACGCGGTTGGCGAGCCGCTGCCACTCGGCCTTGTACGCGGCGGGACACGCCGGAGGCGCCTTGGCGGCAGCGGAGCCCTCGGCCTTGTCGTCGCCGGAGCAGCCGGTGAGGACGAGAGCCAGGAGCGGTAGGGCGAGGAGCGCTCTCACTCGATCAAGAGTAGAGCGTCCGTGGGGGCATATTGATCGGTGAGCGTCGGAACTCCGGTGATCGAGATCGGCCGGTCGTGGCGGTCGAGGATCCGTCGCCGCAGGTCCGGCGCTTTCGGGTGCTCCTTGCGCACCTCGCGCCACCGCTCGGCCAGGAACGCCTTCGACGGCGCGGCGCTTTCAGTGGCCACGAGGATCAGGTTCCGCACGGCGCGGTCGCCCTCGGCGGCGTCGAGGATCGTCGGGTGGACGAGCACGGTCGGGAAGGCCGAGCGGTACGTTCGATAGACCGATCGGAACAGCCGCGAGCTGGGGCCGGTGATCGAGCCGATCGTGTTCGTCATCACGAGGCCGCCGGGATTGAGGCGCGACCGGGCCAGCTCCATGAACTCGTTCGTGAACAGGTGGAACGGGATCGCGTCCGCGAAGAAGGCGTCGATCAGGATCGCGTCCCAGCGCTCGTCGTGCGTGTCGAGAAAGTGCCGCCCGTCGTCGACGGTGACCTTCAGGCGGGGGTCGTGCGGGAGCGCGAAGAAGCGGTAGGCAACGTCGCGCACCACCGGGTCGAGCTCGACCGCCTCGATCTGCACGTCCGGGAAGTCGCGCCAGATGCGCTTCGGCGACGACCCGCCGCCGAGCCCGATGAAGAGAACCTTCTTCGCGTTCGGGTTGTAGGCCCGGAAGAGGTGGAAGAGGTCGGCATAAGCGAAGGCCGTCGCGAACGGCCTCCCGACGACCATGCCGCTCTGGTACGTGTTGTCGAAGCGGAGGTAGCGCTCGGACGAGTCCTGCGCGACGGTGAGCCGGTGGTACCGCGTGTCCTTCGCGTACAGCAGCCGTAGGCCCGCGGTTGAGGCCGGCTCCTGGCCCCGGACGTAGCCGGCGCGGCGGTAGAGCGGCGACCAGTTCCGCGCCTGGACGGCGCCGATCGTCCCTCCGGTGTCCGGCGCCAGCTGCACCGCGGCGACGCCCGCGGCGACGGCGCCGGCGGCGACGAGCGCGGTGAGCACTACGACCCGTTCGGAGAGCGCGACCAGCGTCGCGGCGACAAAGAGCACCGCCGCGGCGAGGCCGAGCAGCTGGTCGGTGCCGAACTCGGGGATCAGCCAGAAGGCGGTGGCGAAGGTGCCTGCGATCGACCCGGCCGTCGAGATCGCGAACAGCCGTCCGGCCGTCTGGCCGAGCGTCGCGAGGGAGATCGCCCACAGCCGCACCGCGATCGGGGCCACCCCGGCGAGCACCACGCTCGGCGGGCCGAAGAGGACGATCGCGGCGAACAGCGGGTTCAGCCGCGGCCCGGGATCCCAGCGCACGATCGCCTCGAGCACCGGCCCGTCCAGGAGGGGGATCGCGAGCACGAAGAGCGCGCCGAGGCCCATCACAGCCGCAAGCAGGCTCGGGCGTGGCCAGCGGTCGGCGAGTGCGCCGCCCACCCAGTAGCCGATCGAGAGCCCGGCCAGAACCACCCCGATCAGGGCCCCCCAGACGAAGAGCGAGTTCCCGAAGAAGGGCGCCATCACGCGAGAGGCGGCGATTTCCATCCCGAGCACGACCGCGCCCGAGACGAACACTGCGACGGCGACGATCGCACCGCGGCGGACCTTCACCGCCGGCGCGTCTACAGCTCGTACACCGCTACCCAAGGTCCCGCCAGTGTGCCCACACCCTCGCGGTAGAAGCGCCGGTTCCCGCGCCGCTCGAGCTCGTCGTAGAAGCGGTTTTCCGCCGGGTACAGGTCGCGGTGCGCCCGCACGCGGTCGGCGACGGCCCCGGTGACGAGCACGTAGCCGACGTTCAGTCGCCGCAGTCGCTGGAGGTTGCGTCGCGGATCGCGAGGGCGCTCCGGGCCCGGGAGCGCGAGCTTGATCACACGGACGTCGTCCGGCGCCGCTGTCGAGGGGTCGGCCGCGACGAGCACCCCCGGCGTGAGGTTTTCCTCCATCCAGTCGTGCGCCACGACCCGCGTGTCGGTGCGGAGAAGGGGCTTCGTGTCGCGCACCGACCAGACGAGCGGGATCAGGAGGAGCACGAGGGTCACCGGCGCGAGCGCCCGCAGGCGGCCGGCAAGCGCCCCGAGCGCCGGAATCAGCGGCAGAACGTAGCGGTCGAAGTGCGCCTCCAGCGGCAGGAGCGTCACGAAGTAGACGGCCACCCAGGTGACGAGCACGCGGTCCGCCAGCGTGCGGTACATCAGGGCGACGACGAGGCCGGCGAGGGCGATGAGGAGCACGGGGCCGATCGATTCCCAGAGGCGGTCGAGAAAGGCGAGCGGGGTCCAGGTGTCACCCTCGAAGCCGAGCCACCCGCGCCGGCCGTCCCGCTGCACCCGCGAGACGTCCCCGAGTGCCGATGCCAGGTGCACGGCGAAGTACGGGCTCGTCAGCAGGAAGCTGACCGGCGCCAGCGCCGCCGCGAGCGCCAGCTGCCGCCAGCGCCCCCAGCCGGCGACAACGAGCGGCGCGAGCAGGACGAAGCCCGGGTACTTGAAGCTCGCGGTCAGTCCGATCGCGATCCCCGCGGGGACGAGCTGGCGGCGAACGAGGAGCGCGAGCGTGACGGCGACGCCGAGCATCAGCGGGATGTCGGTCACCGCCATCCGCGAGTACTCGACCGACACAGCCGCGACGGCGGTGACGGCGGCGGCAACGAAGCCGGCGACGATGCCGTAGGCGCGGTCGCCGAGCCACCACGCCGCGGCGATGCCGCCGAGCGAGAGAACGACGATCACGAGCCTGGCGGCGAGGTAGTTCGGCTCGTCGGACCACGCCTGGAACGGCGCGAGCACCTCGAGCAAGAGGCTCGGGTAGTCGAACCAGTTTGGGTCGACGCCGCCGCCGTGCGCCATCCGCCACGCGCGCGGGACGATGTTCTCCTCGTCGGGGTTCAGCAGCGGGAACGGCAGGCCGTACTGGATCCCTGCAAGGCGGATCGCCGCGGCTCCCAGGAGCAGCGCGCCCAGGGCAAGCCATCGGTTGCCCCAGCGGGACTCCCGCACCGCGCCTCGCTCTAGACGTCCGGTGGCTCGAAGCCCACGAGGTGGGCGACGTCGCCGCTCACGATCACGCCGTCGACGCCGGCCCGCTCGAGCTCCTCCACCTCGTCACGCGTGCGAGCGCCGACGTCGGCGATCGCGAGCTTCCCCGCCGGGACGTCCGGCAGGAGCTCCAGCACCCACTCGAGCGGTCCGGAGTCGGCGTCGCGTGGGGCGCCCAGGGCGAGGATCTCGGGGTCGAACTCCTCGAGCACGAACTCGAGATGCTCCTCCTGCTCGATCCGTACGACGAGCTCGAAGCGTTCGCCGACGTCGCGGTGGACGCGCTCGAGCTGGTCGCGATCCTCGTCCCTGACGTCGACCAGGCAGGCGTCCGCGCCGTCGAATGTCCCGGCGGCGAGATGGGCGAGGATCGGGAGGTCGGTCGCGCCGCGGATCGATGGGAGCTGGGCCGGGTCGCCGACGACGACTGCGTCCGCACCGCTGTCCTCGGCGTCGCGCGCCGCCTCCGGCCCGTCCACGGCGACGAGCACCGAGATGCCGTCGCCCTCGGAGATCGCCTGGCTCAGCCGACGGGGATTCACCGGGGTGGGAACCTACCGCTCAGACGCCGATCGGGTGCCAGACCGTCTTCAGCTCGAGGAAGTTCGCGATCTCGTACGGGCTCTGGCGGTCGGCCCGGCCGCGCACGACGCGCTTGACGTTCTCCGCGGCCAGCCGCTCGAGCTCCGGAACGTCGCCGTTCGCGCCGCCGACGTCGAGCGCGTTCACGTCCATGTGCCCGGCGAGCCAGGGGGCGAGCTCCGATTTGTAGCCCGTGATGATGTTCACGACACCGCCCGGGACGTCCGCGGTTGCGACGGCCTCCGCGAGCTCGATCGACGCCAGCGGCTGCGACTCGGACGCGACCACGACGGCGGTGTTGCCGCCGACGATCACGGGCGCGAGCCGGGCGACGATCCCGCCGAGCGCCGGCTCCTCGGGCGCCAGGATCCCGACGACCCCCGTCGGCTCGGGGATGGTGAAGTTGAAGTAGGGCGCGGCGACCGGGTTCGAGGAGCCGAGCACCTGCGCGTACTTGTCCGCCCAACCCGCGTACCAGACCCAGCGGTCGATCGCCTCCTCCACCTCGGCCCGGCCCGACGAGGGCTCCGCAAGGTCGGCCGCGCGCGCCTCCATCATCTCGGCGATCCGGTAGAGCACCTGACCGCGGTTGTAGGCGGTCTGCTTCGACCACTTCCCGAACGCGCCGCGCGCGGCCCGGACGGCGTCGCGGACGTCCTTCCGCGAGCCGCGGGCGACGTTCTGCCCCTGGGCCTCGTAGGTGCGACCCGATTCGGAGCGTGGGAACTCGCCGCCGACGAAGAGCTTGTACGTCTTCCTGACCGGCAGCCTGCCCATCACGCGAACCTGAGCATGACGATGAGCGCGACCAGGAGCATCACGGCGGCCGCCGCGGTGCCCATCGAGGCGCCCAGGCCCCAGAGCTCCCACCCCATCGCCGCCCACGGGTGGCGGCGCTTGGCCTCGGCGCGCTTCGCCTCCGGGTCGTGGCTCACTCGACCTCCAGGTATGGCTCGAGCCCGTGCAGGCCGCCCTCGCGGCCGAAGCCGGACTCCCTGTAGCCGCCGAATGGCGAGGTTGGGTCGAACCGGTTGTAGGTGTTCGCCCAGATCACGCCGGCGCGGAGCTGCGACGCCATCGAGAGGATCCGCGAGCCCTTCTCCGTCCAGACGCCGGCCGAGAGGCCGTAGGCGGTGTTGTTGGCCTTCTCGACCGCCTCATCCGGCGTGCGGAACGTGAGCACCGACAGCACCGGTCCGAAGATCTCCTCCTGCGCGATGCGGTGGCTCTGCGCGACGTTCGTGAAGACGGTCGGGACGAACCAGTAGCCCTTCTCCGGCAGGCGGCAGGGCGGCTGGTAGATCTCGGCGCCCTCCTCCTCCCCGCTCGCGACGAGCTCCTGAATCTTCTCGAGCTGCTGCTTCGAGTTGATCGCGCCGACGTCCGTGTTCTTGTCCAGCGGGTCGCCAACCCGGAGCGTGCGAAGCCTGTGCTTCAGCTTCTCGATCACGGGCTCATAGATCGACTCCTGGACGAGGAGGCGCGAGCCCGCGCAGCAGACATGGCCCTGATTGAAGTAGATACCGTTGACGATGCCCTCGACGGCCTGGTCGAGTGCAGCGTCGTCGAAGATGATGTTCGCGGCTTTGCCGCCGAGCTCGAGCGTCAACTTCTTGTCGGTGCCGGCGAGCTCGCGCTGGATCGCCTTCCCGACCTCGGTCGAGCCCGTGAACGCGATCTTGTCGACGCCCTCGTGCTGGACGAGGTCGGCGCCGGCGCGGCCGTCGCCGGTGACGATGTTGACGACGCCCGGCGGCAGCTCCGCCTGGCGCACGACGTCGGCGAAGAGGAGCGCTGACAGCGGCGTCGTCTCGGCCGGCTTGAGCACGACCGTGTTCCCGGCTGCGAGCGCTGGGGCGATCTTCCACGCAAGCATCAGCAGCGGGAAGTTCCAGGGGATGATCTGCCCAGCGACGCCGACCGGCTTCGGGTTCCGGTTCGGGAAGGCGTACTCGAGCTTGTCCGCCCAGCCGGCGTAGTAGAAGAAGTGCGCGGCCGAGAGCGGCAGGTCGACGTCTCGCGACTCGCGGATCGGCTTGCCGCCGTTCAGCGACTCGAGCACGGCGAACTCGCGCGAGCGCTCCTGCAGGATCCGCGCGATCCGGAAGAGGTACTTGGCGCGCTCGGCGGGCGCGAGGTCGGACCAGCCGTTCTCGAATGCGTTGCGCGCCGCGCCGACGGCGCGGTCGACGTCCTCCTTGCCGGCCTGCGCCACTTCGGCGAGCGGCTCCTCGCTCGAGGGGTCGATCGTCGGGAAGTACTCGCCCGACGCGGGCTCGACGAAGTCGCCGCCGACGAAGAGACCGTAGCGATCCTCGAGGCTGACGATGTCCCGGGCCTCCGGCGCGGGCGCGTAGTCCCAGCCGGACGGAACCGGCGAGCGGTCTTGCCTGCGTTCCAGGTCAGTCAATCGTGAAGTAGTCCGGGCTCTGGTAGCGGCCCGTCTTCTCCTTCCGGATCTGCATCAGCACGTCGTTCAGAAGCGAGGAGGCGCCGAGCCGGTACAGGTCGGGCGTCAGCCACTCCGCACCCAGCGTCTCGTAGAGCTGGACGAGGTACTGCACGGCCTGCTTCGCGACCCGGATCCCGCCGGCCGGCTTCATGCCGACCTTGCGACCCGTCTCCTGGAAGACGTCACGAATCGCCTCGAGCATCACGAGGGTCACCGGCAGCGTCGCGGCCGCCGGAAGCTTGCCCGTGGACGTCTTGATGAAGTCGGCACCCGCGGCCATCGCGATCAGCGAGGCGCGGCGCACGTTGTCATAGGTGCCGAGCTCGCCGACCTCGAGGATCACCTTGAGATGCGCCGCGCCGGCGGCCTCCTTCACCTGGACGATCTCGTCGTAGACCTTCGCGTATCGCCCGGAGAGGAAGGCGCCGCGGTCGATCACCATGTCGACCTCGTCGGCGCCGAGCTCGACGACGTCCCGTACCTCGGCGACCTTCAGGTGCGTCGGCGTCTGGCCCGACGGGAAGGCCGTCGCGACCGACGCGACCTTGACGCTCGAGCCCTTGACCTTCTCCACGGCTGTCGGGACGAGGTTCGGGTACACGCAGACCGCCGCGACCGACGGGATGGTCGCGTCGGAGGGGTCGGGGCGAATCGCCTTCGAGGCCAGCGCCGCGATCTTCCCCGGCGTGTCCTGCCCCTCCAGCGTCGTCAGATCCATCATCCGGACGGCGAGGTCGAGCGCGAACAGCTTCGCGTCCTTCTTGATCGAGCGCCTGGCGAGGGTGGCCGCACGCTCCTCGACCGCAACCTGGTCGACGGAGCCGATCCGGGGCAGTCGCGGCTCGAGCGGCAGCTCGAAGCCGGTCGGCAGCGCAGGAGCCTTGGCCATTCGTTGAGTGTAGCCCTGGCCAGTTGGGAAAAAGAGCAGCGTGGACGAGGTGCGCGTCGCGAGCTGGACGGAGCTGCAGGAGCAGCTGTTCGAAGAAGCGTGGCGTGAGGATTTGGCGCGACACCGTTCGAATTTCGCGTTCCGCGGCCGCGCCGACGCAGCGGAAGGGCTCGAGACGAGTCTCATCCGGCTGGGCGGCGACGCCCGGACCCTCGAGGGCTACCTCGTCCGCAACTTCCGGAAGTACGCACAGGACCGCGACCTCCCTTCGGATTCCGTCTGGGACTGGCTGGCCCTCGGCCAGCACCACGGGCTGCCGACGCGGCTGCTCGACTGGACGTACTCGCCCTACGTGGCATTGCACTTCACGACCGCGAACCACGAGCGGTTCCATCGCGACGGGGTCGTGTGGACGATCGACTACGTCCGGGCTCGCGAGGTGCTCCCGGACGCGCTGCGCGACGTGCTCGAGCACGAGGGCGCGAACGTCTTCACGCCGGAGCTGCTGGAACGGGCGGCGCCGGGGCTCCGCGAGCTCGACGAGCTGGCGAGCGAGGCCTGCTGCCTGTTCCTGGAGCCGCCTTCGCTCGACGCGCGGATCGTGAACCAGTACGCACTCTTCTCGCTCCTCACCGAGCCCGCGGTGCCGCTCGACGACTGGCTCGAGCGGCATCCGGAGCTCGGTCGGAAGCTCGTGATCCCGGCGGAGCTGAAGTGGGAGATCCGGGACAAGCTCGACCAGGCGAACATCACGGAGCGAGTCCTCTTCCCGGGCCTGGACGGCCTGACCCGCTGGCTGGCGCGGTACTACCGCCCCAGAGAAGGGCTCTTCCCGGGCCGGGAGCCCGCCGCCTCCTCCCACCGGCGACTCTAGTTCGAAGGAGCGCACGTGTCTGTCGCGCGTTCGTGCCGGATGTGTGCCGGTTCGCGCTGCGGCCCGCGAACGCCGCTGCTGCCCCGCTCAGCTCAGAGGCCGAGGCGCTCGAGCATGCGCTCGTCGCGTCGCCACTTGGGGCGCACCTTGACCTGGAGCTCCAGAAAGACCGGATGGCCGAGCAGCGCCTCGACCTCG
Organism: Gaiellaceae bacterium; assembly: GCA_036520235.1. GTDB lineage: Bacteria > Actinomycetota > Thermoleophilia > Gaiellales > Gaiellaceae > JACDAN01. Next base: position 13,751 of record DATDKA010000097.1, read on the forward strand.
GGACGCGCGCGCGTGCCGATTTCGCGCACCATCGCGCCGCCCTTCCCGACGAGGATTCCCTTCTGCGACTCGGTCTCGACGTAGAGCAGCACCCGCGCGACCCGGTCGTCGATCTCGTCGACTTCCGCGGTGATGGCGTGCGGCACCTCGTCGCGGGTCAGCTGGATCGCCTTCTCGCGCACGAGCTCGGCGATCTGCTCCTCGGCCGACAGATCGGTGCGCTGCTCCGGCGGGTAGTAGAGCGGGCCCTCCGGCAAGAGGCCCACGAGCTCGTCGCGCAGCTCCGCCACCCCGTCCCCGGTCTTCGCGCTCACCGGATGGAGTGCGTGGAAGTCCCCGAGCCGCGAGGCGGTCTGCATCTGCGTCGCGATGTGGCCCGGTTTCAGGCGGTCGACCTTGTTCAGCGCGATCACGACCGGCACCCCGAGCGAGAAGACCCGCTCTGCGATGAAGCGGTCGCCGGCGCCGATCCGATCGCGGGCATCGAGGACGAAGAGCACCGTGTCGACGTCCTCGAAGGACGAGTCGACAGTGCGCTGCATGTGCTCGGTCAGCGGATCGCGCGGCCGCTGGAACCCGGGCAGGTCGACGAGGACGAGCTGGTGGTCCTCGCCGTTCGCGATCCCGAAGATCCGTCGGCGCGTCGTCTGGGGCTTGTCCGACGTGATCGCGACCTTGCCGCCGGCAAGGGCGTTCACGAGCGTCGACTTGCCGACATTGGGCCGTCCTGCGACGGCGACGAAGCCGGACTTCACAGCTCGAACGTGTCCGGCAGGAGCTCGGCCGGAGTCGCCATCGTCGGCTCTCCGTCCGCACGCCGATAGATCACCCGGTCTAGCCCGAACTCGTGAAACCACTGCCGGCAGCCGCCGCAAGGCGACGCCGTGACCGCCAGCACCTCGACGTCGCCCGGCTTCACGTTCTCCGACACTGCCTTCGAGAGGGCCGACTTCTCCGCGCAGATGCCGAGCGGGTAGGCGGCGTTCTCCACATTGGTCCCGTCGAAGATGCGGCCGTCCCGCGTCCGGATCGCGGCGCCGACGAAGAAGTTCGAGTACGGCGCGTACGCTCGCTTCGCGACGTCGTCCGCACGCTGGAGCAGCTCCCGGTCGTCGTCCGTCACTGCCAGAAGAGCTGGAAGAGGACGAGCGTGACGAGCGCTCCGAGCACCCCGCCGGAGACGACCTCGACGAACGAGTGAATGCCGGACTCGATCCGTGTCTGCGCCACGAGCAGCGCCATGATGAACGTCAACGTCGAGACGAGGAACCAGTGGGTGGAGTCGCCGAGGATGTAGGTCGCGGCCATCCAGCCCGCGAACGCCACCGCGGCGTGGCCGGAGGGCAGACCGCCGCTCAACGGGCGCCCGCGTCCGGTGTAGGCCTTGACGGCGATCACGAGGAGGATTGTCAGGACCAGCGCGATCAGCGTCAGCTCGGTGGGCGCGTCGCGCAGGCGGTCGAGCACACGCGAGCTCGGATCCCGGACCCGGTCGACGAAGACGAGGTAGCCGACCGCGACCGCGTTGACCGTCGCGATCAGCACGGCACCGGCGCCGATGTCCTTGGCCAGCTTGGCAAGCGGGTCGAAGGACGTCGTTGCAACGTCGATCCCCGCCTCGAGCGCGGTATTCAGCATCTCCGCGATCAGGACGAGCGAGATCGCCAGCAGGAGCGCGACCAGCTCGAGCCGGCCGACGCCGATCACCGCCGCGGCAATCAGCACGCCGACCGCGATCGCAAAGTGGATCCGCATGTTCCGCTGGGTGCGGAGCACGTGGATGATTCCCTCGAAGGCGAAGTTGAAGCTCTGGAGGACGGAGGGGCTGCGACCGACGTTCATCGCCCGAGCGCCTCCTCTCGCGCTTCCATCTCGCACCCATGGTCGTAACCGACGAGGTGCAGCGTGGCGTGGATCAGCGGCTCGCGCCATCGCTCACCCACGACCTGCGGGCAGACAACGAGGTCGCCCACGTGCCGTGGCACGCCGTCCGGCAGAGCCTCGCGGCCGTCGATCGGAAAGGCCAGGACGTCCGGTGTCTCGTCGACGCCGAGGTGCTCGCGCTTCAGCTCGCGCGCCTCGTCGGCTGGGACGAACACGAGCCCGACCTCGCCCTCGTCAATTCCCTCTGCCGCGAGCACCCCGCGCACGAGCTCGACCGCCGCCCGTTCGTCGACGGCGGCTCCGCTGCGGTTCGCCACCTCGACCTCGACCATCGCGGCTAGTTCCGGCGCTGCGTGCCGGTTTCCTCCGCGTGTGACTTGTACGCCTCGACGATGCGCTGGACGAGCTTGTGCCGTACCACGTCCTCGTGCCCGAAGCGGATGAACTCGATCGCGTCGATGCGCCCGAGGATGTCCTGGACCTGGATCAGGCCGGAAGCCTGGTCCCGCGGGAGGTCGATCTGCGTGACGTCGCCGGTGACGACGATCTTCGAGCCGAACCCGAGCCGGGTCAGGAACATCTGCATCTGCTCGGGGCTCGTGTTCTGCGCCTCGTCCAGGATGATGAAGGAGTCGTTGAGGGTCCGCCCTCGCATGAACGCGAGGGGCGCGACCTCAATGATCCCGCGCTCCATGAACGACGTCAGCTTGTCCGCCTCGAGCATGTCGTACAAGGCGTCATAGAGGGGCCTCAGGTAGGGGTCGACCTTGGCGAGCATGTCACCCGGTAGGAAGCCGAGCCGCTCGCCGGCCTCGACGGCCGGGCGCGTGAGGATGATCCGCCCGACCTGGCGCTCCTGCAGCGCGGCGACCGCCAGCGCCATCGCGAGGTAGGTCTTGCCTGTGCCGGCGGGGCCGATCCCGAACGTGACCGTTCCGTTCCGGATCGCGTCGACATAGCGCTTCTGGTTCACGGTCTTCGGCGCGATCTTCTTGCCGCGGTGGCGCCAGACGACCTCTTCGAAGACCTCGCGAACGTCCGCGCCCTGATCGAGGACGCCGAGCACCGCGTCGACGGTCGAGGGGCCGATCTCGTGGCCGCCTTCGACCAGCTCGACGATCTCGTCGATCACGGTCCGCGCCTGGTCGACGTGTTCCTCGTCGCCCTGGATCGTGAGCTGGTTGCCGCGCAGGTGGATCGTGCAGCGGAGGCGCTCCCTGAGCGATTCGAGCACGCCGTCGTTGATCCCGGCGAGCTCGGCGGCGACGTCATTCGGGACGGACAGCGTCTCCTGCATACGGTCAGTGTAGGTTGGATCGGTGGCTTCCCCGATCCGCCGAGACGAGGAGGAACCGGCCCTTTTCTACGTCCTCGAGGCGGCTCGACGCTACCTCGCCGAGCTCGACGAGTCGCCGGTTCTGCCCGCACGAGGGGAGCGATTCGAGGGCCGTCTCCCGGAGGAAGGCGCGGGCGCCGTCGGGGCGCTCGAAGAGCTCCTCGCGGCGACGGACGTCGCGACACGTTCCTCCGGCCCGAGGTTCTTCCACTTCGTCACGGGCGGGACCACGCCGGCTGCGCTCGGAGCCGACTGGCTCACGTCGCTGCTCGACCAGAACTCATTCTCGGCGGTCAGCTCACCGTACGGCTCGCAGCTCGAGGATGTGGCAATCCAGTGGCTGCTCGACCTGTTCGAGCTGCCTGAGGAGTGGAGCGGTGTCCTCACCACCGGCGCCACGATGGCCAACTTCGTCGGGCTGGCGGCCGCGCGGCGGTGGTGGGCCGAGCGGCATGGAGTCGATCTCGACGCGCAGGGCTTTCCGGGGCTGCCCGCGGTGCCCGTCTTCTCCAGCGAGTACGTGCACGCGAGCGCGCGGAAGGCCCTGGCGATGCTCGGCATCGGGCGCGACTCGGTGCAGGTACGGGACATGGATGGGCTCGAGCAAGCGCTGGGCGACCTTGGTGGAGCTCCGGCGATCGTGATCGGAAACGCCGGCGACGTGAATACCGGCGACTTCGACCCCATCGACCGGCTCGCCGAACTCGCGGAGGATCACGGCGCGTGGCTGCATGTCGACGGGGCGTTCGGGCTCTTCGCCCGCGTCACGCCGCGGGCGGCGAGCTTGGGGGCGGGAATCGAGCGGGCGCACTCGGTAATTGCCGACGGTCACAAGTGGCTGAACGTGCCGTACGACTGCGGTTTTGCCTTCGTCCGGGACGGCGAGTATCTGCGGCCGCCGTTCCAGCTGACGGCGGCGTACCTGCCGACCGACGAGCGCCCCTCGCCGGAGGCATCGCGGCGTGCTCGTTCACTCGCCGTCTGGGCCACCCTCCGCGCCTACGGCCGGTCCGGCTACCGCGCCATGGTCGAAAGGCATCTGGAGCTCGCGCAGCGCCTTTCGGACCGCGTCGACGCCGAGCCGGAGCTCGAACGCCTCGCGGAGACGAAGCTGAACATCGTCTGCTTCCGCTTCCGGCCTGACGGGCTGTCCGAGGACGAGCTCGAGGGGCTCAACCTCGCGCTCGGGCAGGACGTGCTGGACGACGGCCGCGTCTTCTTCGGGACAACGCGGTATCGCGGCAAGGTCGCGTTCCGGCCGGCAATCGTCAACTGGCGGACGGAAGAGCGCGACGTCGACCTGATCGTGGACGCGCTGCTCGAGCTGGGGCGGAAGCGGCTTGCCGCAGCGGTCTGAGCAGCAGGCTCGGCCGACGGCTCGTCGGCGCATGTTCGGCGCGAAGGCGTAGCTGACACGCGCGTTGTTTCCTCCTACGATCGCAGTGGGGAGGAGGCAGGGTGCGCCTTGATAAAAGGCGCTAGGCGAGCTTCTCGCGCACGAGCTGGCTGACCTCGGCGCCGTCGGCCCGGCCGGCTACCTGCGGCATCACGTCCGCCATCACGCGGCCGAGGTCGCGAAGACTCGTCGCACCGTTCTCGGCGATCGCGTCGTCGATGATCTCCTCGAGCTCCTCCTCGCCGAGCGGCTCCGGCATGAACTCTTCGAGCACCTCGAGCTCGAAGTCCTCCGCGTCCGCCTGCTCCTCGCGGCCGGCGCTGCGGAACGCCTCCTCGGCTTCGACGCGTCGTTTTCGCTCGCGCTGGAGCACCTGGAGCTCCTCCTGCTCGGTCAGCTGCCGCTGCAGCTCTTTCTCCGCGGACTGAAGGCTGCTCAGGATCAGCCGCAGAGCATCCCGCCGCTGGTTGTCGCGGTCGCGCATCGCGTCCTTCAGCTCCTCCTGGATCCGCTCGATCAGGGTCACTCCGGCATCCCGTCGATCCGGCCGCCGAGGATGTGCCAGTGAAGGTGGAAGATCGTCTGCCCTGCCCCCGCGCCGACGTTGACCAGTACGCGGTAGTCGTCGAGCCCGGCGTCGCGTGCGGTTCCGGCGACGAATTCGAGCATCCGCCTCGCCTCCTCGGGCGGAAACGCGGCGACGTCCCTGAACGTGTCGACGTGCCGCTCGGGCAGGACGAGCAGGTGCGTCTCGGCCTTCGGGTTGATATCGCGGACCGCGACGAACCCGTCCGTCTTGGCTACGTGATCGCCCTCGCGGACGAGCCGGCAGAAGAGGCAGTCGCCGTTGCTCACGCCGCCAGGATCCCTTCGTCGGTGACCGATGCGCCGCGGACACGCACGAACTCGCCCACCGCTCGGCGCTCGGGCACGAGCCACGGCGAGTAGTCGTCCCCGTACCCGCGCCCCGGCCGATCGACGAGGACGACGTCCGCCTGACCGACCTTCTCCCGCCAGCGCCGGAGGCAGGCGTCATGCGAGGCCGCCCGCAGCCGCCGGCCTCGCTCCTTCTTGACCGCCGGCGGCACGGTGTCGTCGGCCGCAGTGACCGTGCCCGGGCGTGGCGAGTACGGGAACGTATGCACCTTCGTGAGCCCTGCGCGGGCGACGACGTCGAGCGTCCGCCGGAAAGCGGCTTCGTCCTCGTCGGGGAAGCCGACGATCACGTCCGCGGTCAGGTTGAAATCGGCGAGTGGCTCCAGCCGACGGAGGTAGGTGGCGGCGTCGTAGCGCCTTCCCATCGCCTTCAGCACGCGGTCGTCTCCCGACTGCAGCGGCACGTGCAGGTGGCGCGACACGACCGGCGTCTCCCGCAGCGCGCTGACGAGCTCGTCGTTCACGTGGTTGATCTCGATCGACGAGAGGCGTAGTCGCTCGAGCCCTGGAACGGCGCCCACCGCCCGGATCAGCCGCGGCAGCGTGTAGCCGGCCTCGCGGTCGCGGAAGCAGCCGAGGTTGATCCCGGTCAACACGACCTCCCGATGGCCCTGCCGCACGCGCTTCGCGACCTCTGCGATCACGGCGGCGGCCGAGCGGCTGCGGGACGGCCCCCGGACGAGCGGGATCACACAGAAGTTGCAGGAGAAGCTGCATCCGTCCTGCACCTTCACGAACGCGCGGACGCGGTCGAGGCGGGACTCCGCCTGCACGCAGCCGATCGCGCCGACATCCCGTGCGACGAGCTGCGGGAGCTCCTCGGACCGGGCTCGGACGACCGAGACGTTGCCGGGGAGCGTCGCGAGGGCATGGCCCTCCAGATTCGCGGCGCAGCCCGTGACGTAGACCTTGTGGTGGCTGCGCGCCGCGCGGGACGCGGCCTGACGTGACTTCCCGACCGCCTCGTTCGTGACCGAGCAGGTGTTCACGATGGCGATCTCGGCGCCCTCCTCACGCTCCTCGTGGCCGTCGGCCAGCAGCCGCTCCCGGAGCGCCTGCGCATCGGCATGCGACACCTTGCAGCCGAGAAACCGGACGGTGAAGGTGGCCACGGAGGGAAGAATCTACTGCCGCTCGAACAGATCGGCGGCCCATCCGCCGTCGATGCGCCGCTCGATGTGGGTGAACGCCGCCGCCTCGGGCATGCGCGAGTGGAAGTACCCGGCCGTCAGGAAGCGGCGAGCCGAGATCCGCACCGCGAGCGCGTCGACCCCGGCGAGGTGGATGTTCGCCACGACGAGGTCGACCGGAGGAAGGTCGGCCTGCAACGCGTCGGACTGGCGGACGTCGAGGTCGACCGCGTTCGCCTTCGCGTTCCGGGCGGTTGCCTCAACCGCCGCCGGCTCGCGGTCGACGGCGTGGACCGGCGCGAAGCCGAGCTTGGCCGCGGCGATCGACAGGACCCCTGAGCCGCAGCCGACGTCGAGCAGACTTCCGGGCTCGAGCTCCGTCAGGAACTCGAGACAGAGCCGCGTAGTCGGGTGCGACCCGGTGCCGAAGGCGCGGCCGGGGTCGACGATCACGGCAATCCCTTCCGCAGGCGGCTCCTCCCACGGCGGCCCGATCCAGAGCGGGCCCACCCAGACCGGCCGGTGGAACTCACGCCACCGCTCCTCCCAGCCCGGCTCGACGAGCTCGGCCCGAACGCCGCCGAACTCCGCGCGCAGCCGTTTCTCCCCCTCCGCGTCCGTGTAGATCGCGAGCTCGCCGGCGGCTTCCTCGAACCCCTCGGGATGCAGCTCGAGGAGGCGTGCGATCGCCGCCTCACGCTCTTCGTCGGGGACGCGGAGCGACACCCGCCGGAGCGCGGCCTCGCTCAGCGGAACGCGCTCTTCAGCTTCTCGAAGAACCCCTCGTCGCGCTTGTACGTGTGCTCGTCGGCGGAGCGCTCGAACTGCTCGAGCAGGTCACGCTGCTCGTCGGAGAGTTGACGCGGCACGGCGACGTTTACGAGCACGCGGTGGTCACCCCGCCCGAAGCCCTGGAGCACCGGCATTCCGCGCCCGCGCAACACGACGACCTCGCCCGGCTGTGTGCCCGCCGAGAACTCCAGCTCCTGCTCGCCGTCCAGCGTGGGAATCGAGATGGTCGTCCCGAGCGCCGCGTCCGTCATCGTCAGGTCGACGGTGGAAAAGATGTCGTCGGCTTCCCGGACGAACCGATCGTCGGGCCGGACCCGGACGCGAACGTAGAGGTCGCCGGCGCGAGCCCCCGACGCTCCCGCGTGTCCCTCGCCGGATAGTCGGATTCGCTGGCCATCGTGGATGCCAGGTGGGATCTCGACCGAGAGCGTGCGCTCCTCGAGCACCTGGCCGTGCCCGTCGCACTCGGAGCACGGTGTCTGGATCAGGCGGCCGGATCCGCCACAGGTCGGACAGGCCTGCGTCCGCACGAAGTCGCCGAAGACGCTCCGCGACACGTGCTGAAGTCGTCCCTGTCCCTCGCAGGTCGGACAGGTCGTGACCTCTGTGCCCGGCTCGACGCCGCTCGCGTCGCAGCGCGCGCACCGAACCGCGGTTCGTATCGGCACGTCGCGCTTGACGCCCGACGCCGCCTCCGTCAGCTCGATCACGACCTCCGCGGCGACGTCGGCACCGCGGGCTCGCCGCATGGTCGCGCCCAGCAGGTCCTCCCCGAAGAACGCCGAGAAGATGTCGGAGAGGCTGCCGAAGTCGAACGTGGTCGGCCGGAAGCCGCCGCTGCGCAGGCCCGCGTGCCCGAAGCGGTCGTAGAGCTCGCGCGTCTCGCTCTTCGAGAGCACCTCGTAGGCCTCGACGGCCTCCTTGAAGCGCTCCTCGGCATCAGGAGCCTCCGAGACGTCCGGATGGAGCTCCCGCGCCAGCCGCCGAAACGCCTTCTTGATCTCGCCCTCGCCGGCGTCGCGAGCGACGCCCAGCACCTCGTAGTAGTCTCGCTCTGCGGTCGCCATCTCCGAGCTAGCGTAGCCAGGCGCCCGGCGCCTAGTTCTCGGCGTAGATCTCCTCGACGAAGCGAGACAGCTCCCTGGCGGCTGCGCGCACCGACCGGATCGCGGTCTCGTAGTCCATCCGGAGTGGCCCGAGCAGGCTGACCGCGCCGAGCCGCCGGTGCGCGAGGCCGTAGCTGGCGCCGACGAGCGACGCGCCGCGGAGTTGCGGATGCTGGAGCTCGACGCCGACGCGGACGAAGAGGCCTTCGCGCCCGAGTGCCTCACCGAGGAGCGCGAGGAGTCCCGCCCGTTGCTCGAGCGCCTCGAGGAGCGGCCGGTAGACGAGCAGGTCCTCGCTGCGCCCCTCGCCGAGGAGGTTCGTAGCGCCGCCGACGTAGAGGCGCTGTTCCTCCGACCCCGCGGCATCCGTGAACGCAGGCCGCAGCAGCTCGAGGAATGCGGCTTCCTGGTCCGAGAGCCCCGGCTCGGAGAACGCCTGGCGCAGGCCGAGCGATCCGAGCGGCAGACCCGAGGTGCGCTCGTTCAGGTACTCGGAGGCCCAGGCGACGAGACCCGCGTCCACCGGCGCGCCAAGGGCGAAGACCCGCTTGGTGACGCCGCCCGTGGAGGTGATCACGACGGCCACGACCACCTGCGGCTGGAGCGCGAGCACCTCGACGTGCCGCACGGTCGCCGCTTCGAGCGGCGGTGCCGACACCAGCGCCAGCAGCCGCGTCAGGTGGGACAGCGCCTCGGTCGTCGCCTGCAGCACGGACTCCACCTCCGTCCCGCTCTGAGCGAGGTCGAGCTCGAGCGACCCCGCCCGCGGCTCGACTCGGTCGAGGAGCCCCTGGACGAAGAGCCGATAGCCTTCCTCGGTCGGAACGCGGCCTGCGGACGTGTGCGGGTGCGTCAGGAGCCCGATCCGTTCGAGCTCCGAAAGCTCGGCGCGCACCGTGGACGAGGACACGGGCATGCCGCCGCGTTCGACGAGGAGCTTCGAGCCGACG
>DATDKA010000098.1:0-5392 GCA_036520235.1 Gaiellaceae bacterium
ACCGACCATTCGCTCAGGCCCTTCGCTCGCGCCGTCCGCACGTAGTCGGCCCCGAGCGAGTCGAGCATCGCCGACCGCATCTGCCGCATCAGGACGGCGGAGAGGCCGAGACCGAGCACGAGCGCCGGCATGAGCATGTGCTTCAGGTTCTCGACCGGGTCTTGCGAGAACGGGACGTAGCCGCTCGCCGGTAACCAGTTCAGGTTGACGGCGAAGACGAGGATCATCAGCAGGCCGAGCCAGAAGTGAGGCACCGAGAGCCCGAGGAGCGCCCCGGTCGTCGCGGCGTAATCGGAGGGCTTGCCGCGGCGGACCGCCGCGATCACCCCCGCACTGATCCCGACGACGGTGCCGATCAGGAGCGCGAGCCCGGCGAGCTCGAGTGTGAGCGGGATCCGCGTCCTGATCGTCTCGGCAACCGGAAGCCCGCGCGAGTCGGTCCCGAGGTCGCCCTGGACGGCAAGCCCCGCCCACTTGACGTACTGCACCGGCAGCGGATCGTTGAGCCCGTACTTCTCGCGGATCGCCTCAAGGACCTTGGGGTCGCGATCCTCGGAGGCGTACGCCAGCGCCGGGTCGCCCGGGATCGCGCGGACGCCCACGAATACGAGCACACTGGCCAGGAAGACGACGATCAGGGCGGCTCCGGCCTTGCGCAGGATGAAGACGCCCATGATCGTCGTCGTCAGCGGCTACTTCACTACTTGAACTCGGCGTTGTAGGCCCGGATCAGGCCGTCGCCGTAGAGTCGAACGCCTTTCACGTTCGCCGTCACGCCGTGACGGTTGACGGGGTAGTAGAGGTAGAGCAGCGGCAAGTCGGTCCGCAGGATCTTGAACGCTTCGTGGTACAGCGTCTTGCGGGCCTTCGGTGTGGCCGCCTTCCGGGCATTGTCGAGCAGCAGGTCCATCCGCGGCGACGACCAGCCGAGGTTGTTCAGCGAGCCCGTCGAGTGGACGAACTGGTAGATGTTGCCGTCCGGGTCAACACGGCCCGACCAGCCCACCGCGAACATCTGGTAGTTGCCCTGATCCTGGCGGCGAAGCGCGGTGACGAATTCCGTCGGCGCGAGATCGACCTGGAAACCCGCGTCCTTCGCCATCGACTGGATTACCTGACCGAGCCGCGCCGCCACCTGGTCGGTGCCGATCATCAGGCTCACGTGGACGGGCTTGGCCATGCCCGAGCTGTTCACCAGCTGACGCGCCTTCGCGATGTTGCGTCCGGGGCACTTGATCTTCGCGTCGAAGTACGGGCTTACGGGTGGAATCGGCAGGCAGCCCGGGAGCACCGTGCCGCCGAACACGACCTTGTTGATCACCTTGCGGTCGAGCGAGAGCTCGAACGCCTGGCGGAGCGCGCGCTTCGAGGCGATCGGCGTGCCGACGTTCTGGAACGGCTTCCCGATTCCGTTCTTGTTCCCGATGTTGATCGAGATGCCCTGGTAGCCGATCGACGTCGCCTTGAGCACGCGCAGGCTCTTGTCCCGCGTGATCGCCGGCAGGTCGGTCGACGCGATGCGGTCGAGCACGTTGATGTCATGCGAGCGGAGGTTCGCCGCCCGCGCGCTGTTGTCCGTGATGATCCGGAAGACGATCCGGCTCAGCTTGACCTTGCTCTTGCCGTAGTAGAACGGCGACTTGTCGAGCACGATCCGGTCGCCGGCCGTGCGGCTCGTGAACTTGAACGGGCCGACGCAGACCGGGTTGGACGCGAAGTTGCGGCCGAGGGCGTCGAGCTGCTTCGGCGACATGATCATCCCGGCGCGGTCGGCGAGCTGCGCGGTCAGCGGCGAGTACCGCGCGTTCAGCGACAAACGCACGGTGTAGTTGTTGACCACCTTCACGTCGGTCACCGGGGAGACCTCGCTCGCCCGCGCCGACCCAGCCAGGGTGCGGTGCCGGTCGAGCGAGATCTTCACGGCCTGGGCGTTCAGCGGCGTGCCGTCGTTGAACCGGACGCCGCGGCGAATCCGGATCGTCATCGTCTTCTTGTTGCCGGAAAGCTTCGGCATCCCCGCAGCGAGCTGCGGGACGATCTGGACCTTCGCGTTCAGGTCGTAGAGCTTCTCGCACATGTGGAGGAACACCATGCGGCCGACGAAGGTCCGTGCGAGCGTCGGGTCGAGCGCATCCGGGTCCTCGGCGAGGCCGATCGTGAGCGTTCCGCCCGTACGGCCTTGTGCGGCGATCGAGCCGCCGGCTCCCGTCGCGAGCAGTCCGAACGCGACGATTGCGAGTGCGGCGAGCGCACGCCGCGTCCTGCGGGTGCGAATCCTGTCCATCAATCCCCTCCTGAGGTGTGGAGCGACGCGACTGTACCACAGCGTGTATCCATTTTGCTCTGAATTGGATCCAAAGGCTGCTAAGGTGCGCGCGTGGCGGCGGAGCACCCCAGTGGGCGCGCGAGCGCCACGGTCCCGACCACCGAGGGGCAGATCGCCGCCGTGCCGGCCACGACCGCGCGCGCCGACCGCCCCTACGTCCGGCTGGCGGCGATCGGCCTCGCTGGGGGTCTGTTCTCCGGGCTGCTCGGCGTCGGCGGCGGCGTGGTGATGGTGCCGCTCCTCGTGCTGTGGGCCGGGTACGGCCAGCGGGACGCGCACGCGATCTCGCTCGGCGCGATCATCCCGATCAGCGCCGCCGGCGTCGTGACGTTCGGGGTCGCGGGCGAGATCCAGGTCTGGGAAGCGCTGGCGCTCGCGGGCGGGTCGATCGCCGGGGCCCAGGTCGGCACGACGATGCTTTCGCGGATCGACGAGCGGGTGCTCAAGCTCGCCTTCGGCTCGTTCATGCTCGTCGTCGCCGTGCTGCTGGCGGTCGGCCGGTGACCACCGTCGCCGTGCTGCTCGTCCTCGTCGCCGTCGGCGTCGGGGCCGGCGTCCTCGCGGGACTCCTCGGCGTGGGCGGCGGGGTGCTGCTCGTGCCCTTCCTCGTCCTCGCGCTCGGGATGACCCAGCATGAAGCGGAGGCGACCTCCTTGCTGGTGATCCTGCCGACGGCGATCGCGGCGAGCATCGCGCTCCGGCTGCGCGGGGTCGGCGACCTCCCCGTGGCGCTCTGCCTCGGGACGATCGGCGCCGCCGGAGCCGCCGCCGGCGCGCTGCTCGCCCTGGCACTGCCGGGTAGCGTCCTGCGCGTGCTCTTTGCGGTCCTCCTGGCGCTCGTCGGGCTCCGCCTGATCCGCGACGCCAGAGCGGAGCGTGCGTGACGATCCACGCCGAGCCGTCACCGCTCGTCGACCGGCTCGCAGGCGAGATCCAGGCGAGAGTGCTGAGCGGGGCGACGCCCGTCGGGACGCGCCTCCGCCAGGAGGCGCTTGCGGACGAGTTCGGCGTCAGTCGGACGCCGATCCGCGAGGCGCTGCGCCAACTGCAGGCGACGGGCCTGGTCGAGCTGCTGCCGAACCGCGGCGCCGTCGTCCGCGGACCGTCGGCGCGGGAGATCCGCGAGGCCTACGAGGTTCGCGCTGAGCTCGAGGGGCTCGCGGCCGAGCTGGCGGCGGAGCGAATCAGCGACCGCGACCTCCGCCGGCTCCAGGAGGCGGAGCAGCTCTTTCAGGACGCCGTCGAGACCCTGATCGCCCGTCGCGCGCGGCGCCGCGAGCCGTGGAAGGACGAGAGCCTATGGGTGAAGGCGAACGACCTCTTCCACCAGGCGATCCTCGACGCCTCCGCGAACGCCAGGCTCGCGGACACGATCGCCGACCTCCACCGCAGCTTCCCGCGCAACCTCACCTGGGGGGCGCTGTCACGGAGCTCGCGGCTCTTGGAGGAGAACGTGGAGCAGCACCAGGCGATCCTCGACGCGATCGAGCGACGCGACCCCGCCGAGGCGCGGCGCAGCATGGTCGAGCACGTCCGGAGCGCGGGCGAGCTCGTCACCCTGCACTTCGAGCAGGCGGCCGGCGCCTAGCTGAAGCGCGGCCCGAACGCGGCCGGCTCGCGATCGCCGTCCGGGGCGAACCGGTGGAAGAACCTGGGCGGGGTCGGAAACCGCCCGTTCACGAGGTCGGTGATCCGCTGCTTCAGGCCCGCGAGCATCTCGGTCTTCTCGGCCTCGGTGATCCGGCCGTTCTTGACCGCCTGGTCGAGCTTCTCGTCCGCCTGCTTCATCAGCGCGTCGACCAGTCCGTCGGCCGTCTTGCCGTGAGCCTTCGCGACCTGGGCGAGGCTCTTGCCCCCGCGCAGCTCCGTCATCAGCTGGGCGCGGGTGAGCCCGAGGTAGTCGGCAGCCGCCTTGAGCCCCTGTGCGAACGGCCCGTGGACGTGGCCTCGGAACCCGAAGTGGCCGTGATCGTGGAACCGGCGCGGCCCGAGGCCGAAGAGCGGGGCGTCGCCGTCGTCGATCGCCTGCTTGAGCCGGTCGGCCTGCGCTTTCGTCAGGCGTCCGGACTTGACCGCCTCGTCCACCCGATTCTTGAGCGCCTGCTTGAGTGCGCTCGAGAGCTTGTCCGGCGAGACGCCGAGCTGCTTCGCGGCGTCGTCGATGACCGCCTGGGACTCCTGCTTCGGCGTGAGCGCCTTGGTCGCGGCGATGCCGCCGCCGACGACGATCACGGCAAGGAGGGCGGTTCCGAGGACGATGAGCTTTCGACTCACGCTCCTACGGAACCACGCCTCCCTAAGAAGCCGCTAAGAGGAAGCTAAGAATCCGGCCGGAGCCGGCCGCCGTCAGGCGGCCGACCCGGTGTCCGGAGCCGGGGCGACGTATCCCGAGCTGCCCGGCGGCGGGCCGAACCCGTGCCGTCCCGGTCTACCCGTGCCGTTCACGAGGTCGGTCATCCGCTGCTCGAGGCCCGGGAGCATCGCGTCGCGCTGCGCGGCGGTCATCCGACCCGCCTTGACCGCATCCGCCCACTCCTGCTTCTCCGCCTTGACGAGCGCAGCGACCAGCCCGTTGACGGACTTGCCGTCACTCTTCGCCACCTGCGCGAGTGTCTTGCCGCTCTCGAGCGACGAGCGAAGTGACGCCTGGCTGACTCCGAGGTACGAGGCGGCGACCGCCAGCTCGTCGCCCGCGCCGTGGCCGGGTCCGAAGTGGCGGTGGAAGCCTGGGCCGCCGACACCGAGGAGCGGGACCTCGCCGGAGTCGATCCGCTGCTTCAGCTCGGTGCCCTGGGCCTGGGTCAGGCGCCCGGCCTTGACCGCCGCGTCGACGCGGTTCTTCAGTGCCGTCTTGAGCGCCGCCGTCAGCTTGTCCGCGGAGACGCCGAGCTGGCTCGCGGCGTCGTTCACCACTGCCTGGCTCTCCTGCTTGGGCGTCAGCTGGTTCGCCGCGATCGCGGCCCCGCCGCCTGCGACGGCGACGACGGCAACCGCGCCGGCCGTGATCTTATTGAGGTGTCGCATCTGTGCCTCCTTCGCTCGATGACCTGCCATGCGAAGGAGGAA
>DATDKA010000099.1:0-2135 GCA_036520235.1 Gaiellaceae bacterium
CGACACCACGTTCGTGGCCACGTCGGCGAACGTCCGTCCCGCCAACACGGCGGAGCGCGCCATGGGAAGCGAGCGGAAGCGGTCGATCAGTCCCTTGCTGAGGTCGTCCGAGAGGCCGATCGCGGTCACGAAGCCGCCGAAAGCCATCGTCTGCACGATGATCCCGGGCATCAGGAAGTCCACGTAGTCGGGGTATCCGGGCGTCTGGATCGCGCCGCCGAACACGTACACGAACAGCAGCACGAACATGAGCGGCTGGATCGTGAACGAGACCCACAGGTCCGGCTGGCGCGGGATGCGGAGCAGGTTGCGCTTCGCGATGACGGCGGTGTCCGCGACCGCGTAGGCCAGCGCGCTCATGCCGCCACCTCCTGATCCTCGGAATCCTCGCCCTCATGCTCTGACTCCTCGGCGGAGCGGCCGGTGAGCGTGATAAAGACGTCGTCGAGGGTCGGGCGCCGTACTGCGATGTCGGCGATCTGGACGGCGGCGGTGTCGAGGCGGCGTACGGCCTCTGCGATGTCGCCGCGCGACTTGTCGAGCGGCATGACGAGGATCCCGTGCTCGCACTTGGGGCGCTCGCGAGCAAGTGGAGCGAGCGCCTCGATGGCGGCCGCCTCCTGGTCGTAGTTGGCGAGCGTCAACTCGAGGCGCTCGCCGCCCACGCGGGTCTTCAGCTCGTCCGAGGTGCCCTCGGCGATCACGCGCCCGTGGTCGATCACGGCGATGCGGTCGGCGAGCCGGTCGGCCTCGTCGAGGTACTGCGTCGTGAGCAGCACGGTCGTCCCCGCCGCCACGCGCGCCTCGATCGTCTCCCAGAGCAGTAGCCGGCTCACCGGGTCGAGCCCGGTCGTGGGCTCGTCGAGGAACAGCACGGGCGGGCGCGCCACCAGCGCGGCGGCCAGGTCGAGGCGACGTCGCATTCCGCCGGAGTAGGTCTTCACGAGGCGCTCCGCGGCGTCGGTGAGCTCGAAGCGCTCGAGCAGCTCACGCGCGCGCTCGCGGGAGGGTCCGCGCCCGAGGTGGTACAGGCGCCCCACCATTTCGAGGTTCTCGAACCCCGTGAGGTTCTCGTCGACGGCCGCGTACTGTCCGGCGAGCCCGATCTGCGAGCGGAGCTCGGTGGCGTCCTTGACGACGTCGAGCCCGGCGACGCGTGCGCTTCCGCCGTCGGGAGGCAGAAGGGTGGTGAGAATCCGGACCGCCGTCGTCTTCCCGGCGCCGTTCGGCCCGAGCAGCCCGAGGATCGTGCCGGGCGGGGCGTTGAGGTCGATGCCACAGAGCGCCTGGACATCGCCAAAGCTCTTGCGGAGTCCTTCCACTGCAATCGCTGCGTCTCCCATGCCGCCCAATTTAGGGATCGACGAAGATTGGCGAATGCCGACCCTCAACATCGCCGATCCACAGTTCGAATTCGACCCCGAGGACCCGGAAGGGTTCCGCGCCGGCCTGTTCCGGCTCGGCGGCCTGGTCGGGGCACAGCGGACGGGCATGAGCGTCTACGAGCTCCCGCCCGGCGAGCTCCTCTGTCCCTACCACTACGAGTACGGTGAGGAGGAATGGCTCGTCGTCCTCCACGGGCGCCCGTTCCTGCGGACGCCAGCGGGCACCGAGGAGCTGAAGCCGTTCGACGTCGCGTTCTTCCCGCGCGGGCCCGAGGGCGCTCACCAGGTGGGCAACCGGACCGACGAGCCCGCGCGCGTCCTGATGTGGTCGGAGCTGACCTACCCGAGCGCCACCGCGTACCCCGACAGCGACAAGGTCGGCGTCTGGACGGGTGTGAAGCCAGAGGACCTCATCGTCGAGCGCTCGTCCGGGGTGGAGTACTACCGCGGCGAGTCGGCCGGCAGCTAGGCAAGTGTCCTGGGTTAGGTGTCGAGGCGTTGAGGGAGACCCTGGGCGAGCTGGGCGACGCGCCGCGCTTACGGCAGCGGTGAAGGAGCCGGTTTTTCAGGGGGGTTTGGCGAGTTTTACGTCCTATATGCGGAAAGCTCGCCAAGGACCCCCTCTTCAATGCCCGTCGTTCGCTGGTCGGGCGCCGCGACCCGAGCTAAACGCTTCCCCACGGCTCGGCGTCGCCCCAGGGCGACGGGCCGGCGGGGTCGCGGCCGGTGCCGGCGAAGAGGCCCGCGCGC
>DATDKA010000100.1:0-10404 GCA_036520235.1 Gaiellaceae bacterium
GGTGCGGACAGGGCGTGACCGTCTCGCCGAGCTCGAAGTCGGGACACTCGAGCGCCGTCGGGATCAGGTAGTCCATGAACGAGGAGTTGAGGCAGTTGCCCTCCTCGTCGAACGAGATCAGCTCCATCAGCGCGATCCCGACGCCCTCCGCCAGCCCGCCGTGGATCTGTCCGTCGACGATCATCGGATTGATCCGCACGCCGCAGTCGTCCACGGCGATGAACCGCCTGACCGTGACGTGAGCGGTTTCGGGATCGATGTCGACGACTGCGATGTGCGCGCCGTACGGGTACGTCAGGTTCGGTGGGTCGTAGATCACCTGGGCGTCGAGCCCGCCCTCCATGCCGGTCGGCAGCTCCTCCCCGCTGTAGGCGCGCGCCGCGATCTCCTCGATCAGCGCGTGCTTCTCCGGGTCGCCCTTGACGTACCAGCGGCCCTTCTCCCACGCGAGGTCGTCCGGGCTCGCTTCGAGCATCGTCGCCGCGATCAGGCGCGCCTTGTCGCGCACCTTGCGCGCGACGACCGCGACGGCGCCGCCGGACACCGGCGTCGAGCGGCTCCCGTAGGTGCCGAGCCCGTACGGCGAGCGGTCCGTGTCGCCGTGGCGGACCTCGACGTCCTCCGGTGGGATGCCGAGCTCCTCGGCGACGATCTGCGCGAACGTCGTCTCGTGGCCTTGCCCCTGCGTCTGCGCGCTGATCGAAACGACCGCCTTCCCGGACGGGTGCACCCGCAGGTCGGCACCGTCGTTCATGGCCAGGCCGAGGATGTCCATGTGCTTGCGCGGCCCGGCGCCGACGCCCTCGGTGAAGAACGAGACGCCGATGCCCATCAGCTCGCCGCGGGCGCGCTTCTCGGCCTGCTCGCGCCGCAACTCCTCGTAGCCCGCCAGCTCCATCGCCACACGCATCGTCTCGGCGTAGTTGCCGGAGTCGTAGGTCCAGCCGGTGGTTGTCTCGTACGGGAACTGCTCGGGCGCGATGAAGCTCTGCATCCGCAGCTCGATCGGATCGACCTTCATCTCCATCGCGAGCGCGTCGACCATCCGCTCGACGAGGTAGACGGCCTCGGTGACGCGGAAGGAGCATCGGTACGCAACGCCGCCCGGCGCCTTGTTCGAGTAGACGGCCTTGACCTTGACGTGCGACGCCTCGAGGTCGTAGGAGCCGCAGACGATGTGGAAGAACCCGGCCGGGAACTTCGTCGGCTGCGCGGTCGAGTCGAAGGCGCCGTGATCGGCGATCGCATCGACGCGCAGGCCGGTGATCTTGCCGTCTTTCGAGCACATCTCGGCGTGCATCACGTAGTCCCGGGCAAACCCGGTGGACATGAGGTTCTCGGACCGGTTTTCGACCCACTTCACCGGCACGCCCGCAACGATCGAACCGGCGATCGCGCAGACATAGCCGGGGTACACCGGCACCTTGTTGCCGAAGCCCCCGCCGATGTCCTGGCACTGGATCCGAATCATGTGCTCGGCGAGCCCGGCCACATGCGCGTAGACGGTGCGATGGGCGTGAGGCGCCTGGTTCCCGTTGTAGAGGTCGAGCTGGCCGGTCTCCGGATTGAAGTCCGCGATCATCCCGCAGGTCTCGAGCGGGGCCGGATGGCAGCGCGGATAGATGATGTCGCGCACGACGACCGTGTCGGCCTCGGCGAACGCTCTGTTCGTCGCCTCCTCGTCACCGGCCTCCCACGTGGGGCTCGCGAGGTTGTCGCGCTGGCCGGTCTTGTCGTCGCGGATCAGCGGCGCGTCTGGATCGAGCGCCTTGCGTGCGTTGACCACCGCCGGCAGCGGCTCGTACTCGACGTCGATCAACTCGAGGGCGTCGTTGGCCGAGTACTCGTCCGTCGCGATCACGAACGCGACCTCCTGACCCTGGAACCGGACCTTGTCGCCGGCGAGCACAGCCTGGGTGTCGTATGAGATCGTCGGCATCCAGGCGAGCCCGAGCGTCTCGAGGTCCTTCGCCGTGATCACCGCCGCGACGTTCGGGTGCGCGAGCGCCCGCGAAGTGTCGATCGAGAGGATCTTGGCGTGCGCGTACGGGCTGCGCAGCATCGCGCCGTAGACCATCCCCGGGAGCCGGATGTCGTCGAGGTACGTGCCCTTCCCGCGGATGAAGCGCGCGTCTTCCTTGCGCTTCAGCCGGCCGAAGCCGATCGGGCGCTCGGTCTTCTCGCTCGGAAGGTTCTCGACGGTCGTGGCCATGGTCAGACTCCCTGTGTCGCAGTCGTCTCGTGGTCGGCGGCCCAGCGGATCGCCGCAACGATGTTCTTGTAGCCCGTGCACCGACAGATACCGCCGGAGATGGCGATGCGGATCTCGGCCTCGGTCGGGTTCGGGTTCTCGTCCAAGAGCGCGCGGGCCGTCATCTGCATCCCCGGCGTGCAGAACCCGCACTGAAGCGCGTGGTGCTCGTGGAAGCCCTGCTGAACGGGGTCGAGCTGCCCGTCCACCTCGAGCGACTCGACCGTGCGGATCTCGTGTCCCACGGCCATGGCGGCGAGGACGGTGCAGGACTTCACGGCCTCGCCGTCCATCAGCACGACGCAGGCACCGCAGTTCGAGGTGTCGCAGCCCCAGTGCGTGCCGGTCAACTCCGGCGTCTCGCGGATGAAGTGGACGAGCAGCTGCCGGGGCTCCACCTCCCGAGAGACCTGTTCGCCGTTGATCGAGATCGAGACGTTCACTCAGGCCTCCTGGTTCAGTGCACGTTTCCTCGCGCGGCTCAGCGCGCGGGTCGTGAGGACACCCGCGAGGTGGCGCTTGTAGTCGACGGGGCCGCGGCCGTCCGGCATGGGCGAGCAATCCTCGGACGCGATCTCGCCGGCCTCGGCGAAGAGCTCCGCCGTCGGGCCTTTGCCGCGCAGTTGCTCCTCGGCTCGGGTGAGATGGATCGTGGTCAGGCCGACCGAGCTGAGCGCGATGCCCACGTCGGCGATCGCGCCGTCCTCGATCCAGACCGCGGCGGACGCAGCCGCGATCGCCCAGTCCCCGGCGCGGCGCTCGACCTTCTCGTGTGCGCTGCTGCCGCCCGAGCGAACCGGGATCCGAACCTCGGTGAGCAGCTCGCCGTCGCCGACCGCCGTCATGTACGGGCCGACGTGGAAGTCGTTCATCGAGACGACTCGCTCGCCGTCGGCGCCGCGGATCACGACCTTCGCCTTGACGGCTGAGCAGACCGCCGAAAGGTCCTCCGCGGCATCAGCCTGGCAGAGCGAGCCGCCGATCGTGCCGCGGTTTCGCACTACCGGGTCGGCGATCACCTCCTCGGCGTCCCGAAAGACCGGAAAGTGCTCGGCGAGCAGCTCGGAGCGCAGGAGGTCGACGTGTCGCGTCAGCGCGCCGATCCAAATTTCGCCGTTCTGCGCGCGGATGTAGGAGAGCTCGTTCAGGTCGTTGATGTCGACCAGGTGCTTCGGCTGCGCCAGACGCAGCTTCATCATCGGCAACAAGCTGTGACCTCCGGCGATCACACGCGCGTCCGGGCCGAGTCGCTGGAGCGTCGCGATCGCGCCGTCCACGCTGGTGGCGCGTTCGTATTCGAAGGGCGCAGGGGTCTTCACGGCCGATCCGCCTCGTGCGGCGCGTCCTTGAGATCCGGCTCGGCACCCTCGGGAACCTCCGGGCCTGCGTCGGTGGTTGCGTCGGCTCTGTCGCCCGCGGCCGGGTCGATGTCGCTCTCCATGGAGCCGGTCGTCTCCCCGAGCACCTCGCTGCCGAGTTGTGGATCCTCGGCGAGCATCTCTCTCGGCGCGTCGGATCCCCCCTCCTCGGCGGGGACGATTCCCTCGGCGGCGACCTCCGACCACGGGCCCTTCTCCTGAATCTCCCCAGCGTCGGGCGTCGTGCCGCCGCGCTGCTCGCTCGGCTGGTAGAGCACCGGCGCGTCGGTGCCGATGATCGGCGACCGCGGCATCCGCTCGGGTCTCGACTGGCGGCCCTCGGGGTAGAGCAGACGCGCGGAGAGGCTCCCCCGCTCGACGTCCCTCAGCGCCGGGCCGGCCGGGTTCCCGGCCGCGATTGGCGATTCCCGCCCGAGCCGGGCGAGCGTGAGCGTCCCCTTGGTGTAGACCGTCCCGATGCGCGGCGCCCTGATCGTCGTGCTCTCCGGGAAGTTCCGGAAGCCGGCCGCTGCCGACCCCGGGTACAGGCCCTCGACGAGCCCAACGGCGTCGACCAAGCCGGCCTTCTTCACGAGCAGCCCCTCGAGCAGGTCGACGCCGGCGTCCAGCTGTCCGTTGATCGAGGTGACGATCGCCTCGACCGGCTCGCTCTTCTGCACGATCTCGCCGACGTGCTCGATCACCTCGTCGAGGCCGTTCGTGATCTTCCAGAGCTGGACGATCACGGCCACGAGGTAGACGACGAGCGCCGCAACGATCAGCGCTACGGCGATGAGCGTCACCGTGCCTGCCGCTTCGATTGCCAGAACCGTCGCCGTAACTCCTCCTAGGGGGCGTCGTCGATGATTACGTCGAGAGAGCCGCCGTAGTTCGCGGCCACCGCGATCGTCTGCTCAACCTGGTTTTGAGTCGTCACGAGGAGCTCGGCGGCATCGAGGTCTTTCGAGCCGGCTTCGGCGGTCTTCGCGATCTGCTCGACGCTCGGGACGATGCTCCGCGCGGCGCCGAGGACGCCGTGGAGCAGGTACACGACGACAAGGAAGACCGCGAAGAGCGCGACGTTCCCGATCCACCAGAGCGTCATCGGGGCCTCCGCTCCGCGACGATCGCCGCCTTGCCGGCGATCCCGGGCAGCGCGCTGAGGATGATCTCGAACTGGCCGTTGATCGCCCGGACGGCCGGCTCGAGCGGCCGCAGGTGCTCCGCCTCGACTCCCTCGAGCGCGGATGAAAGCGTCGCGAGCCCCGCGGACGTCCGCTGGAGGCTCCGGCGCACGAGGATCAACGCCGCCGCGAGCACGAGCACGACCACGACCGCCAGCACGACCGTCAGGAGGATCAGGACGTCCTGGTCGCTCATGCTCCGTCGAACCCGTCCGTGAGCGCGTTCATGTAGCCGTCCTGGATCACCGCTTCGTCGACGATCTGGCCAAGTACCGGCGCCGTCGCCTCGAGCTGCGGGATGTTTGCGGTGTTCGCGGCGACCTTGCCCGCAAGCTCCAGCAGGTTGTCGACGGAGTGCTCGATGCTCCCAACCGTCCTCACGAGCACAGCGAGCAGGAACGCGACGACCACGGCGGCGACCGCGGCCAGCACGAGCGAGAGCGTCCAGTACCCGTTCGCGGAGAGCGCGACGAGCGTCGTCACTTGCCGACCGCCACCTTTCGCAGCGATCTAGCGGAGTGCAGAATCCGAACGCCGGAGTCGTTGATCTGCCCGATGCCAACGAGTCCGTCCGTCTGCCGGCGCACCACCTCGACAGCGCTCTCTGCGGTCTGAGCCTGCCTCTCGATCTTCATCGCCAGCCAGACGATCGTGATCACGATCACCGCGGCCACTGCGACCACTGCGATGCCGAGTGCGAGCCCGAGCTGCCACCCGTTGGAGGCAATCAGCATGAGCAGCCGCCATCCTCCACGTCGGCCACTGTATGCAGTTCCGTCAGCCCGGACAAGCGGTTCAGACAGGCGCTGCCTCGAACTGCTTCCGGCAGTGCGCGCTGCAGAAGTAATACGTGACCCCGTCGCGCACGGCCGTCTCAGTCGCCGTGGCCACGTTGACGGTCATGCCGCAGACCGGGTCGATCGCCTCCTCGAGGAGCTCGATCGGCGATGGGCCGCGCGTGTGGCGCCAGGCGACGAGCTCGGCGAGGATCGCGACGGCGATCTCCTCCTGGGACGACGGGCCGAGATCGAGCCCGGCGGGGCTGCGCATCCGCGCGAGCGCCTCCTCCTCCAGCCCCCGCCCGCGCAGCTCCTCGGTTACGGCCGCGGCACGCTTGGCGCTCGCGACGAGCCCGACGTAGTCGGTCTCGGACGAGAGTGCAGCAACGAGCGCGTCTTCGTCGTCGCGCCCCATCGACGCGATCACGACCGCTTCCGCACCTTCGATCGTCGAGGTCGTCCTCCAGCCCAGTACGCCGGCCAGCTCTCGCAGCGTCCGCGCCGCCAGCGCGTCGCCCACGATCGCCAGGAGGAGCGCGGGCTTGTGAGGCTCGATCACGACCTGGACCGCGCCCTCCGAGGCACAGCGGCTCTCGATCCGCTCAACCCGCAGCTCTCCGTCTCCAAGCGCGTGGAGCGCGAGGCGGATCACCTCCGGCTCGGTGCACGCTCCGCCGACCCATCCGTGGAGCTCGCCGTCCGCCGTGACGAGCGCCCGGTTCCCGACGCGCGCCGAAGACGGCCGCTCGACGCCCACCACGGTCGCGAGCACGAAAGGCTTTCCCTCTTCGACGAGGCGGCCCGCTTCGACGAGGACGTTCATTCGTCGCCACGCGCCGTCGGGGCCCCGCAGATCACGGTTCAAGCGTAGGAGTCAGCTCTGGGTTTGTCGAGGACACTGGGCGGGCGCAGCATCGCCGGCGCCTCGAGCGTTCGAAGTCCCTCCCCTCCGTGACACCGTCCCTACAAAGTGCGATGCCCGTCTCGAGGGGTCGAAGACGGGCGCCGCAATGCCGGGGTATTTGAGGGGGGAGCCGGCAAGTCTTGTATTGCCAGCTCTGGACTCGACGGGCATGCCCCGGAAGGGTGAAATAGCGATATGGCGTCGCCATTCATCGAGCTGGAGGTCGGCGGCCGGACGGTCAAGGTGACCAATCCGGACAAGATCTTCTACCGGAAGCTGAAGGCGACAAAGCTCGACCACGTCCAGTACTACATCTCGGTCGGCGAGGGCATCGTGCGGGCGCTGTACGAGCGTCCGACACAGCTGAAGCGCCACCCGGGCGGAGCCGAGGACGACCCGATCTACCAGAAGCGGGTGCCGGAGAAGCGGCCGGAGTGGATCGAGACGGCGCGCGTGACCTTCCCCTCGGGACGGCATGCGGACGAGCTGTGCGTGACGGAGGTGGCGCAGGTCGCCTGGGCGGCCAACCTCGCCACGATCGACTTCCATCCGTGGCCGTCGCGACGCGCGCACGTCGACAATCCGGACGAGCTGCGCATCGACGTCGACCCGCAGCCCGGGACGACGTTCAAAGACGCGAAGAAGGTCGCCGGCGTCGTCCGCGAGGTCCTCGACGAGCTCGGCTTCACGGGCTGGCCGAAGACCTCCGGGAACCGCGGGATCCACATCGCCTGCCGGATCGAGCCGAACTGGACCTTCCCGGAAGTTCGGCGCTGTGCCCTCGCGTTCGCGCGTGAGGTCGAGCGGCGGATGCCGAGGAAGGTGACGACCGCCTGGTGGAAGGAGGAGCGCGGCAGGCGCGTCTTCATCGACTACAACCAAAACGCTCGCGACCGGACGATCGCGTCGGCCTACTCGGTGCGGGCGAGGCCGGACGCCACCGTTTCGGCGCCGGTCACCTGGGACGAGCTTCCGGACGTCGAGACCGAGGACTTCACGCTGCGGACGATGCCCGAGCGGTTCGCGAAGCTCGGCGACGTGCAGGCGGAGATCGACGAGGCGGTCTGCGACCTCCGCAAGCTCTTCGACTGGGTCGAGCGGGACGAGCAGGAAGGAGTCGGCGAGGCGCCGTACCCGCCGCAGTTCCCGAAGATGCCGGGCGAGCCGAAGCGCGTCCAGCCTTCGCGCGCGAAGAAGTCCTAGCTCGCCAGCAGGCTCTCGAACGTCGGGTCGTTCGGACTTCGCGGAGGCCTGAGCTCGCGCCACGTGCAGTCCTTCGGAGCCTTGTCCTCGCGGAAGCGGAGGAACCGCGTGCCGTGGCGGAATCGATTCCCCTGCACCTTGTCGTAGCGCACCTCCGCGACGAGCTTCGGCTTCACCGGCGTCTCTTCCAGGTCGCCGGTGCCCCAGCGGTTCGGCTCGGAGAAGCGCCGATCGGACTTCAGATCGAGGAGCGGCTTCACCCGCTGGAGGATGTCGTTGTGTCGTGACGCCGCCACCGCCGCCGACCCGACGTAGTCGAAGCCGCCGTCGTCGCGGTAGAGGCCGAGGAGCAAGGTCGCGAGCCGGTCGGGCTTCGACTTCCAGCGCACGCCCACCACGACCGCGTCGGCCGTCTTGTACGGCTTCACCTTCATCACCGCCTCGCGCGAGCCCGGCAGGTAGGGCAGGTCGAGCCGCTTGGCGATCACGCCGTCCAGCCCCGCCGCCTCGAAGGTATCGAGCCACTCCCCGGCCACATCTGGGTCGCTCGTCGCCGGCGAGAGCGTGAACTCCTTGCCGAGCTTCTCGAGCTCCTTCCGTCGTTTCGCCAGCGGCAGCTCGTGGACCGGCTTGCCCTTCCAGAGCAGGACGTCGAAGGCGATGAACTCGGCCGGGATCTCCTTGGCCAGCCGCTGCACGCGGCTGTCGGCGGGATGGAGACGCATCTGCATCGAGTCGAAGTCGAGGACGCCGTCGCGGGCGATTACGATCTCGCCGTCGAGCGCCGAGTGGGGAGGGAGCTGCTCGCCGACTTCGCGGAGCTCCGGGAAGTAGCGCAGCAGCGGACGCTCCTTCCGCGACCAGAGCGCGAGCTCGCCGCCGTCGTTCTCGAGCACCCCGCGGAAGCCGTCCCACTTCGGCTCGTACTGCCAGCCGTCCCCGTCCGGCAGCTCCTTCACGAGCTCGGCCTCCATCGGTGGGAAGGGGACGGCGGGCCCAGGCATGCGCCTAAGCTTGCCCGATGCGACGCGTGGTGATCACGGGCATGGGCGCCGTCAGCCCACTCGGCAACGACATGCCCTCGACGTGGGACGCCGCGCTCGCCGGCCGGAGCGGGATCGACTTCATCAAGTCGTTCGACGCGAGCGAGTTCCCGGTGCGCGTCGCGGCCGAGGTGAAGGAGTTCGAGCCGCCGGACATCGTCTCGACGAAGGAGGCCCGTCGGCTCGACCGCAACGTCCTGCTGGCGCTGGCCGCCGGACGGGAGGCGCTCGAGGACGCGAAGCTCGACTCGCAGTACGAGCCCGAGCGGGTCGGCATCACGTTCGGCTCGGCGATCGGCGGTTTCCTGGGGATCATGCAGCAGCACGAGGTGCTGCAGGAGCGGGGGCCGGACCGCGTGTCCCCGTATTTCCTCCCGAGCGTGCTGGTCGATTCGGCGAGCGGGCAGCTCGCAATCTCGCTCGGCCTGCGCGGGCCCAACTACGCGCCGGTCTCGGCCTGCGCCACCGGCTCACACTCGATCGGCGAAGGCGCCGAGATCGTCCGCCGCGGCGACGCCGACGCGGTGCTCGCCGGCGGCACCGAGGCGTGCATGCACCCCCTGATCCTCGCCGGCTTCTGCGCCATGCGCGGCCTGGCGGCCGAGGACGAGTACCCGCCGCGCGCCTCCCGGCCCTTCGACGCCACGCGCGCCGGCTTCGTGATCGGCGAGGGCGCCGGAGCCGTGGTGCTCGAGGAGCTCGAGGCAGCGAAGGAGCGCGGCGCGGAGATCTACGCCGAGGTGCTCGGCTACGGCACCACCAATGACGCCTACCATCTCGCCGCGCCCGAGCCGGCGGCCACCGGTGTCGCCCTGATGATGCGCAGCGCGCTCGAGCGCGCCGGTGTCGAGCCGGAGCGGGTCGGCTATATCAACGCGCACGGCACCTCGACACCGCTCGGCGACGCGGCCGAGACGAAGGCGATCAAGGACGTCTTCGGCGACCACGCGTACGAGCTCGCCGTCTCCTCGACGAAGTCGATGATGGGTCATTGCTTCGGCGCCGCCGGCGCGCTCGAGGCGCAGATGGCGGCGCTCGCCGTTCGGAACGTAGTCGAGATCGCAGGTCGGATCGGGGTTGCGGTAGTTGATCGTCGGCGGCAGCAGTCCGTCACGAACGGCCAGCACGCACATCATCGCCTCGATCGCGCCCGCGGCTCCGAAGCAATGGCCCATCACGGACTTCGTCGAGGAGACGGCGAGCTCGTAGGCGTGGTCGCCGAAGACGTCCTTGATCGCCTTCGTCTCGGCTGCGTCGCCGAGCGGCGTCGAGGTTCCGTGCGCGTTCACGTAGCCGACGCGCTCGGGCTCCACCCCGGCCCGCGCGAGCGCCGCCCGCATCATCTCGCCGACGCCGACCGACTCCGGATCCGGCTGCGCCATGTGGTGCGCGTCGTTCGAGGCGCCGTAGCCGAGCACCTCCGCGTACACGGGCGCGCCGCGCTCCCGCGCCGCCTCGAGCTCCTCGAGCACGAGCACGCAGGCGCCCTCGCCCATGACGAACCCGGCCCGCGTGGCGTCGAACGGACGGGAGGCCCGCGCCGGCTCCTCGTCCTCCGCCACGAGCCCGCGCATGGCGCAGAAGCCGGCCAGGATCAGCGGGTGAATGCAGGACTCGGTGCCGCCGGCGAGCACTGCGTCCGCATCGCCGCGCTTGATGATCTCGGCGGCCTCCCCGACCGC
>DATDKA010000101.1:0-4259 GCA_036520235.1 Gaiellaceae bacterium
CTCGGGATCTTCGGGGTCATCGTCGGGATCCTGAACAGCTACGAGCACTTCAGCGTTCCCGCGCTGACGCCGGTGTTCTGGAATCTCGTGATCATCGCCGGGCTCGTGATCGGCGTCCCGCAGGCGGACTCCGTCGACACGAAGCTGTACATCTACGCCGGCTCGATCGTCTTCGCCACGCTCGTCCAGCTGCTGCTGCCGCTTCCATGGCTCACCGGTCTCGACGGCCGCTTACGCCTCGCGATCGACTGGCGCGACCCGGCGGTCAAGCGCGTCTTCGTGCTCATGCTGCCCGTCACGCTCGGGCTCGGCCTGATCAACGTGAACGCGCTGATCGGGACGTTCTTCGCCGCGCGCTACATCGACAAGACGATCGCGCCCTCGGCGATCGACGCCGCCTTCCGCATCTACATGGTTCCCCAGGGCATGTTCTCCGTGGCGGTCGCGACCGTCCTCTTCCCGGCGCTGAGCCGCCTGGCGGCACGCCGCGACGACGAGGGATTCCGGCACACCGTCGGGCTCGGGCTGCGGCAGATCGCGTTCCTGCTCGTTCCCGCCAGCGTCGCGATCGCAGTCCTGGCGGAGCCGATCGTCCGCCTGCTCTACCAGCGGGGCGAATTCGGGCCGCACGCGACGCGCGTCGTCGCCGGGGCGCTCGCCGCGTTCTCGCTCGGCCTGACCTTCAACGGCGCGATGCTGATGCTGAACCGGGCCTTCTTCGGGCTACAGGCGCCGTGGATACCCACGTGGGTGGCCTTCGGGAACCTGATCGTGAACACGGCGTTCTTCGCGCTCCTCTACCACCTTGGGACCTGGGGGATCCCGCTCGCGATCTCGCTCGCGAACATCGCGGGAACCGCGGCGCTCCTGATCCTGCTCCGGCGCCGGTTCGGCCGCATCGAAGGAGGCGAGACAGCCCGCACTGCGGTACTCGTGACGCTGGCCTCGCTGCCGCTCGCCCTCGTCGCCTACGGCGTCTGGTGGGGCCTTGACCACGTACTCGGACGGTCGTTTCCCGCCCAGGCCGTGTCGGTCTCGGCGGCGCTCGCCGCGGGTGCCATCGTGTACCTGTTTTTCTGCCGTTTGCTGGGGGTTCGTGAACTGAACGCGTTGCTATCGTTGCCAGCCCGCGCCCGCCCGCCGACCTAGCCCTCCATGCAGCCGGACCGCATCCGGAACTTCTCGATCATCGCCCATATCGACCATGGGAAATCGACCCTGGCCGACCGCATCCTCGAGCTGACGGACACGGTCTCGGGGCGCGAGATGCGCGAGCAGGTGCTCGACTCGATGGAGCTCGAGCGCGAGCGCGGGATCACGATCAAGGCGCAAGCGGTCCGCGTCCCGTGGAAGGGCCATCAGCTCAACCTCATCGACACCCCTGGCCACGTGGATTTCACGTACGAGGTGTCGCGCTCGCTCCAGGCTTGCGAGGGCGCGGTGCTCGTCGTCGACGCCGCTCAGGGAGTGGAGGCGCAGACCGTCGCCAACGCCTACCTCGCGATCGAGAACGACCTCGAGCTGCTCCCGGTAGTCAACAAGATCGACCTTCCGCAGGCCGACCCGGACCGGGCCGCGCAGGAGATCGCCGAGCTGATCGGCGGCGACCCGGCGGACGTCCTGCGGATCTCGGCGAAGACGGGCGAGGGGGTGGCTGAGGTGCTCGACGCGATCGTCGAGCGGATCCCGCGCCCCGCGGGCGAGCCCGGCGCCCCGCCGAGAGCGCTCATCTTCGACTCGTCCTACGACCAGTACCGCGGCGTCGTCGCCTTCGTCCGTCTCGTCGACGGCTCCTTCCACACCCGCGAGCCCCTCCAGGCCATGGCGCAAGGGACGCGGTTCGAGGCCGAGGAGCTGGGCTTCTTCTCGCCGACGATGCGGGCGAGCGACACGCTCGAGGCCGGCGAGGTGGGCTACGTCATCACCGGGCTGAAGGACGTCGGCCGGCTTCGCGTCGGCGACACGCTCACGTCGGTCGCGCGTCCGGCTGCCAGGCCGCTGCCGGGCTACAAGGACGTGAAGCCGATGGTGTTCGCCGGCCTGTTCCCGACGGACTCCGACGAGTACCCCGACCTCCGCGACGCCCTCGAGCGACTGAAGCTGAACGACGCTGCGCTGCTCTACGAGCCGGAGACGTCTCAGGCGCTCGGCTTCGGCTTTCGCTGCGGCTTCCTCGGCCTGCTGCACATGGAGATCGTTCGTGAGCGTCTCGAGCGTGAGTTCGACCTCGACCTGCTCGTGACTGCGCCCAACGTCGCCTACCGGGTGCTGACGAAGGACGGGGAGGAGGTGGAGGTGCACAACCCGGCGGAGATGCCGCCGGAGATCGAGCGCGTGGAGGAGCCGTACATCAAGGCCTCGATCATCGTCCCGAAGGAGTACGTCGGGCCGGTGATGGAGCTCGCAACCGAGCGGCGCGGCCGGTTCGACCACATGGAATACCTCTCCGAGGAACGGGTCGTCCTGATCTACGAGCTGCCGCTCGCCGAGGTCGTCGTCGACTTCTACGACCAGCTCAAGTCGCGGACCCGCGGCTACGCCAGCTTCGACTACGACATCGTCGGCTTCCGCGAGGGCGACCTCGTCCGCCTCGACGTGCTGATCGCCGGCGATCCGGTCGACGCGCTCTCGCTGATCATCCACCGCGACGCCGCCTACGGGCGCGGCCGGGCGCTGGTGGACAAGCTCCGTGAGGAGATCCCGCGGCAGCTTTTCGACGTGCCGGTTCAAGCGGCAGTGGGCTCGCGTGTCATCGCTCGCGAGACGATCAAGGCGAAGCGCAAGGACGTGCTCGCGAAGTGCTACGGCGGCGACATCACGCGAAAGCGGAAGCTGCTCGAGAGACAGAAGGCCGGCAAGAAGCGGATGAAGCAGGTCGGGGCGGTCGAGGTTCCGCAGGAGGCCTTCCTGGCCGTGCTCAACCTCGACGGGAAGAGCTGATGGGCGGCGTCCGGCATCTGTACGTGCATTTGCCGTTCTGCTCGCACCGGTGCGGCTACTGCGACTTCGTCACCGTGGTCGGCCGCCAGGGCCAGCACGAGCGGTATGTCGACTCGCTGCTCGCGGAGCTCGAGCTCGAGCGTCACCTCCTCGCCAAGCCGCTCGAGACGCTGTTCCTCGGCGGCGGGACGCCGACCTTCACGGAGCCCGCCGCGCTCGACCGGCTGCTGCAGACACTGCCGCAGGCCGACGAGCTCACCGTCGAGGCGAACCCCGAGACCGTGACTGCCGAGCTCGCGCGGCTCCTTGGCGAGAGCGGCGTGAACCGCGTCTCGCTCGGCGTCCAGACGTTTCAGTCGAGCCTGCTCGAGGTCCTCGACCGTGTTGCCGGACCTGACGACGTCCGACGCGCGTTCTACCATCTACGTGGTGCCGGATTTGACAACATCTCCTTCGATCTCATTTACGGGATCCCTGGCCAGAGCGCCTCCGAGCTCGAGTCCGACATCGACGAGGCACTCGAGCTCGGGCCCGAGCACCTGTCGTGTTACGAGCTGGAGGCGAAGCCGGGAACGCGGTTCACGCATGCCCACGGCGAGGAGCTGGCCCGTCAGGCGGAGCTGATGGAGGGGTACTTCGAGGCGGTCGTGGAGCGGCTGACGTCCGCCGGCTACCGGTGGTACGAAACCGCCAACTTCTGCCGGAGCGGTGAGGGCGCGGCCGGCCGGGACCTCCGCTCGCGGCACAACCTCGCCTACTGGCTCGGGCGCGACTACCTCGGGCTCGGCATCGGGGCGGTCTCGACGGTCGGCGGGCGGCGTTGGCGCAACGCGCCTCGGCTGTCGGCGTACCTCGCAGCGCTCTCTGACGGCCGCGCGCCGGAGCGGGAGCTCGAGGAGCTCGACGACGTAACCCGCGGCCGCGAGCGGGTGATGCTGGGACTCCGGCTCGACGAGCCGCTTGCCCTGAACGGGGAGGAGGGTCTCCTCGACCCGGCGGCGCTTGTGCGCCTCGCCGAGCTCGGCCTCGTCGAGCGCCGTGAGGACGAGTTGGCGCTGACGCGTCGCGGTCGTCTACTCGGGGGCGGCGTGACTGCGGAACTGCTCGCCTGAGCGAGTAAAATCACCTGCAAAACAGATGATTTCCGATCATCCTCAGCTCACAGCCCGGCAGCGCGACATCCTGCGGCACGTCGTCGAGGAGTACATCCGGACCGGCCAGCCGGTCGGGTCCAGGCACCTTGTCGAGCACGCGGGGCTCAGCGTGTCGGCCTCGACGGTCCGCGGCGAGCTCGCCGAGCTCGAGCGGCTCGGCCTGCT
>DATDKA010000102.1:0-6987 GCA_036520235.1 Gaiellaceae bacterium
CCGATCCGCTTGTAGTCGCGCGCCGGTGCGAGGGCGACCGCGTTGCGGCCGTCCGCCAGCGCGAAGAGCGACAGCTCCTCGCCCTCGAGGAGCGCCTCGATCAGGAGCGGCTGGTCGAGCCGGGCGGCCTCGCGGAGCGCGTCGTCGAGCGTCTCCTGGTCGGGGCAGACGAAGACACCCTTGCCGCCGGCGAGGCCGTCCACTTTCAAGACGCACGGCGGGCGCGCGACCGACAAGCTCTCGGCCGTCGCCACCCCGGCGGCGCGCATCACCTCCTTCGCGAAGGTCTTCGATCCCTCGATGCGCGCTGCGTCCTTGCCCGGCCCGAAGACGAGCACGCCCATGTGCCGCAGCTCGTCGGCCACGCCGCCGACGAGTGGCGCCTCGGGACCGACGACGACGAGCCCAGCCTCGAGCGATCGCGCGAGGTCGAGCAGCCCCTCGCCGTCCTCGGCGCGGACGGGATGGCAGGTACCGAGCTCCGCGATTCCGGGGTTCCCGGGCGCCGCATGGAGCTCCGTCAGGCCGCTGCTTCGCGTCAGCTTCCAGGCGAGCGCGTGCTCCCGGCCGCCCGACCCGATCAGGAGAACCTTCACGGGCGCGCGATCGCCTCGAGCCCGCGTTGTGCCAGCACGTCCTCCCGAGCGCGGCCCGTGCCGATCAGCGAGACCTCAACCTCGAGCTCGCGTTCGATGAACTCGACGTAGCGGCGCGCGGCCTCCGGCAGGTCCTCGACCCGGTCGACGTCGTCCAGCGGCTCCTCCCAGCCGGGAAGCACCTCGTAGACCGGCTCGGCGTGGTGAAAGTCGCTCTGGTGCGCAGGGAAGTCGGCCGTCGTGGAGCCGTCCGGCAGCCGGTAGGCAGTGCACACCGGCAGCTGTGCGAACGACGAGAGCACGTCAAGCTTCGTCAGCGCGAGCGAGGTGAAGCCGTTCAACCGCGCGCCGTACCGCAACCCGACGAGGTCGAGCCAGCCGCAGCGCCGCTCCCGCCCCGTCACCGTGCCGTACTCGGCGCCCAGCTCACGCACGCGCTCCTGATCCGGCCCTTCGATCTCGGTCGGGAACGGCCCCTCGCCGACCCGCGTCAGGTACGCCTTCGCCACGCCGAGCACGGCGTCGATCCGCCGCGGCCCGATCCCGACCCCGACTGCCGCCGCCGCCGCGATCGGCGAGGACGACGTCACGAACGGATAGGTGCCGTGGTCGAGGTCGAGCAGCGTCCCCTGCGCGCCTTCGAACAGCACGAACCGCCCCTCCCGCAGCGCACGGTCGACGAGCAGCGAGCTGTCTGCGATGTACGGGCGCAGCCGCTGCGCGTAGCCCTCGTAGCGCGAGGAGACGTCCTCGAGGTCGAGCGGGCCCGCCTCGTACACGCGCTCGAGCCAGTGGTTCTTCTCGGCGAGCGCGACCTCGATCTTCTGCCGCAGGATCTTCGGCTCGAAGAGGTCCTGCACCCGGATCCCGAGTCGCGCGGCCTTGTCGCCGTAGGCCGGGCCGATCCCGCGCCGCGTCGTGCCGATCTGGAGCTTTCCCAGCCGACGCTCGCTCGCCTGGTCGAGGGCGACGTGCCACGGCATGATCAGGTGCGCGTTCCCGGAGACCCGGACGAGCTCGGTCGAGATCCCGCGCGCCTCCAGGTCGTCCAGCTCCTCGATGAACACCTGCGGGTCGATCACGCATCCCGCGCCGAGCACGCACTGCTTGCCCCAGAGGATGCCCGAGGGCATGTGCCGGAACTTGAATGTCTGGCCGTCGGCGACGATCGTGTGACCGGCGTTCGGGCCGCCCTGGTAGCGGCACACGACATCCGAGTGCTGCGCCAGCAGGTCGACGATCTTCCCCTTGCCCTCGTCTCCCCACTGGGCGCCGACGATCACGGTCGCTGGCACGTTCCTCCGAGTCTGCCGGACCGGGCGGCCGTTCGGGTCAGGCGCTCGGCGCCAGGTCGGCGAACTTCGCGTACCGGTTCAGCCAGGCGAGCTTCTCGGTCCCGGTCGGCCCGTTCCGGTGCTTCGCGAGGTGCACCTCGGCGATCCCCTGCGCCTCGGTCTCGTCGTTGTAGTACTCGTCGCGGTAGATGAAGAAGACGAGGTCCGCGTCCTGCTCCAAGGAACCCGATTCCCTCAGGTCGGACAGGATCGGCCGCTTGTCGTGGCGCTGCTCGACGGCGCGGGAGAGCTGCGAAAGCGCGATCACGGGCACGTCGAGGTCGCGCGCCAGCACCTTCAGGTTACGGGAGATCTGTGAGACCTCCTGCACCCGGTTCTCGACCGACGAGCCCGAGGTCATCAGCTGGAGGTAGTCGACGATGATCAGCGCGAGATTCGGCTCCTTCGACTTCAGGCGCCGCGCCTTCGACCGGATCTCCATCATCGTGATCGAGCCGGTGTCGTCGACGTAGATCGGCGCCTTCGCCAGCTTGTCGCAGGCAGCCGTCAGCCGCGGCCAGTCGTCCGCGCCGAGCTTCCCCGTCCGCAGCCGCTGCGACTCGACCTTCGCCTCGCTGCACATCAGGCGCTGCGTGACTTCCGACTTCGACATCTCGAGCGTGAAGAGGGCGACCGGCAGCTCCTTCCGGACGGCGATGTTCGCCGCCATGCAGAGCGCGAGGCCCGACTTCCCCATGCTCGGCCGGGCGGCGAGGATGATCAGGTTCCCGGGCTGGAAGCCAGAGGTCAGCCGGTCGATGTCGCGGAAGCCGGCGGGGACGCCAGTGACCTCTTCGCCGGCTTCGTAGAGCGCGGTGATCCGCTCGAAGCTCTCCTTCAGGAGCCCTTCGATGTGCGCGAACTCGCTCGAGACCCGCTGCTGCGAGAGCTCGAAGACGAGCTGCTCGGCCCGGTCGACGAGGTCGATCGTCTCGCCCGGCCGGTCCCAACCGAGCCGGGAGACTTCGTCGCCCACCCGGATCAGCCCGCGGAGCGTCGCCATCTCGCGGACGATTCGCGCGTAGTGGTGCGCGTTCGCCGTGGCGGGGACGAGCGCGGCGAGCTCGTGGATGCGGCCGCGACCGCCCGCGGCGTCGAGCTCGCCGCGCTCTTCGAGCGCGTCGATGAGGGTGATTGCGTCGACGGGCTCCCCGCGGGCGTAGAGCGCCAGAGCCGCGCGGTAGACCTTCGCGTGGCTTTCCCGGTAGAAGTCCCCCGCGTCGAGAATCTCGCTGACGGCCCCGATCGCGCCCGGGGAGAGCATCATCGCGCCGAGGACTGACTCCTCTGCGTCGAGGTTTTGCGGCGGGATCGGAGCCGTCTGGGGGACCTGGACGATCTGTGCGCTCACCGCGGCATTCATTCCGCGCCTCGCTCGATCGCGCAAGCGCGCACTCCCTTACTACTAGGGCGAAAAACCGTGTCTGTGCAGGCAGAAGAACACACGTTCCCGCCGATTCTCCACGGGCTGGCGGACGTTGTCCCCAGCGCGGGTCCTCCTCCGGCGCGACAGACTTCCCGCTCCGAGCGGCTTTTTCCGCGTTCCGTCCCCAGGGTCTGGAAAACCTTGTGGACGAGTCGTTGCCGTTTTGTTACTGCTCGGCGGGCGGCTCGTCGCCCTCGGTGGCCGGCTGCTCGGCCTCGG
This sequence comes from Gaiellaceae bacterium, assembly GCA_036520235.1. Taxonomy (GTDB): domain Bacteria; phylum Actinomycetota; class Thermoleophilia; order Gaiellales; family Gaiellaceae; genus JACDAN01. The sequence continues at coordinate 3,576 of DATDKA010000102.1, forward strand.
CTTCGGCCTCCTGCTCGCCGGCCGGCGGCTCCGCCTCGGCGGCCTCCTCGGCCTCGAGCGCGTCGGCCTGCTCGATCACCGCCTCGACCTCGATCGCGCCCTCGGTCTCGGCGGCCGCTTCGGCGGCAGCGGCGGCAGCGGCCTCCTCCTCGGCGCGGGCGGCGGCTTCCATCGCCTCCATTTCCTCGATCCCGCCCTCGGGGACGATCTCGAGCCGAAGCGTCGCCTCGACGTCGGTGAAGACCGCGACAGGGACCTCCTGGCGCCCGACGCGCTTGATCGAGTCGCCGAGCTCGACCTTCCGCCGGTCGATGCGGATCCTGTAGTCGTCCCAGAGCCGGTCGGCGATGTCGGTCGCCGTGACGGAGCCGAACAGCGACCCGGTCGGGCCTGCCTTCACGTCGAAGCGGATCACGGTCTGCTCGAGGCGCGAGGCGATCTCGCGCGCCTCGTCGTGCGTCCGCGCCTCCTGCCGCGCGCGGAGCTCGCCGCGCCGCTCGAGCTCTTGGAGCGCGCCAGGCGTCGCCGTCTCCGCCAGCCTCCGCGGCAGGAGAAAGTTCCTGGCGTACCCGCGCGCGACGTCGACGACTTCGCCGCGCAGGCCGAGCTTGTCAACGTCCTTCAGGAGGATGACTTGCACGGCGCCTAGGTGGTCGCGTAGGGCAGGAGCGCCATCTCGCGCGCCCGCTTCACCGCGAGCGCGACCTGGCGCTGGTGGCGCCGGCACGCTCCGGTGATCCGGCGCGACCGGATCTTGCCCTTCTCCGACACGAAGCGCCGGAGCTGGTTGACGTTCTTGTAATCGACCTCGTCGATGTGGTCGCGGCAGAACTGGCACGAGCGCCGCTTGATCGGCCCGGTCGGCGGGCCTCGGCGGCTGCTGCGTTGCTCTGCTCCTCTCCGTGCCTTCGGCATGCGTGCTCCTAGAACGGGATGTCGTCGTCTGCTGCCGAGGACGGGAAGTCGGCGCCGCTCTCCTGGCGCGCGCCGGCGGTGACGAACTGGCCGCCGCCGCTCTCGCCGTCACCGCGGCCGCCGAGGAACTGGACGCTGTCGGCGATGATCTCCACCGCCTGTCGCTTCGTCCCGTCCTGCGCCTCCCACTCGCGCCAGTCGAGGCGCCCGTCGACCGCCACCGGCCGGCCCTTGGAGAGGTACTGCGCGCAACTCTCGCCCTGGTTGCCCCAGACGGTGACGTCGAAGAAGTTCGGCTTCTCGCCCCACTCGCCGGTGGAGCTGTCCTTCTGGCGCGAGTTCACCGCCAGGCGGAGCTTGCAGACGGCGGTGCCGCTGGGGGTGTGCCGGAGCTCCGGATCCTTGGTCAGGTTCCCGACGAGAATGACGCGGTTGATGCTGGCAGCCATGCCTATTCCTCCTCTTGCTGCGGTGCCGCAGCGACTGTCGCGGGCTCGGCTCCATCCTGCCGATCCTCCGGTGGCGACGCTACCGGCTGCCCGGGACGGCGCTCACTTCGGCGCACGGCCAGGTGGCGCATGACCCCGTCGGTGATCTTCAGCACCCGCGCGATCTCGTCGAGCGTCTCGGGATCGGCGGAGAAGGTGGCGAGGTGGTAGACGCCGTCGGTCTTGTGGTCGATCTCGTAGGCGAGCTTGCGCCGGCCCCAGACGTCGTGGGTATCCCAACTCCCGCCCTGGCGCTCGATCAGTTCGCGCATGCGGGTGACGATCTCGCTCTGCCGTTCCTCCGGCAGGTCCGGATCGAGCATGAGCAGGATTTCGTAGGGCGACACGGTCCCGATTCACTCCTTCCTTCGGTCTAGTGGCGGCCATGTCCGGGGCCGTCACGTCGGGCCGTGACGGGGGACAGGGCAGGAAGCGGGCCGGAGTGTAGCATCGAGCCGGTGAACCGCCGCCTCGCGTTTCTGGGGGGAATCGCCGTCGGGACGGCCGCACTCTGGAGGACGATCCGGCGCCGCCCTCCCGGCTGGGTGGAGATGGAGCCGGTCGATCCGCGGGCCGAGGAGCTGCGACGGAAGATCGACGAGTCCCAGGCCGTCGTGGAGGACCGTGAGGAGTTCGAAGCCGCGGAGACGCCGGTGGACGCCGTCGCCGACGCCCCGGTGGAAGTCGCCGACGATCCCGCCGAGCGGCGGAAGGCCGTCCACGCCGAAGGCCGCTCGGTCGTCGACCGCATGCAGCGGCCTACGGACGAGTAAAGGCGGCGACGCCTGCGACGAAGCCGCGCGCGAGCCGCCACTGGTACGCGCTCGAGTGGAGCAGCCGTCGCTCGGCCGGGTTGGAGAGGAAGCCCGTCTCCGCCAGCACGACCGGGACGTTCGCCCAGTTGAAGCCCGTCAGGTCCGATCGCTCCACCACTCCGAGGTCTCGAGCGCCGGTCGCCCGGACGAGTCCGTCCTGGATCGCCTTCGCCGCGCGGCGGCTCCGTGCGTAGACGTCGTCCGTCCACCCGCGGTGGAAGGCGGGCGTGAGGGTGGAGATGCCGTGCAGCGAGCTCGTAGCTCCGTCGGCGTGAATGCGGACCATCAGCGCCGCGTGCCGTCGGTTGCAGAACTGAGCGCGGTCGATGTTCCCGCCACCGTACGTGGCGCCTGTCCGCGTCATCGCGACCCGGTACCCGCGCCGCAGCAACAGCGCCCGGGTCTTCTGCGCGACGGCCAGCGCGACTCCGGCCTCGCCGGCGGCGCCGCCCGGATCCTTGATCTTCGTCACCCGCGAGCCCGGTCCGATCGGCTCGCGCTGCGCCCCGATTCCAGGCACCGTGCCGTGTCCGGGGTCGAGGCAGATGAGCGCGGCGGCGGCGAGCGCTTCGGCGACCACGGCTGGCATCGTACGGACGCTCCGCTACGCTCAGACGAGAGCCGTCCGTGCACGGTGGCGAAGCGAAGAAGACGATCCTCATCTGCGAGGACGACGAAAACCTGCGGCAACTTATCCGGGCCGTCCTCGGTGCCGGCTATCGAATCCTGGAAGCGCACGACGGAGATCAGGCGCTGATGCTCGCGCAGGAGCACCATCCGGACCTGATCATCCTCGACCTGATGCTGCCGCGGATGAGCGGGCTCGAAGTCCTGAACTACCTACGGGAAGGGTCGCCGCCCGGCGATGCGCACATCCTGGTGATGAGCGCCTGGCCGAACTCGGAGGGCGCCGCCAGGGCGGCGGGTGCGGACAGCTACCTACCGAAGCCGTTCAACCCTGACGACCTGGTGTCGATAGTCACAGAGGTGGTAGGAGCACCGGAGTCGTGAGATCCATGTCCCTGTCCGGGCGGATGATCGTCGCGAGCCTCGCCCTCGCCGTGATCGTCGCCGCGGTCTTCGTGGTGATGATCCGTGCGGTCGCGACGGTCGACGAGGCCCGCACGCGCGAGGCGCACTCGAAGGACGTGACGGCGGCGACGGTCGGCGTGGAGAAGCTGGTGGGCGACCTTG
>DATDKA010000103.1:0-5397 GCA_036520235.1 Gaiellaceae bacterium
CTGGAGGAGCGCGATCTCCGTGGTCAGCGCGTCTCGCTGGATGCGCAGCGCCGCCTGCTTGTTTGGCGCAGCGTTCTCGATTTTCTGAGTGAGCTCAGCCCCCTTCGCAGTCAGCGACTGGATCTGCTCGAGGGTCGAGGACGTCGATGAGCGCACGTCCGTTTGGAACTGGCGCCGACGCACGGTTGCATACGCCTCGGCAAAGGCCTGAGCGCGCGCCTGTGCAACCTTCGGCTGCGGGCTCGCGTACGTGAACTTGAGCACCTCACTGTCGGCGGGCACCCGAACCCCAAGCTGCGAGAGCAGCTCCTCCCGAGGCACGTTCAGGTGCAGGTCGAGGGCGACCTGATCCGCGACGGCGAGCGAGCGCGCGATCTGGGCCTCGGTCGCCATGTTCGGGCCCCCGGAGACCGTCTGCTGCTGCGGGGCCTGCACGACGGCCGTCGCAGTGGCTTCGTAGATCTTCGTCTGGGACAGGGTCAGCGCGATCGTCGCCAGGAGGGCAACGGCCGTGGTCACGGCGACGTAGCGCTTCCTCCTGCGGAGGATTGCCTTGAGGAGCGATTGGTCCTCGCCCTCGACCGACGGCGGCGGCGTCGGAGCGATGCGCCCGACGCCGAGGTCAGCCGCCCCGCTCATAACCCTCTTCTAGTCCAGGCGGGCGCCCTTGTCGGAGCACGCCGCTACCGACTAAAGCCCACCATTTGCCGCACTCGGGACGTGCCAGCGCCCGTCTCCGACGTGTCGGCAATTCGTCATAACGACGCTGCCGCAAGGTTCCTCCCCCTGAGGTGCCTCTCTCAGTTAAGCCCGAGATCCACTATGACAGAATCTGCCCGTTTTTCTAGTCAATTCTTACGTCCCTCGACCCGCGCAGAGGGTGCTGATCGATCGTTCAGGGAAAGCGGCTGACCCGCCTCGCGGCGGCGGGGCAACGAGGGGCTAGTCCGGGCTCACTTCGCGAGCATCGAAGGTCTGCTTGAGCTCCTCCACGAGCTCTTCCTCGCTCAGCGGGCGCTGTTCTTCTCGCGCCGGGTCCCCGTTCTCGCCCACGACGAATGCGAGCGCAAAACGGCGGCCCGTGACCTCGTGCAGCGCCTCCAGCAGGGGGCGCGCATGCTTCGGCTCCTCGGCCAGGTTCCTGTGGAAGGACGCTGTCGCGGGGAACTCGAGCGTGAGCGTGTCGCCGGCGAGGTCCGACGGATGCGCCTCGCGCAGCACCGACGCTGTCGGGATCGAGCGCTGCTCGACGGCCGGGATCACCGCGCGCTGCCAGGCGTCCTGGAGCTGCTCGAGCTCGAGCGGCGGCGGCGCGGGCGGCGGAGCAGCGGTAGAGACCTCGGGCGGTGGGTTTGACGGAGGGTTTTCGCCTGCCGCGGAAGCCTGACGCGGTCCGTCACTCCGCTCGAGCTGCTCGATGCGGAAGGCGAGCGACTCGCGCTCGAGGTCGGCGCCCGGGCGCGTCACCTTGATCAGCGCCAGCTCGAGGGGCAGGCGCGGATCCCCGCCCTGGCGCATGTCGTCGACTGCAACCGCCAGCAGGTCGCACAGCCTGATCACGGTCGCCTCGGGCAGCTGGTTCGCCTGCGCGCGTAGACGCTCGCGCGTCTCGTCGGTCACGGGCAGCGTGTCCGGCACCTCGCCCATGTGCTGGACGAGGAGCAGCTGGCGGAGGTGCTCGAGCAGGTCGGTGACGAGCCGTCCGAGGTCCTGGCCCTGCTCGGCGAGCTCCTCCAGGAACTGGAGGGCGCCGGCCGTGTCCTTGTCGACGACGAGGTCGCAGAGCCGGAACAGCGCCTCCTCCTCGACGGCGCCGAGGAGCTCCAGCACGGCCTGGACCGTCACCTTCCCCTCAGTGGCCGCGGAGAGCTGGTCGAGGGTCGACTCGGCGTCGCGGTAAGCGCCGCGCGCGCCTCGGGCGATCAAGGCGAGAGCCGCGTCCGGCACGTCGATTTCCTCGCCGTCCGCGATGCGCCGCAGCTTCGCGACGAGATCGGGCAGGCGCGGCCGCGAGAAGACGAACGTCTGGCAGCGCGACCGGACCGTGGGGAGCATCTTCGAGAGGTCGGTGGTGCAGAAGACGAAGACGAGGTGGGGCGGGGGCTCCTCGATCAGCTTCAGCAGCGCGTTGAACGCGGCGTCCGTGAGCTGGTGCGCCTCGTCGAGGATGTAGACCTTGTAGCTCCCCTCCACCGGCTGGAGGACGACGCGCTCGCGGATCTCGCGGATGTCGTCGATGCCGCGCTGCGACGCAGCGTCCATCTCGACGACGTCGAGGGACGTGCCGTTCGCGATCGCGACGCAGGAGGGGCACGTCTTGTCCGGCGTAGTCGTCGGCCCGTGAGCGCAGTTCAGCGCCTTCGCCAGGATCCTCGCGAGCGACGTCTTCCCGGTGCCGCGCGGCCCGGCGAACAGGTACGCCTGGCGCACCTGGCCGCTGTCGATGGCGTTCCTGAGTGTCTGGACGACCGCGTCCTGCCCGACGACCTCGTCGAAGTCCTGCGGACGGTATTTCCGGTACAGCGCGGTCAAGAGGCGTCCTCAGCCGATTAGATCAAACCGCGCGGAGGAACGGGCTTGGGCGAAGTAAGCCCGGCCGCGCACCCTCGATCGAAGGCCGCGACTCGAGCCGGTGCAGGGGGTGCTCGCTCGGGTCAGGCCGATCCGCGGCACCTGAGAGGGATTGCTTAGCGCTGCTTCCTCCCGGACCTGACGCGGTTCGCAGTCTCCCAGTGCGCGGGACCTGACCGTCAACACTTGCACCCGAGGCCCGTGTCTCGAGCGTGACCCCCTCGGGAGGGGATTCAGCCCCGCTAGAGCGGATTGCGGGCGAGAGGGAACCGCTAGCTCCCCACCTAGCGCGGCCGGGCACCCACCATGGTAGCCGCGGGTCGATCAGGCGACGGACGGTTCGTCGGACGCAAGCACGCCGTTCCGCTGCGCCCAGCGACTGGCCTCGGTGCGGTTCGCGACGCCGAGCTTCCGGTAGACGTTCGAGAGGTGGAACTTGACGGTCTGCTCGGTGACCCAGAGCATGCGGGCGAGCGCCGCGTTCGAGTGTCCCTCCGCGACGAGCTTCAGGATCTCGAGCTCGCGTCGGGTGAGGCCGCCCGGGCGCTCTCGGCGAGCAGGCTTCGCAGGCACCCCGTCGCCCGCCTGGCCGCCGGGCATGAAGACCGAATGGTCGAAGGCCTGCCGCACCGCGGAGGCCACGTCGTCGGGGTGCGCGGTCTTGACCACGTACGCGGCGGCGCCGGCGGCGAGCGCGCTGTCGATGTGCGCCGGATCGTGGTGCCTCGACAGGACGATCGCCCGGAGCTCGGGCACGGCGACGCGTCCCTGCCGGAGGACTTCGAGCCCGGCCGGCTCGCCCGGGAGCGCGTCGAGCTCGACTGTCAGCAGATCGGGCCGATGCTGCTCGACGAGCGTCGCCGCCTCGTTACCTGACGTCGTCTTCGCGACGACCTCGACGCCCACCCGATCGAGGACGAGCTGAACCGCGTCGAGCCAGATCGGGTGCGGATCCAGCAGGACCGCTCGTAACGCTGCAGTTTGAGAGTTCATGCGATTGCCGCGGGTCGCTGCCCCTTCATATACCGCACGAGCGTGCGGTTGAAAAGCGCCGAACAGGACTTCCGACTAGGGATCGAGATCTGGACTGTTCCGCCCTGGGTGTCGGCCATACGCTCTCGTCATGGACGCCTCGCCGCCGACCGGGGCCGTCCGCCTGCTGATCGCGGACGACCAACGGCTCTTCTCGGAGTCGCTCATGGCCGTCCTCACCGAGGACGAGCGAGTCGACGTTGTCGGCCTCGCCGACAACGGAGCAGAAGCGGTCGAGCTCGCCGAGACCCTTCGGCCGGACGTGATCCTGATGGACCTGAACATGCCGGTGATGGATGGTCTCGAGGCGACCCGGCGGATTCGCGCGGCCGGCAACGACGTGCAGATCCTGATCCTCACGGGGACCGGGACCGCCGTCGGCTCGGAGGACGCGGCAGCCGCCGGCGCCAGCGGCTTCCTCCGCAAGGAGCAGGGTGTCGACGAGCTCCGGCAGGTCTTCTTCGGCGTTGCGTCGCTCGCCGCCGCCCTCGGCGGCTCACGCTCGTAGCTGCGACCAGAGCCCGGCCGTGCCTGCGCTACTGTGCGCCCGAGGGCGTGTAGCTCAGCGGGAGAGCGCCCGCTTCACACGCGGGAGGTCACTGGTTCGATCCCAGTCACGCCCACTCCCAGACTGTGGACTTTCTTACCGGCCTCTTAAGCTGCCGGCGCACAATCGAAGCATGCTGCGAAGACGGCTCGTCATCTTCGCGGCGGCTGCGATCGGGCTCGCCGCCGCGGGCGCAGGCGTCGTGCTCTCGAGGCACGGCGGTAGTACCCGGGCGGTACCTACCACGGGCGGCACACCAGGAGCGCCATCGCAGGCTTCCGGCAAGAAGACGTACGCGCAGCTCGTCGCCGCGAACTACAGGATCCTGAAGCCCGAGCAGTCCAGCCGGCTGCGGCGGTATGCGGATGCCGCCTTCGCTTGCATGTCACAGGACCTCGAGCTCGGCAAGCCGCGGACGTCGGCGACGAAGATCGTGATGACCCTGCCACGCGGAACGAAGGCGCCCGCGGTCATGCGCAGCATGGGCAGGTGCGCCACGACGATCGGTGATCCGCCGTCGGGCTCCTCCTTCCAGTTCCGGGGGAACGCCGTGATCGTCTACCTGCCGAAGTACTGCATTCTCGACAAGAAGACGATCGCCCGCACGACTCCTTTGCAGGATCCCTAGTCGCGTTCAGCGGTGCGGCACGAACGTGATGTGTCCCTCAGCGTGGGCGGTCGCCGGGCCGTCAGCGATGCGCCGGATCGCGCACACCCGGCCGCAGCGAACCGCCAGGGTCTTCGCACCGCCCTCCGTCGCCACCACGAGCTCACCCGCGCGGAGGCGCGCCCGCGTGACGGTCGCCGCAGGAAGGACCAGAAGGCTGTCGGATCCGCTCGTCGGCGAGCCCGGTGACCCGAGGTCGGCAAGGTACGCGACGCCGCGGCGCCCGAGCGACCTTGGCACGAAGCCGACCGCCTCCACGCCGATATCCCCGCCGGCGGGAAGGCCGGAGTTCACGACGAGGCGCGTGCGGCCGCCCGGCCCGAAAGCCCAGATCCTGCCGCTGACCTCGTCCGGCGCGATCAGCGCGCCGCCGAATCGGCCGAACGTCCTGGGAGCGACGGCGAGCCCTCCCTCAACCGTCGGGGCGCCGCTGGCGATCACGCGGTCGCGGCCTCGGCAGTCGAAGGCGTGGAGCGTGCTCTTCCCCGCAGCCGTCGCCGTCACGAGCAGGCGGTGCCGGAAGGAACCGACGCGGTCGATCGCGATCCCGGACGGAAATGCGCCGGCTGGAAGGCTCGCA
>DATDKA010000104.1:0-8732 GCA_036520235.1 Gaiellaceae bacterium
CTTGAAGTCCTCGACGTTCTTCTCGCCCATGCCTTCGAAGAAATCCAGGCGTTCGGCGCCGTACGGCGCAAGTGATGCGAGCGCGGCGACAGCCGTGACACGGTCGGGGAGCTGGGCTGCCGTCGCAAGCGCGTGCGGGCCGCCCCCGGAGACGCCCCAAACGGCGAAGCGCTGGACGCCGAGTGCGTCGGCGACGGCAGTGACATCCGCGGCGCAGTCGACCACGCTGCGGCCCCGGTTTCGCGTCGAGCCCCCGTAACCGGGGCGGTCGTAGGAGAAGAGTCGAATTCCCTTCTCCTCGGCATCGCGCAGATGCGGCTCGTAAAGCAGGCTCGACGCCGGCGTCCCGTTGTGGACGAGCACTGGAACGCCGCCGGGGTCGCCGCCTTCCCTGACCGACAAGGTGCGCCCGTCGGCCGTGGAGACCGAGGTCGTGGTCACCTCGTCGCCGCCAGCTGTCCGCACGCTGCCGCGATGTCACGGCCGCGCGTCAGCCGCACGGTCGACGGGATTCGCGCGCGGTCGAGCACCCTCTTGAACGCGCCGATCGCCTCGCGGGACGAGCCGTCATACATCCCAGTCGGGTTGTAGGGGATCAGGTTGACCTTGAAGACCGTCGGATCGAGGAGCGCGGCGAGGTCCTGAGCGTGCCCGGGGGAATCGTTTACGCCGCCGAGCATGACGTACTCGACGAACACTTTCCGATGCCGGAGTGCGAAGTAGCGACGACATTCCTCGATCACCGACGGCAGCGGGTAGCGGTCGTTCACGGGCATCAGCTCCGAACGCAGGCCGCTCTCGGCGGCATGGATCGAGATCGCCAGCCGGATCGGCTCCTCGACCTCGTCGACGAACCGCGTCAGCCCGGGCATCCAGCCGACGGTCGAGACCGTGGTGCGGCGGTGCGTGATCCCGATCTCCGGCAGCCGGCGGGCGGCCGCCACGACGGCGTCGTAGTTCAGGAACGGCTCGCCCATGCCCATGAAGACGAGGTGGTCGAGGGGCTCGATCCGGCGGAAGTGGAGCACCTGGTCGAGGAGCTCCCAGGTTGTGAGGTTGCGGCCGAACCGCATTTGACCGGTCGCGCAGAACGTGCAGGTGAGCGGACACCCGGACTGCGACGAGACGCACACCGACCGCCGGCCGCCGCGATAGCGCATCAGCACCGCCTCGACAGGATGGCCGTCGGCTGTGCGGAAGAGCGCCTTCACCGTGCCGTCGGAGGCGACGGCCTGATCCTCGACGACGAGTGACGAAAACGGCACGGCCTCCTCCAGCTCTTCCCGCAGCGCGCGCGGGACGTTCGTCATCTCGTCGTAGCTCGAGACGCCGCGCGCGGCCCACTCCCACACCTGTCTGGCGCGGAAGGCGGGCTCGCCGCGCTCGGCGAGCGTCCGCTCCAGGACTTCGAGATCCATCGGCAGCACGCTAGCGTTCGGCCATGCGCCGGCTCCTCGTCGTGGCCGTCCTGGCGGCGGTCGTGCCCGCCGCCGCGCAGGGGCGCGTCTCGGTCAGCGCCTACGGCAACACCGCCCATTTCGACCAGCTCACCGGACAGCGGACGGAATCGGGGCTCGTTTACCTCGCCTGGGATCAGGGCCGGACGTGGGGTTCGCCATACAGCTACTTCCTCGGCAATCTCCGCGAGCGGCCGCACATCGCGCTGAAAACTTCGCGGAACGGCGGGATCACACCGCAGGAGATCGCGCAGGGCAAAGGCGACCCGCATCTGATCGGCCTCGCGAACGCGATCGCCGAGTCCGGGAAGCCGACGATCATCCGGCCGCTCGCCGAGATGAACAACGAGCGCAACCCGTACTGCGCGTTCTACGCGGACGGTCGTCGGCGCGGCGCGGCGATCACGACCCGCTGGTACCGAAAGGCGTTCCAGCGGATCTATCTGCTGCTGCACGGGGGCACCGCGCAGCAGCTGACGGCGCGGCTCCGGCGGCTCGGACTGCCGGGCGTGGGGACGGATGTCCCGGTTAACCGCTACCCGAACCTGACCATCGTCTTCAACCCGCTCGCCGTCGGGGTGCCGAACGTCGCGGGCAACCATTACCGCGATTACTTCCCTGGCCTGAAGTTCGTCGACGCGTACGGCAACAACTACTACGACACGAGCGGCGTCTACGCGTTCCACCGGACCGAGGAGCTCTACAAGGCCTACCCCGGCAAGCCGTTCATGTTCCCGGAGTGGGGGCTAACGGTCGACGACCCAGCGTACGTGGAGGCCTTCGCCCGGTTCGTGCGGCGGCACTCGCGCGTGCGGTTCATCAGCTTCTTCAACGGGTCGCCCGGCAGCGGGTACGACATCGGCGGGAAGCCGCGCAGCCGCGCGGCCTACCGCCGATTCATCGTTCCGCTGTCCCGCTAGCCGGTCGCCGTGGTCGGTGACGACTTCCGATAGCTGTAGCCCTGCTGGATCGTCGTCAGGCCGAGGAAGATGGCCGCGAGGCCGACGATCACGTGCGGGAGCCATGTGTTGGCCGACTCGTCGGCGAAGCCGAAGAGCCAGGGCGAGGCGGCCAGGAACGCTCCCGCGGCGATGTCGATCAGGTTGTGCACCGCCATCGGAGCGACCTTCCAGACGCCCAGCTCGTAGTTCGTGAACAGGCTGTAGGCGATCAGCCCGATCCCGAGCACGATCGGGACGACCGAGGCGGCCGTCGAGTCCGAGAACTGAAAGATCCACGGAGCGGCGATGAGCGCGGCGCCGACGATGTAGTCGAGCGGCGCGTGGAACTTTGTCGGGATGAAGCGCATCGAGAACTCCTTGGTCGTGGTCTCTGCTTCCCGACTGATTCGCCGGGCATCCCGGTTCGGTTCGGTCCTCTACGTGACCGTTTCGAGCGCCTCCGCGACGAAGACCTCGAGCTCGTCGCGGGCGAGGACGGTCTCGCTATGGCCGAGGACGAATGCCTCGGCGTCGAACGCCCGCAGCTCTGCGACGAGCGGCTCCAGCTTCGCCTTCGTGTACCCACCCGACGGGATCTCGTAGAGCGCGTCGCCCAGGAAGAGCAGCCGATCGGGCTCGACGAGCATCACTGTCGAGTCCGGCGCGTGGTCGCCGCCGACGTGACGCAGGTGGACGCTGACGCCGCCGAGATCGAGGTCGAGGTGGTCGCGGAAGACGATGTCCGCCGGTACGACCGTCACCTCGCGTGGCGACGGGAGCTCCTCGCGGATGTCGTCCACGTGCCACTGCAGCAGCTCGCCGGCGGCGACGCGCTCGTCGAGACCCTCGTCGCTCCAGTCGGCGGTCGCAAGGCGCACGAGGGCGTCCGCCGTCAGCTCGTGTGCGATCACCGGGCAGTCGAGCGCCGAGGCTCCGAGCACGTGATCCCAGTCCGAGTGCGTCAGCGCGACCAGATCCGGTGCCGGCGCTGCGGCCAGCAGCTCCCGCGTGTGCCGCTCGGACGAGCCGGCGTCGAGCCAGATCGTCCGGCGCGCGCCGGCCACGACGCAGAGGCAAGGGCGGTCCGGCGGCGCTTTCGCCAGCCACCAGACATGGTCGGAGATCTGCGACGGCGCGGCCATGGCGCCGACAGCCTAGGGCGCTGCGCGTTCGGCGAGCGCGATCGCCCCGAGCACACCGGAGCGGGAGCCGAGCCCCGGAAGCGTGAGGTACGAGCGCAGACCGTCCTCCGCCGCAAGACCGAGCTGATACCCGTTCAGCAACGAGCGGATCCCGCGTCGAACGAGCTCGAGGAGTCCCCGCTCGCTCATCACGCCGCCGCCGATCACGATTCGCTCCGGAGAGAGCACGCAGATCACCGAGACGAGACCGAGCGCCAGGTAGTGCGCCTCGAGCTCCCAGTTCGCCTCGCCGTCGCGAGCCTCGATCGCGCGTCCTGACGCGAGCCCCTCCCAGCAGTCCCCGTGAAACGGGCAGATGCCGTCGAACGGGTCCAGCGTGCGGTCGTGCGGGATCCGCATGTGGCCAACCTCGGGGTGCATGAGCCCGTCAAGGAGCTGACCGTGGCTCATGCCGCCGCCGCCGATTCCGGTGCCGACCGTCAGGTAGCAGAACGTGTCGAGCCCCTGGGCTGCGCCCCAGCGGTGCTCCCCGAGCGCGGCGGCGTTCACGTCCGTGTCGAAGGCGACCGGGACGCCGAGGCGCCGGCGAACCGCCTGACCGACGTCGGTATCGGCCCACCCCGGCTTCGGAGTCGAGGTGATGAAGCCCCACGTCGGCGACCCCGGCTTCTTGTCGATGGGCCCGAATGAGCCGACGCCGATCGCCGCGACGGACCCCTCCTGTTCGAAGAAGGCGATCGCCCGCTCGATCGTCTCGTCAGGAGTCGTCGTCGGGATCGTCACCGCTGCCCTGACGTCGTCGGGCCCGGTTCCGATCGCGCACTCCCACTTGGAGCCGCCGGTCTCGATGCCGCCGTAGACAGTCATGCCGCGGCGGCGCCGCTGGAGCGCCGGAGCAGAAACTGGGCGGGGAGCACGACAACCCGCGCCTGGTCTGTCGCACGGCGCTCGATCCGGTCGAGCAAGAGCTGCGTCCCGATTGTGCCGAGCGTCTCGGCCGGCTGCGCCATCACGGTCAGGAACGGGTAGAGCCGCGACGCGTGCTCGATGTCGTCGAAGCAGACGAGCGCGACGTCGTCTGGGACCTCCAGCCCCAGTGCGCGAACCGCCTCGATCGCCCCGAGCGCCACGAGGTTGTTGACCGCGAACACTGCGGTCGGGGGATCATCGAGCTCCAGGAGGCGCCGCATCGCTTGCAAGCCTCCCTCGGGAACGGCCGGAGCCCGTGCAATCAGCGCCGGGTCGAACTTCAGCCCCGCGTCCTGCAGCGCCTCGCGGTAGCCCTGGTGGCGGTCACGGGCCGTGGAGACCTCGTCCGACTCGACGATGAACCCGATCCGCCGGTGGCCGAGGTCGAGGAGGTGCCGGACCAATCGCCGCGCCCCGGCGGTGTTATCACCGTGCACGACGTCCTGCTCGACGCCCTCCACGGTCCGGTCGACCAGCACGAAGTGGATTCCGAAGCTCCGCAGACGCTCGAGGTGGGGGCGGGAGCGGTCGCTGACCGGGGCGATCGCGATCCCCTCGACCCGGTGCGCGATCATCTCCTCGATCACCTCGCGCTCGATTGCGAGGTCTGCACGCGTGTCGCAGAGGATCATCCGGTAACCGGCTCTCCGCGCGACATCCTCGGCCCCCCGCACGATCAGCGTGAAGAACGGGTTCGCGACGTCCGGGACGATCAGCGCGAGCGTCCCGGTCTTCTGACGGATGAGGCCCCGCGCGAGCCGGCTCGGCACGTACCCGAGCTCGGCGATCGAGTCCTCGACCCGCCGCTTTGTCTCGGGGTTCACCCGTGCGCTGCCGTTGATCACGCGCGACACCGTCATCGCAGACACCCCCGCGCGGCGGGCCACATCTTTGATCGTCACCGTGGCGGGCGTCGGAACCATGGTCGCTATGAGATCAGTAACACGCGACCGGGTCTTCCGCAATGTCTTACGGCTTGACTATGCGCCCGGAACTGTGTTATCGCTACCACGACCAAGGACAAAGGGAGGCAGGAATGCGTGATCGAACCGCTGTGGGACGTCGGGCTGCTGGCCTGCTGGTTCTCGCGTCCGTTCTCGTGCTCGTCGCCACCGCCGTCATGGCGAGCGTCGCAGGTGCGCGAAACTCGAAGAGCGAGGCCAAGGTCAAGGTCGGCCTGATCACGAAGGACGTGACGAACCCGTTCTTCGTCAAGATGCGGGCCGGGGCGACTGCTCAAGCGAAGAAGCTCGGCGCCGAGCTCAAGTACGCCGCCGGCAAATCGAGCTCGGACAACGCGAGCCAGATTGCGGCGATCGAGAACATGACGACCGCGCGGTACAAGGGGATCCTGATCACCGTCGCCGACGCGAAGGCCGAGAACGCGGCGATCAAGAAGGCGCGGAAGGCGGGCGTGCTGGTGATCGCCCTCGACTCGCCGACGACTCCACCGACCGTGGTGGATGCCCTCTTCGCCACGAACAACTTCAACGCCGGCGTGCTGATCGGCAGGTACGCGCGCGCCGCGACGAAGGGCAAGAAGGTGACGATCGCGATGCTCGACGAGCATGCCGGCTCGTCGGTCGGAGCTCTGCGACACAACGGCTTCCTCAAGGGCTTCGGGATCAAAGGCAGCGATCCGCAGATCGCCTGTGTCGGGAACGGTCAGGGCCAGACGGCTCCGTCGCAGACGGCGATGGAGAACTGCATCCAGAAGAACTCCAACATCGACGTCGTCTACACGATCAACGAGCCGAGTGCGGCCGGCGCCTGGAACGCGCTCAAGAATGCCGGGAAGACGCAGGCCGGCACCGTGATCGTGTCGGTGGACGGCGGCTGTGCCGGAGTCCGCAACGTGAGGGCCGGCGTGATCGACGCCACCTCGCAGCAGTATCCGCTCCGCATGGCGTCGATGGGCGTCACCGCCGTCGTCCGGTATGCGAAGACCGGAAAGAAGGTCCACGGCTACACGGACACCGGCGTCAACCTGATCGCCAAGGTTCCGAAGACGGGTGTGCCCTCGAAGACCGTCGCATACGGTCTCAGGAACTGCTGGGGCTAACGAGCCTCGTCTGCATCACGGGCCGGGGCGCGACGAGCGCCCCGGCCTTCGTTTTCGACTGACCGCCGCGTGACGCTGACCCACCCCGCCTTCCAGTTCACTCGCCGCGTGCTCGGCGCCCCGACGGTCGGGCCGCTGATCGCGCTGATCCTCGCGATGGCGTTCTTCGCGCTCAAGTCGGAGAACTTCCTCGAGGGGCAGAACCTCTCGCTCGTCCTGCAGCAGGTGATGGTGGTGGGGGTGCTGGCGATCGGCGAGACCTTCGTCATCCTCACCGCCGGAATCGATCTCTCCTGCGCGACGGTGATGGCCTTTGGCCAGATCGTGATGACGAAGCTGGCGGTGGCGAAGGGGGTCGATCCGCTCGTCGCGATCTCGCTCGGCATCCTCGCCTGTGTGGCTTTCGGCGTGCTGAACGGCAGCCTCGTTGCCTGGGTCAAGCTGCCGGCGTTCATCGTGACGCTAGGCACGCTGAACATCGCCTTCGCCTTCACGCACATCTACTCGAACGACGAGACCTACTCGGAGCTCCCGAGCCAGCTGCTCTTCTTCGGCCGCACGTTCACCGTGCACGGGACGTCGATCACCTACGGCGTCGTCCTGATGTTCATCCTGTTCGGGATCGCGTGGTACGCGCTGACGCAGACGGCGTGGGGGCGGCACGTCTACACAGTCGGGGACAACATCGAGGCCGCCCGCCTGATGGGGATCAGGGTCAATTTGGTCCTGCTCAGCGTCTACACGGTCGCGGGGCTCACCTACGGGATCGCCGCGCTGCTCCTCGTCGGTCGGACGGAGCTCGGGGACCCGAACGCCGGCCAGACGACGGAGAACCTCGACGCGATCACGGCGGTGGTACTCGGCGGCACCAGTCTCTTCGGCGGGCGAGGGACCGTGATCGGCACGCTGATCGGGGCGATCGTCGTCGGTGTCTTCCGCAACGGCCTCACGCTGATCGGTGTCGAGGTCGTCTGGCAGTACTTCGTCACGGGCGTGCTCGTGATTCTGGCCGTCTCGGTCGACCAGCTGACTCACCGGGGCCGCACATGAGCGAGCAGACGCCGATTCTCGAGGCGAGAGGGCTTGTCAAGCGCTACGGGCAGGTGGTCGCGCTGAACGGCGCCGACTTCGAGCTCTACCCGAACGAGATCGTCGCGATCATCGGCGACAACGGGGCCGGGAAGTCGACGCTGATCAAGGCGCTCGCCGGCGCTCTGCAGCCGGACGAGGGCGAGATCCGCCTCGATGGCGAGCGCGTCCGCTTCCGCGCACCCGGCGACGCGCGCCGCGCGGGGATCGAGACCGTCTACCAGGACCTCGCGGTCGCGCCGTCACAGGACATCGCGTCGAACATCTTCCTCGGCCGCGAGGCGCGGTTCGGCGGCCCGCTGGGCCTCGGGCTCCGGTTGCTCGACAAGCGCCGGATGCGGCGCGAGTCCGCCACGCACCTCGAGGAGCTCCAGATCGGGATTCAGTCGATCCGTGTGCCGGTCGAGAGCCTGTCCGGCGGCCAGCGGCAGGGCGTCGCCGTTGCGCGCGCCGCGAAATGGGCGCGGCGGCTGGCGATCATGGACGAGCCGACCGCGGCGCTCGGCGTGAAGGAGACGCGCCAGGTGCTGGACTTGATCCTGCGCGTCCGAGAGCGCGGCCTGCCCGTGATCATCATCAGCCACGACATGCCGCACGTCTTCGAGCTGGCGGACCGGATCCTGATCATGCGGCTCGGCAGGCGCGTCGCCGTCGTCACGCCGCAGAGCCACACGATGTCGGAGGCCGTGGCGATCATGACCGGCGCCACCCAGAGCGAGCTCGAGCAGGCGATGACGAAGGACGAGCCCGAGGCGTGAGCGTTCGCTGGGGACTCCTCTCGACCGCCCCGATCAACCTCAAGCTCCTCGCCGCGGCCGAGGAGTCCGATCGGGCCGAGGTCGTCGCGGTTGCGAGCCGTGACGCGGCACGCGCCGCGTCGTATGCCCAGGAGCACGGCCTCGACCGTGGCTACGGGAGCTACGAGGCGCTGCTCGCGGACGACGAAGTGGACGCGGTCTACATCTCGCTGCCGAACGGCTTGCACGTCGAGTGGACGACTCGCGCGCTCGAGGCCGGGAAGCACGTGCTGTGTGAGAAGCCGATGTCCCGCCGCACGGACCAGGTCGAGCGC
>DATDKA010000105.1:0-11561 GCA_036520235.1 Gaiellaceae bacterium
CCCTGGTAGCGGCCGCGCTCGCGCGGCGCGACGATGTCCCCGACGACCGCCATCGAGACGACGATCAGGCCGCCGCCGCCGAGCCCCTGCACCGCGCGGAAGACGATCAGCTCCAGCATGCTCCCGGCGAGCCCGCACAGCTTGGAGCCGACGAGGAAGAGCACGAGCGCGGCCTGCAGGACGCGCTTGCGCCCGTACATGTCGCCGAGCTTCCCGTAGATCGGTCCCACCACCGTCGATGCCAGCAGGTACGCGGTCACCACCCACGAGAGGTGCTCGAAACCGCCCAGCTCGCCGACGATTGTCGGCAGCGCCGTCGCGACGATCGTCTGGTCGAGCGCCGCGACGAACAGCACGAGCAGCAGCGCGCCGAAGACGACGCGCCGCCGTCCCCCGGCCAGCTCAGTCAACGATCTCGCCTTCCCTGGACGGAGCGGCGAGCGCCTGGCGCCCGAACGCTCGCTGCTCGGTGATCGCGCGTTCGGCGGGGCCGCGGCCAAGGAAGGCGATCGTCCAGCGGGCGAGCACGAGAACGCGGTTCTTGAACCCGGTGCCGGCGATCTGCTCGACAGACATTGCACACTCCCGGATTTCCTGAAGCCCGACGTCCATCGTCCAACCTGAGTGGCAATCGTTCAAGCCCGCGCGTACGAATCACTTGAGATGTACAGCTCTTAGGCTGCTAAGCCGAGTCGATTCGCAGGGTCCTTGGGCGTATCAAGCCGTGCTACTTGGCATCAGCCCCGCGAACCACTCCACGATCACGCCGGCCCTAAGTTCGCGGTGGCTAGGGGTATAGATATGCAGTCCCCCTCCCCAGGAGCCAGGGAAAATGCTCCTGAGCTCGTGGGGCTCGAGGAAAAAAGGCTCATAAGTGTGCGTCGGCGGCCACGTCACTCCTTCGCGGCCAGCGGGGCCGGGGTGACGTCCCGGCCCTGATCACGGCGTCGGGTCGCGAACGCCTGAGCGGGTTGCCATGCAGAAGGTCGTGGGTTCGGGTCCCATCATCCGCTTGACTAGAGGCCCCGCTAAAGGCGGGGTCTTCTCATTCGTCGTTGTGGGACCAGCGCTGGGCGGGGAAGCCCCGGCCGCAGGGCTCCCCGCCGAGCTCGGTGTTAGTTCTGGTCGTCGTCTCTCGCGCGGTGGTCGCTGCCGCTCTTCGCGAGGCCGCGGCTGACCATGTATCCGATCGCTACGGCCGCCACGAGCGTCCAGGCACGCGGGGCGTCGAAGTTGTCGGCCTGCTGTGCCGCGATGAGGATGGCGACGATCGCTCCGATCATCGCCCAGAACTCGGTGGTCAGGAACGACGGCTTGGTCTCCTCCCGCCGTGCGAACATCGGCCGAGACGACGCCTCTATGCGGCGGTCGTCGGTCGTGATTTCGCGTGTTGCCATGTGAACCCCTCCCCTTTGTTTGTGGTTGGTCAGACCTGTCTGTCTACCCGGCGAGGGCGGCTTGTAACGCCCGCGTGTGCGTATTACGCGTGCGTCTGATGTGCGTTCATTCACACGCCGATTTTTCGCCGTCCTCCTGCCCCTGCCGGCAAGCCGAGAACGGTTCGGGGGATGTTTGGCCGGCCACGACAGGGGTACATTGAATGGCCAACGCCCTCCAGCCAGCCTGCCGTACACCACTGGCTCCAGAGCGAATCTGATCGGCGCGTTGTGCAGCGACTGCCGAGCGCACTGGGAAGGCGAAACGTGACCGGGATCGAGCGTGTACTGCGAAGTCGCAATCCGAACGCGTGCCGGTCGCTGGGTCTTGTCGACTCTCTACCGAGGCACCAGTGCCTAGGAAGGAGTGGTTGAGATGGCCCCAGACGGCAGACTCGTCTCCGCACTGATCCTCCTGCTCGCGGCGTGCGATCAGGCCAGCGAAGAGCTGGCTCAAGCCGACGTGGCCGCTGACGGACTCGCCTCCGAGATTCGGTCGCTCAGCGCCCGGTTGAACGAAGTGCTCGCCGGTATCAGCTGAGCCAACGAAGCGACTTCCGGCGGCGTTGCGCCGGTACTAATTCCGATGAGCGCCGATGAAATTGCAGTGCGGCCAGAGTCGTATTTCCTGACCTGAGTAGCGCCGACTGATCGCTCCAACGGGGAGCGCGACCGGCTGTGGAGGAGGAAGAGGATGCCTGAGCACGAGATCGGAACCAGCGAGGAATGGCAGGCGGCTCGGGACGAGCTCGCGAAGCTCGAGGCCGAGCAGGCGACGCTGAATGAGGAGGTCAAGAAGAAGCGGCTGGAGCTCCCCTGGGTGCCGGTCGAGAAGGAGTACGAATTCGACACCGAGGACGGGAAGAAGACCCTCGCTGAGCTGTTCGACGGCCGCACGCAGCTCCTGGCCTACAACATCATGTTCGGGCCGGACTACAAAAACGGTGCCTGCCCGGGCTGCACCATGGTCGGGGACAGCCTCGACGGTGGGCTCGTCCACATGAACCACCGCGACGTAACCCTGATCTGCTTGTCGCGGGCGCCCATCGAGCGCCTAACCGCCTACAAGAAGCGAATGGGTTGGCAGTTCCCCTATGTCTCCACGTACAACACCGACTTCGCGTTCGACTTCGGCCTCGCCATGACCGAGGATCAGGCGGAGCAGGTCCCCGAGCTGAAGGAGTCGATCGAACATCCGCCCGAGTGGCTCGAGGAGTGGTCGGAGCAGATCGGCGCCGAGCTCAAGGATGGAATGCGAGAGGCTCCGAGCTGGATCGCTTTCGCACGCGAGAACGGGACCGTCTACCACACCTACACGGTGACGGCACCTGACCCGTTCGTGGCGCCCTACCACTCCTTCCTGCTCGAACGAACTCCGAAGGCCCAGCCCGAGGAGCCGCGCGCCTGGCGGAAGGACGAGTATCCCGACTGACGGCCGCTGGCCGCATGCGCGGTCGACAAGCGGGTGCAATACTCGACGATCGAACTCGAGGAGGGGGATTTCATGGCCACGAGAGCTGATTTCAGCGACGAGGAATGGGAGGCGATGAGGCACGGCATCACCGGCGCTGGCATGCTCGTCTCGATCGGCGACCGCGACTTCACCGACACCTTCGGCGAAGTGGGGGCGCTCGCAAAGCGCCTGAGTGAAGAGCGCGAGGGCAGCTCGAGCGACCTCATGCGCGAGCTCGCAAGCGGTCGCCCGAGCGGATTCGGGCTGACCGCCTCGCCGCAGGAGGTCGAGACGAAGACGCTCGAAGCGCTGCGCTCGGCAACCGCGACCCTCGACGCGAAGGCGCCAGAAGAGGCGGGCACGTACCGGCAGCTCGTTCTCGATGTCGCCGAGTCGGTCGCCGACGCGAAGGGCGGCGTCAAGCCCGGCGAGACTGCGGCGATCGACAAGATCAGGGACGCACTCGGCCCCGGCTAAGTGATCCTGAGGCCGCCCGGCGCCGCGACCCCGACTGCGGCGGTTACGGACGCTGCAATCGTCGCCGACTGACCGCCGTCCGGCGGTGGAGAAGCAGGCTCAGCAGGATCCAGGCGGTTGGAAATGCGAGCGCGCCGAGCGTCGCGCCTTGGGCTGCGACCCAGACGAGGAACGCGATGAACAGCGCCGCCGAGAGCATCAGCCAGATCACGGTCACTACTGCGACGAGCGCAGCGTGGCGTGCACGTTCCACGAAGTGCTCAAACTCGCTCCACCGTGGGAGCTGCCGGAGCGCGATCCGCAGGTCGCGACGGCTCTCGGCCTGCAGGACGAGATCGAGTCGCTCCGAGAATTCCGTTTCGTCGAGACGGCCTTCGACGTAATGCCGCCGAAGCGCGAGAGCGCTCCGCTCGCGTTCCGGATCGCCGACGCGCGTCATCTCGCCCGATGGTAGCTCAGCCCGCGATCAGAGCCGCACCTGCAATCGCGCGTCCCACATTGCACAGCGCACGCCAGTGAGTTTCAATCGAAGCTAGTGAATCGGGCGCTCGCGGCGTTTGCAGGTCTTCGCGACGCCCTGCGCAACGAGAACCTCCGGCGTGTGGAGCTTGCGTGGGGCGCGGTGATCGCCGCCGAGTGGGCGCATTTCGTCGCGTTCGGGATCTTTGCCTATGACGAAGGTGGGACCGTCGCCGTCGGGATCGCGGGCGTCGTGCGGATGCTTCCGGCGGCGCTCGTCGCGCCGTTCGCCGCCTCGCTCGGCGACCGCTTCCGCCGCGAGCGCTTCCT
This sequence comes from Gaiellaceae bacterium, assembly GCA_036520235.1. Classification (GTDB taxonomy): domain Bacteria; phylum Actinomycetota; class Thermoleophilia; order Gaiellales; family Gaiellaceae; genus JACDAN01. The sequence goes on from DATDKA010000105.1 coordinate 4,156, forward strand.
GCTCGCGATCTCGCTAGTCGGCTGCGCTGCGCTCGCGGGCTCCGCCGCTGCTTTCTTCGCCGGCAGCGTCGTGCTCGTCTTCGTCCTCGCCGCCGTCGTCGGCCTGGCCGCGACGCTGGCGCGGCCGGCGCTGCAGGCGCTGCTGCCGTCGCTCGCGAGCACGCCGCAGCAGCTGATCGCCGCGAACAGCGCCACCTCGACGCTCGAGGGCCTCGGCACGCTCGTCGGCCCGCTGGTCGCCGGCGTCCTGGTCTCGGTGATGGACGTCGGTCTCGTCTTCATCGTCGGGGCGGCCGCCTTCCTCGGCGCGGCCCTGATGCAGGCTCGCGTCCGGGTCGAAGGAGTGCTGCGGCTGACCGAGGCGACGACCGAGAGCACGCTCGGGCTTCTGCTCGGCGGGTTCAGGGCGGTCCTCCGCCGGTCGCGCCCTCGCCTGCTCGTCGCGCTGATCTTCGCCCAGACGCTCGTCCGCGGCTGCCTCAACGTCCTGATCGTGGTCGCCGCGTTCCGCGTGCTCGACGCCGGCGCCGCAGCCGTCGGCTACATGACCGCGGCCGTCGGCCTCGGTGGCCTCGTCGGCGCGCTCGCCGCGGTCACGCTCGAGCGGCGACGGCTGGCTGCCACCTTCGGCGTGGCGCTCGTTTTCTGGGGATTGCCGATCGTGCTCCTCGCCCCGTGGAGCGCGCTCGGAGCGGCGCTCCTGCTGATGGCGATCGTCGGAGCGGCCAACAGCATCGAGGACGTGGCCGTCTTCACGCTGATCCAGCGCATCGTCCCAGACGAGGTGCTGACCCGCGTCCTGGCGGTCGTCTGGGGGCTGGCGATGGGCGGCGTCGCGATCGGCTCGATCGCCACCCCTCTGCTCGTCGCAGCGGTCGGGCCCCAAGCGGCGTTCGTCGCCGTTGGCGCGATCCTTCCTCTGTCCGCGCTCGTGGCGTGGAGGCGGCTCCTCGCGATCGACGAGGACGTTGCGGCGCCGGCGGCCGAGCTGGAGGTGATCGACACCGTCCCGATGTTCGAGCCCCTTCCGCTCGCGGCGAAGGAGCAGATCGCCGGCGCGCTCGTGCCGGTCTCGGTCGCAGCGGACGACGTCGTGATCAGGATCGGCGAGCCCGGCGACCGGTTCTACATCGTCGGTGACGGCGAGCTCGAGGTGGTGGCTGACGGAGTCAAGGCCCGCGCCGGCAAGGGGGACCACTTCGGAGAGATCGCCCTGCTCCGCAACGTGCCCCGCACCGCGACTGTGACCGCGCTCCGGGACTCACAGCTGTACGCGCTCGAACGCGACGACTTCCTGGCCGCGGTGACCGGCCATCCCGGCGCCCATGCGGCGGGCGAAGCGGTGGTCGACGAGCGGCTGGGGCATCGCGAGGTCCCCGACCTCGCCCCGAGGGCCTGAGCCCGTGTCGAGGCTGAAGGCCACCGTGCTGAGCGACGCCAGTGCGCGGCCGCTCATGGGGGCCCTCACATCCGCCTTTGCAGCGGAGAGCGGTCTGTCCGCAGAGGACGCCGGTCGGCTGCATGAGGTCGTCGCGGGGCTCGTCGGCTTCACCCTCGACAACGCTTATCCGGACGACGAGCTGGGGGAGATCGAGGTCACGCTCGAGGCCGATGCCGATCTCGTCCAGGTCACCGTGCACGACTGGGGGCTGCCGTTGACGAGCGCCGGTGGCGCCTTCGGGCCGCTCCCCGAGCAGCTGGCCGCGCTTGCGACGCGCGCGCAGAGCGTGCAGCTCCTGAATCTCGCTTCCGACGGGAAGCGCCTGGTGGCGGACGTCCCGGTGCACACGGATGGGGCTGCGCACGCGACGGGGCACCACCTCGAGGCGGCGCCGCCGCCCGCGCAAGCGGGCGCAGAGACGCCTGATGCGATCGATGTGCGGCCGGCCACCGCGGATGACGCCGAGGCGATCGCCCAGCTCCTCTACGAGAACTACCACCTGAGCTACGTCCACGCGGACTTCTATCGGCCGCGGTACCTGATCGCATCGCTGGCCACGGGCGACCTGATGTCGGCAGTCGCCGTCCACGACGGGCGCGTGATCGGGCACCACGCCTTGATGCCGGTTCCGGGTGCTGCGTCCGCGGAGACGGGCGCTGCCGTCGTCCACTCCGCTTACCGCGGCCTCGGTCTCTTCGGCCGTCTGTTCCAGCACACGCTGGACGCGGCGACCGAGCGGGGCCTCGCTTCCGTCTTCGGGGACGCGGTCACCATCCATCCCTTCAGCCAGCGCGCCGAGGCCTCGCACGGCTACCGCGAGACGGCGCTCCAGCTCGGCATGTTCCCGGCGCAGACCACGATGCGGGGCTTTGGCAGCAAGGGGCCGCGACGACGAACGGCGACGCTCCGTTCGTATCGCCCGTTCGATGGGCGGCCGCGCCAGGTCGTGCTGCCGGCGCAGTATCGCGAACTGCTCGAGCGCATCTACGCGAACGTCGGGCTCTCGACAGAGAGGCGCGCCGAGCAGGCGGCAGTCGAGGGCGATGCGGTGACGGTCGACGTCGACCAACCGCGCTCCCTTGGCTTCTTGCGGCTGCGGCGCTGGGACGAGGAAGCCGCCACGGCCCTGAGGAGGGCTGTGCGCGACGTGCTCTCGCGGCACGTCGACGTCGTCTACGCCGACCTCGACCTCGTGGCGGTCGAGGATGTCGACGAGGCAACGGCCGCGTTCAACGACCTCGGTTTCTTCGCTTCCGGCCTGATCCTCCACGGTCCCGACGGCCACGACCACCTGCGGTTGCAGCTGCTCGATTCGCCGGACATCGAGTTGGAGAACGTCGTCTGCGACTCCTCGTTCGCCGAGGCGCTGAGGCGGGCCGTCTTGGAGGACAAGGCGCGCGTGAGCGCATAGGAGGGGCCCCGCCGGAGCGGGGCCCTCTTCCGGGGGGTCAGCCGATTGCGCCGCAGATCGCGGCCGCGAAGTCCTCGGTCGTGCGATAGCCGCCGGAGGCGTGGAGCACCTCGATCTGCTGCTGCCAGTTGACCGGGTCCGGGGCGACGTAGACCAGGTAGCCGTTGTCGCCGTAGACGGGGCCCTGGCCCTTCACGACGAAGAGGCCGTCGTTTCCGGGGATGCGAACGAGCGCCGAGCCGTCGTCGCGCGCCTCGACGATCACGGGGCCGGCGAGCACGGTCCGGATCGACGCGCCGGTGGCCGGGTTCGTCAGAGTCGTCTTCCAGTGCGAGAGGTGGATCGTGAAGCGGTCGAGGCTGCCGTCGGCGTTGGTGTAGGTCGTCGTCCGCCGAGTGCCCTCCGAATGCAGCACGACATCGAAGTCGCAGAGGTCGCCGGCCGCCAGGGTGCGCGTACGGTCGACTTCCTCGATCACGACGCTGGGGGCTGCAATCGCCTGTGCCGCCGCGGCCAGCGCGAGGCCGGCGATGATGACGAACGCGAGTCTCCGCATGGATTCCCTCCTTCTCCTCGTCAGTGTCTAACCTCTGTTTGAGACTGACGAGACTGCAGGGAGTTAGTACGTGATCCTCGGAAATCCACGGGAGTCGGGCACAGACCTCGCGGTTGCGCTCGTGAACACGTGGGACACCTATGACGACCCGCCGGAGCACCTGCCCGACGTGGCGCACCTCCGCCGCTTTCTCCGCCTGGTCGGACGCGAGCGAGCCGCCCGGACGGTCGGCGAACGCGAGCTCGCCGAGGTGAAGAAGCTCCGCGGGCAGCTGCGCCGCGTGTTCGAGACCGCGGACGCGGAGGAGGCCGCCTTGGCGCTGAACGAGATCCTCGCGGGTGTGAGCGCAGTCCCAAGACTCGAGGCGGGCGACGGCGGCTGGGCGATCCGCTTCGGCCCGGGAGAGGAGGAGATCACGGCCCACCTCGGCGCGACGGCCGCGGCCGCCCTCGCCGAGATCGTGCGAGCCCACGGCGTCAGCCGCTTCGGCACGTGCTCCGCGCCTCCGTGCACCGGCGCCTTCGTCGACCGGACGAAGAACAGGAGCAAGCGGTACTGCTGCGAGCTGTGCGCGGACCGCGCGGCGCAGCAGGACCACCGGGCCCGCCGCCGGGCCGGGCGCGACTAGGCCGCGCGCGTGTCCAATCCGGACGCGGCTTTGTGGAGTACGCCCCTACACGATCAGCGGCTAACCCCCGCTGCGGGCGGGAAGGCCTCCGACCGGCCTTCCCGCCGCCTCTTCGCTCACGTCGCGTTAGTCTGGAGCCGACGAGAGTCCAATGGGGTCGCGACTTCTCTCACTCTGCGCCGCGGCGGTTTGCGCGCTCGCTGCGGTTTCCGCCTCCGGCGCCGCTGCGTCCGGCTCGGCCAGGGCCCGCTGCTCGACGAAGGCCAGCACGCTCGCCGTGGCCGACTGCGCCCGGCTGCCGGTGGTCGCCTCGCTCGACTCGCGGTACGCGACCGGGCGGCCGCGGTTCCACTACGCGTCGCGGTCGGCGGACTGCCGTCCTGCCGAGCTCGTCTTCTACGCCGCCCGCGACTGGCTTCGGCTGGGCGCGAAGCTCGCCGAGCACGCGTCGCCCTGCGCCGACTACTACATCTCGATCCCGCCGCTCGTCGCGGACAAGACGAACGCGCGGCCGAATCAGGCGTGGCGGATTCGCCGGCTCGGGCCGCGCTTCCACGCGCTCGCCGAGATCCACTGGGCGACCTGGCAGCGTTGGGCGCGAGACCACGGCTGGAGCATGTTCGACGCCGGCGTCGAGGCTCGCCGGCGCATGGCCGCCGCCGGGTTCGACGTCGCCGCCGGCGACTCGTGGGCAGTCAACGAGCTGCCGTCGAGCGTCAGGCGCGACCTCGGCACGGCCCGTGAGGACGCGGAGCAGTTCCTGCGCGGCCTCTACGAGGGCGACGGCCGCCGCGTGCAGGGCGCGGTCTTCGTGATCGGCGTCATGCACGGCACGACGGACGCGTCGCTGTACAAGTCGACGCTGAAGAGCTGGTTCTCGGACACGCCGTTCTGGATCCAGATGCGTCGATCGGTCAAGTTCTGGGCGCAGGAGGTCTACGGTGACGCTCGCCGCTGGGGCGTTCAGGGCTCGGCCTCGTACATTCGCCGGACCTACCTCAACGACTTCCTCCAGCACGCCGCACGGCTCGCCGCGGTCGCGCCCGATCGCTACGGCGTCGCCAGTACCTTCCTTGCGAGATCCCATACGCCGATCGCGAACGCAGGCTGGCAGTGGCCGAGCGGCCTGGGCTGGACGATGGTCAGCGGCGCGCAGATGCAGGCGTTCGTGTCGTCGCAGACGTACGCGCTCCGCGAGTACGCCGCCGCGAGCCCCGGGCCGGACCGGTTCGGCTTCGCCTGGGCTCCCAACAACGCGACGGGACTATCGAACACGAGCTTCGTCGCGGCGAGCGGTCAGCTGCTCGACCGGCTCGGCGGTGCGCTCGCGGCCTCAGGCGAGTCGAGGTTCGAGCCCGATGCGTGGGCGGCCGCCGACGTCGTCGGTGCGTCCTTCACCGACGCGTGGCGGATCTTTTCGGTCTGGGATCAGGTGCTCGACGCCGTCGCTGCGGCGCATCGGCGGCTCGGCGAACGCGTGCGGACGATCCTTCCCCACGCGAAGTCGAGGCCCGTCCGGCCCCGCCCGCGCTAGCGCCCGCCCGCGAGCCGGGTTGTGTCGCCTTCGCGCTGAGGGAACTCCGGTTCCCCGCCTACGCCGTTGATCGCGAAGTACACGATCGATCCGAGCACCGGGAGGATGATGATGAACAGGATCCAGGCGATCGTCTTCCCTGCAGTCCGCTCGTGCCGACGTCGGATGATGTCGACGAGCGAGACGATCCAGATCACGACGATGAAGATCCAGAGCAGCCACCAGAACCAGGCCATGTCGTCCCTTCTGTCGGGTGTGTGAGTCGAGGGTACGACGGCGCCTTCCGCAGCGCGTCATCCCAAAGGCATGATTGACGGATGGAACCGCGACTCGTCGACAACCCGGAGCTGCACCGGTACGAGCTCTACGTCGGGGAGGACCTCGCCGGCCAGATTGCGTACTCGCAGCGGAACGGCGCGGTCACGCTGATCCATACCGAGGTCGACCCCGCGTTCAAGGGTCGAGGCCTCGGCGACGCGATCGTCGCCGCGGCGCTGGCCGATCTCGAGGAGCGCGGCCTCCGGATGATCCCCGTGTGTCCCTTCGTCCGCTCCTATCTCGAGCGGCACCCTGAGTGAGCGACCCGTCGCCGCAGGAGGAGCGCGGGGCGGGCAGGGTCTACGGCGACGAGCGGATCGAGGTCCGGTGGGAGCCCCGGCTCTGCATCCACGTCAAGAACTGCGTGCACCGGCTGGGTGCCGTCTTCGATCCGGAGCGGCGTCCTTGGATCGACGTCACGGGCGCCGAGGCGGACGAGATCGCCGAGACCGTGCTCAGCTGCCCCACCGGGGCACTCCACTTCCGGCGGCTCGACGGCGGGCCGCAGGAGGAGCCCATCGACCCGCCGACCGTTGTCCCGAGGACGGACGGACCGCTGTTTCTTCGGGGCCAGTTCCGCATCGAGGACTCGGAAGGCAACCTCCTGCGCGAGGACACGCGCCTCGCACTCTGCCGCTGCGGCGCATCCGGCAACAAGCCGTTCTGCGACGGCAGCCACCTGCGCGTCGGCTTCAAGAGCTGACGGTCAGCGGCAGGTTCGCTCGAGCCCTGCGACCGCCTCGTCCCGGAGACGGGGGAATCGCTCGTGGTGCCCGTAGAGCGCGAGCACCGAGCAGAGGAAGAGCGACAGGACGCGCGCCCGCAGGAGCTGGTCGTCGCTGAGCCCGCCGTAGGCGTCGAGGAAGGCCGCCCGTCCCTCGCCGGGGAGGGCGCACCAGTACAAGACGACGTCGACGGACGGGTCGTTCCACGAGAGGTCGATCCAGTCGATCACCGCCGACGGCCGGTTGCCGTCGACGAGCAGGTGGCGGAGGTGGAGATCGCCATGGCAGACGGTGCCGGTCTCGGCCGGCGGCAGCGCTGCGCCGTCCGCGAAGATCTCGTCCGCCAGCGGCGGAGGCTCCCACAGCTCCTCCGCGACGACCCGCGCGAGGAACTCGCGGCCCTTCGGCACCCGGAAGCTCACGTCGGAACGACGCACCGGGTCGACCGGCAGGTCCGCATTCAGCTCGAGCGCGTGGAGGGTGCGGAGGAACTCGCCGAACGGCCTTGCCAGCGCCACGCGGGCAGCGTCGTCGAGCCCGGCGTCCGCCAGCTCACGGCCGGGGAGAAACGGCGCTCCGTAAAACGGCCATTCGAACGCCTTGGACGGCTCGCCGATCAGGGTCGGCACGGGAATCGGGAGTGGCAGCCGCTCGGCGAGGTGCGGGAGCAGCTCGATCTCGTTGCGGATCCCGGGCAGCGTCGCCTTTCTGCGGGGAAAGCGGAACGTCCAGCGGCCGTCGGCGAGCCAGACGGTCGTGTCCCAGCCCTCGCCGAGCAGCTCGAGCGTCGCCG
>DATDKA010000106.1:0-2120 GCA_036520235.1 Gaiellaceae bacterium
AAGGTTCGCCAGCCGGTCGCCCTCGTTCGACCCCAGGCCGAGGTAGCCGACCCTCGTCAGACTTCCTTCCACACCTCGACCGAGACCTCTTCGACCGGCAGCGGGATCGGCGGCTCCGGCTTGGTGGCCTTCACGCGGACCGACTCGGCGCCGAAGCGGTCGATGAGGCGGTCGGCCACCGCCGTGCAGAGCCGCTCGAGCGTCTTGTACGAGCGCTCCTGAGCGCCGAGCGCCACCTGCTCGCAGACGGCCGCGTAGTTCACGGTGTCCTCGATGCGATCGGTGACCGTGGCATCGCACTCGTCGAGCTCGAAGGCGATGTCGAATACGAGCCGCTGCCCGACGTCGCGCTCTGCCTGGCTCACGCCGTGGTGCGTGTAGAGCGAGAGACCGGTGACCTCTATCGAGACGGCGGGCGCGGATGCGGCGCGCTCGTCGTCGAGATCGTCGTCGTCGATCTCGTCGAAGTCGTCGTCAGGCTCCCTCTCCCACATCTAGCCGGAAAGTAGCAGCGGCCACCGCGAGAGCATCGGCGTTCTGGGCGACGTCGTGCACGCGGAAGACGGCGGCGCCGCGCTCCAGCGCCAGCACGTTCGTGGCGATCGTGCCCGGCAGGCGCTCGCCCTCGTCCCGGCCGCCCGCCAGCTTGCCCAGAAAGCTCTTGCGCGAGGTGCCCACCACCACCGGCCGGCCGATGGCCACGATCTCGTCGAGCCGGCGCAGCAGCTCGAGGTTGTGCTCGACGGTCTTGCCGAAGCCGATGCCCGGGTCGAGCCAGACACGCTCCTCGTCGACTCCCTCCGAGACGGCGAACGCGAGCCGCTCCTCCAGGAAGGCCTTCACGTCCGACACCACGTCGTCGTAGCGCGGGTCCTGCTGCATCGTGCGCGGCTCGCCGAGCATGTGCATGAGGCAGCAGCCGGCGCCGGACCCGGCGACCACGCCCGCCAGCTCCGGGTCGAAGCGGAAGGCGGAGACGTCGTTCACGAGCGTGGCCCCGGCGTCCAGCGCGGCGCGGGCCACGGATGCCTTCGTGGTGTCGATCGAGATGCGCGCGTCGACCCCGTCGGCCGACAGCCGCTCGACGACCGGGAGCACGCGCCGGCGCTCCTCGTCCTCCGGAACGGGGTCGGCGCCGGGCCGGGTCGACTCGCCGCCGATGTCGAGGATCGCGGCACCCTCCGCGGCGAGGCGCCGCCCGTGCTCGACCGCGGCGTCGGCGTCGAGGAACAACCCGCCGTCCGAGAACGAGTCGGGCGTGACGTTGACGATGCCCATGATCAGCGGAGGGCGCACGCTCAGCGGACGGCCAGCTCGTTCGTCACCGTCGTGAGCGCCTCGTCGATCACCGTGATCGCGAGGTCGATCTCGTCCTCGCTCACGGTGAGCGGGGGAGCCATGCGCAGGCAGTTCGCCGAGCCGGCGCTCTGGCCGCGGACGAGGTTCATCGACAGCCCGCAGCGCAGGCACTCCTCGGTGAGGGCGCGGCCGAGCGCGTCGGCCGGCGCGCGGGTGTCGCGGTCCTCCACGAGCTCCAGGCCCACGAGCAGCCCGAGGCCGCGCACGTCTCCGATCGACTCGTGCCGTGTCTGGAGCTCTCGAAGCCCCGCCATGAGGCGGTCACCGCGCGCCTTCGCGGCCCCCGGGAGGTCGTCGCTCAGCACCACGTCGAGCACCGCCTCGGCCACGGCCGCCGGCAGCGGGTCCGACACGTGCGACGTCACGTGGACGAAGCCGAGCTCGAAGCAGCGCTCCTCGATCTCCGGGGTCGTCACGACCGCCGAGACCGGAATCCCGCCGCCGAGCGTCTTCGAGAGCACGAGGAAGTCCGGCACCACGTCGTAGAGCTCGAAGCCGTAGAGGGAGCCGAGCCGGCCGAGCCCCGTCTGGCAGTCGTCGAGGGCCAGGTGCATGCCGCGCTCGTCGCAGAGCTCCGCCATGCGGGTGAAGTAGCCCGGCGGCGGAACGATCACGCCGCCCGCGGAGAGCACCGGCTCGGCGAGCGCCGCGGCGGGTGCGCCCACGCTCGCCTGGTCGAACAGCTCGAAGCCCGCCTCGAGGCAGGTGCAGTCGCAGTTGCCGTCGCAATGGCGAATCGGGCAGCGGTACTCGTACGGCGC
>DATDKA010000107.1:0-5271 GCA_036520235.1 Gaiellaceae bacterium
CAGCGCATCAAGGCGATCATCACCGATGTCTCGAATCAGGCGAAGGGCCCGTCGATCATCGTGTCGCGGCGCTCGCCGGAGCTGATCCGCGCGCTCTTCGAGCTCGAGGTGCCGGAGATCGCCGACGGCCTCGTCGAGATCCAGAACGTGGCGCGGGAGCCGGGCTACCGGTCGAAGATCGCGGTCGTATCGCATGCGTCCGGGGTCGACCCGGTCGGCGCCTGCGTCGGCCCGCGTGGCTCGCGCGTGCGGATGGTCGTGTCCGAGCTGCGCGGCGAGAAGATCGACATCATCCCCTTCAACGAGGAGCCGGCGCGGTTCGTCGCGAAGGCCCTCTCGCCCGCGCGCGTGCGCGAGGTGCTCGTCGACGACGAGGCCAAGCAGGCCACCGTGATCGTGCCGGACGACCAGCTTTCGCTCGCGATCGGCAAGGACGGGCTGAACGCCCGCTTGGCCGCGCGGCTGACGGGCTGGCGCGTGGACATCCGCTCCGAGACCGAGTTCGCCGAGGAAGAGGCGGAGATGGGCTACCAGGAGGAGGAGGTCTCGGGACGCTGCGCCGCGATCCTCGCGAACGGCAAGCGCTGCCCGAACGCCTCGCTGCCCGGCTCCCGTTACTGCGGCCTGCCGGCCCATCAGGCGCTCGAGGGAACCGGAACCGACTACCTGGTGCCGCCGGAGGACGACGGCGCCGAGGAGCCGGCCGGCGACGGCGCGGAGGAGCCCGCGGCCGACGGCGCCGAGCCGACCGCCGGTGACGTCGTCGAGGAGGCCGCTGTCGAGGAGGCCGCCGTCGAGGCGGCTGCCTCGGAGAACGGCGACCTGCCGGTCGAGGATCTCGTGGAGGCCGCAGCGGAAGAGCCGGTGGTCGAGGAGGATCTGGTCGACGACGCTCAGATGGCGACCGCGGACGAGGACGTCGACGACGCCATCGCCGAGGTGGAGGCCGCCGAGGAGAACGAGGAGATGGACGCCGGCGAAGCCCCGCCGGCCGAGGACGACGGCGCCGGTTCCGGCGACGAGTCGCCCGAGGAGGCGGAGGAGTCGTAGAGCCGGGACGTCGCTGCGTCGGCTGCGGGCGCTCGCTCCCGAAGAGCGAGCTGTTGCGGCTGGTGCGAGGCGAGGATGGCCTGGTCCACCCGGACCGGGCTGCACAGGCGGAGGGACGCGGCGCCTACGTCTGTAACAACCCCGAGTGCGCCGCTAGGCTCGGCAAGGGCCAACCGCTTGCGCGGAGCTTTCGCGCACCGGTGACCGTCAATCAGGAGACCTTAGACTTCATCACGGAATGGCAAAGAAGCGCGTCCACGAGATAGCGAAGGAAAGAGACATCCCCTCGAAGGATGTCCTTGCCGCGCTCAAAAAGGCCGGCCTCGAGGTAACGACGGCTTCCTCGAGCGTGGACGAGGCGGAAGCGGCGAAGGTGCTCGGCAACGGCGCGAGTGCAACGGAGGCGCCGGCGTCGCCGGAGCCTGCCGCAGCGAAGAGTGACGGGAAGGCCGATCCCGCGCCGGCTGCCGAGGCCGAGGAGAAGCCCGCCCCCGAGGGCGACGGCAAGCCCGCCGCCAAGGCCGAGGCGAAGGCCGCCCGGCCAGCGATTCAGCGTCCGCCCACTCCGGAGGGCGAGGTTCGCCGGGCCGGCCCGGAGGGACGGGGTCCGCGCATTCTTCAGGAGGCTCCCCCGCCCGAGCCGCCCAGGCCCCAGGGTGCGCAGCGGAGCGGCCCCAGGCAGAGCGATCGCCCCGACCGTGCCGGCGGCGGTGGCGGCCGCGGGCCAGGTGGCGGCGGCGGCAACCGCGGTCCGGACGGTCCCGGTGGCGGCCCAGGCGGCCCGCCGCGCGGCGGCGGCGCCCGTCCTACCCGTGGCGGCCGCGCCGGCGAGGGCGGCGGTGGCGGCGGCCAGGGTGGCCGGCGCAGGCGCGTTGTAATCGATTCTCAGGCGGCGCGGCGCGACCGCACCCCGCCGCCTCCGCAGCAGCCGGCCCGTCGCGGGCGCGGCCGCAGGCGCCGTCCCCAGTGGGTGGAGCCCGATCTCGAAGCGCAGGCTGCGGCCGCGGCCGAGGCCGCGCTCCAGGAGGACCCGCCGGTCCCCGTGCGCTCGGGCTCGACCGTCAAGGAGGTCGCCGAGTCGCTCCAACTCTCGGCACCCGAGGTCATCAAGAAGCTCATGGAGCTGGGCGAGATGGCGACGCTCACGCAGACCCTCTCCGACGAGGCCATCGAGGTGCTCGCGGAGGCGCTCGACAAGAAGGTCACGATCCACTCCGCCGCGGACGACGCGGAGGAGGAGCCGACCTACGAGGACACCGACGAGGAGCTGATCGAGCGCCCGCCGGTCATCACGATCATGGGCCACGTCGACCACGGGAAGACCTCTCTGCTCGACGCCATCCGCCAGACCGAGGTCGCGGCGGGCGAGGCGGGCGGCATCACGCAGCACATCGGCGCCTACCAGGTCCACCACGACGGTCACACGATCACCTTCCTCGACACGCCGGGCCACGAGGCCTTCACGGCCATGCGCGCCCGCGGCGCCAAGGTCACGGACATCGCCGTGATCGTGGTGGCGGCCGACGACGGCGTCATGCCGCAGACCGTCGAGGCGATCGACCACGCGAAGGCCGCCGAGGTCCCCGTGATGGTCGCCGTCAACAAGATCGACAAGGAGGGCGCGGACCCGAACCGCGTCCGCGGCGAGCTCGCCCAGCAGGGCCTCACCCCGGCCGACTGGGGCGGCGACACCGAATTCGTGGACGTGTCGGCCAAGACGCACCAGAACCTCGACGACCTGCTCGAGACGCTGGTCACGCTCGCCGAGATCCAGGAGCTGCGCGCCAACCCCGACGCCGAGGCGAGCGGGTTCGTGATCGAGTCGCGGCTCGACCCGGGCCGCGGCCCCGTCGTCACGCTGCTCGTCAACCGCGGCCGCATGAAGGTCGGCGACTCCGTCGTGGCCGGCGAGCACTGGGGCCGCGTCCGCGCGATGAACAACTTCCGCGGGGAGGCCGTCGAGGACGCCACGCCGGGCATGCCGGTGGAGATCCTCGGCTTCGACGGCGTCCCGGACGCCGGTGAGACCTTCCGCGTGGTCGACAACGACCGCGAGGCGAAGCGAGTGGCAAATGAGCGCTCGATCCGCGTCAAGCAGGAGGCGCTCGCGCGCCAGGGCGGCCGCCGGGTGTCGCTCGAGGACGTCCTCGCCCGCGCCGAGCGCGGCGAGAAGGAGCTCAACCTCGTGCTGAAGGCCGACGTGGCCGGCTCGCTCGAGGCGCTCGCCGACGAGATCGTCCGCCTCCCGCAGGAGCAGGTGCAGGTGAACATCATCCGCGAGGGCGTGGGCGGCATCGCCGAGTCCGACGTGATGCTCGCCGCGGCCTCCGACGGCATCGTCATCGGGTTCAACGTGCGGCCGGTCGGCAACGCCGCCCAGGTCGCCGAGCGCGAGGGTGTCGAGATCCGCACCTACTCGGTCATCTACAACATCGTCGCGGACCTCCGGGACGCCATGGAGGGCCTGCTCGACGCGAAGGAGGTCGAGGAGTCCGTCGGCACCGCGGAGGTCCGGGCAACCTTCAAGGCCTCGCGTGTCGGGACAATCGCCGGCTGCTACGTGACCGACGGCGTCCTACGCCGCGGCGTGCAGTGCCGGCTGGTGCGCGACGGCACCGTCGTGTACGACGGCCGGATCGGATCGCTGCGCCGCTTCAAGGACGACGTGCGCGAGGTCACAGCCGGCATGGAGTGCGGAGTCGTGCTCGAGAACTACCCCGACCCGAAGGAAGGGGACGTGATCGAGGCCTACGAGATCAAGCAGGTGGAGCAGACGCTCGGTTGAGCTACGTCTGCCTCGTAGAGATCCAGCTCCACTTCCCCGACAACGGAAGCCTGAAGGGCAAGCGCAAGGAGCTCAGCTCGCTCAAGGCGCAGCTCCAGCGACGCTTCGGCGCGGCCGTCGCGGAGACCGGTCATCACGACCTCTGGCAGCGCTCCGAGCTGACCGCCGCCCTAGTCGGAAACGGTATTACCGATTTAGGGAATAGAGTGGCGGCTCTGGAGCGGTACGTCATCTCGATGTTTCCCGAGACGGCGACCGTGGAAAGCCGTTTGGTGTCCAGGGAAGACCTTCTCTAGGATGGCCGATCGCATGCGTCGCGTGAACGAGGCGGTCCGCGAGGTCGTCTCGGCGCGGCTCGCCGAGGGGCTGAAAGACCCCCGCATAGGCTTTGTGACAGTGACTTCTGTGGACACCACCCCGGACCTGAGGCAGGCACGCGTGTACGTGTCGGTCCTCGGCGATGACGACGAGCGCGCCGCCACCATGGCCGGGCTCGAGTCCGCGCACGGGACCTTGCAGCAATCCGTTGCCCGCGAATTGCGGATGAAACACACGCCGACGCTTCAGTTCGTCTTCGACGAGTCGATTGAACGAGGGATGCGTATTACCGAGCTCCTGGACGAGGGCGAGTGAGCGTCACGACGGAACAGGAACAGGTGGTGGCGGAGCTCCGCGCGGCGGACAAGCTCCTCCTGACCACGCACGAGAATCCCGACGGCGACGCCCTCGGCTCGCTGCTCGCGATGCACGACATCCTCACGCAGCTCGGCAAGGACGCGGTGATGTACATGTCGCCCGACGAGTTCCCCCTGCCGTGGGAGTACCGCTGGCTGCCTCTCGACAAGGGCCTCGTCATGACGCCCCCGGACGACGTCGCCGAGCGCACGATCGTCTTCCTCGACTGCGGCAACATCGACCGCATGCCGGTCGACTTCCTCCAGGCCGACGGGCTTCACGTCCTCAACATCGACCACCACCACGACAACACGCGCTTCGGCACCGTCAACTTGGTCTGCTCTGTTGCGTCGTCCACCGCCGAGATGGTGTGGCGGATCGCGAAGGAGCTCGACGTGGAGCTGACGCCCAAGGTCGCGGACGCCCTGTACGTCGGTCTCGTGACGGACACGGGCCGCTTCATGTACGAGAACACGACCCCTGCCGCGCACCGGATGGCCGCCGAGCTGATCGAGGCCGGGGTGAATCCCCACTGGGTCTACCGGCAGCTCTACGAGGAGCTGCCGTTCCGGCGCCTCCAGCTGCTCCAGCGCGCGCTCGCGTCGGTGGAGCGGCACGACGACGGCGCGGTCACCATCGCCCATCTGACGAAGGGCGACTACGAGGAGACCGGTGCCCTGGAGACGGACTCCGAGGGCGTCGTGGACCACATGCGGGCGGTCGAGGGCACGCGCGTCGCGGTCCTGGTGCGGGAGCTCTTG
>DATDKA010000108.1:0-10539 GCA_036520235.1 Gaiellaceae bacterium
ACGAGGGAGCGCTGGCCGCCGCCGAGACCGGGGACGAGGAGGCGTTTCGCAGAGCGCTCGAGGAGCTCCGGGCCCTCGGAGCGGCCGCGGCCGCGGCGATCGTCGCCCGCCGGCTGCGCGAGCATGGCGTTCGCGGAGTGCCTCGCGGCCCGCGACCCGCCACGCGGAGCAATTCTGCCGGCCTGACCGCACGCGAGGCGGAGGTCCTGGCGCTCGTCGCCGAGGGCCTGCGCAACGCCGAGATCGCCGAGCGGCTCGTGCTGTCGCCGAGGACGGTCGACCACCACGTCTCGACGATCCTGCGGAAGCTTTCCGTGCGGACGCGCACGGAGGCCGTGGCGGCTGCGGTCGAGGTCGGCGCGCTCCAAGACCGGTAGTCGCAGCCCCCAATCTAGGCAGGACCGCCGATTCGCCTCCACCGGTGTCGTCCTAGGTTCGTTCCTGTTGTGTCCGAGCTGAGAGGAGACGCGTAGTGGAGACGTACCTGGTCCTGCGGCGCAGTGGATGGGCCACCGACGAGGAGTTCCACACGGCTGCTGCTCGCTCCCGCGCCGTCTGTGAGGAGCAGCTCGCGGAGAACGTGCGCTGGGTCCGCAGCTACGTGCTCGACGAGCCCTGGGCCAGGACGGGCAGCATTTGCGTCTACGAAGCCCCGAGCCCCGAGGCGATTCGACGCCACGCCCGGCTGGCGGACCTTCCGGTCGACGAGATCGTCGTCGTCAACGGCACCGTGATCGAGCAGGCCGACCCGGAGACGGCGAGGGCCTGAGAGGGAGGGAAAGGATGACTGCAAGGAAAATCGTCTTCGCGGCCGCGGTCGTGCTGGCGCTGGCGGCGACGGCGTCGGCGGCGGTGGCGTTCCACAGCAACAGTCGCACTCAGTTGGATGGCGCGAGGGTCGCGACGGCGCAGTACCGCCACGTCGCAAACGCCGTCTTGGCCGGCTACGGGGAGTTCCGCGATGCGCAGAACATCGCCTGCATCGAGCTCGCCGGCGAAGGCGGAATGGGCATCCACTACGTGAACGGCGCGCTCGTCGGTGACGACGTACTGGACGCTCAACGCCCCGAGGCCCTGGTCTACCAGCCGCACGGCAAGAAGCTCGACCTGGTCGCGCTCGAGTACATCGTCTTCGCGAGCGCCTGGACGAAGACGGCGCCGCCGGAGCTGTTCGGGCGGACGTTCGACTACGTCCCGGCCGGCAACCGTTACGGGCTCCCGCCGTTCTGGGCGCTACACGCCTGGGTGTTCAAGCACAACCCGATGGGTGTCGTGATGGCCTGGAACCCACGCGTTTCCTGCTGACCACCACGCGAAAGGGCGCCGGCGTCTAGCCGCCGGCGCCCTCGTCCAGCTCGTCCGAGAGCAGGTCCATGAGCAGCCCGTCGTGCCACTCGCCGCCCGGGAGCCGCTCGTACCGGCGCATCACTCCGACCTGCTTGAAGCCCGCCTTCTCGTAGGTGCGGATTGCGGCGACGTTGTCGGCCGCCGGGTCGATCACGAGCCGATGGTGGCCGCGGTCCTCGACCAGGTGGCGCGCCATCGTCCGCACGGCGTCGGTCCCGAGACCCCGTCCCTGAGCGGCCTCGGAGAGGAAGAGGTCGATCCCGGCATGCCGGTACATCGGGTCGTCCTCCTCGTGGTACTGGATCAGCCCCACGACCTCGCCGTCGATCTCGATCGCGAACGCGGCGACGCCTTCAGTCCCGTCGAGCTTCTCCTCGTAGGCGCCGTCCTCGGGCTCGCCCCACCAGCGGGCGACGCCGGGCTGCTGCTGAATCGCTGTCAGCTGTGGAATGTCCTGCGCGGTGAGGGGCCGCAACAGCACCCGCTCACCGCGCAGGTTCAAACTGATTCGGGCGCTGGCGCGCTCGGCGCCGGCGCCTCCCGCTCATGCGGGGGCTCGATCGTGAGCTCCGGCAGCAGCCGGTCGAGCCAGCGCGGCATGTACCAGGCCTTCTCGCCCAGGAGTACCAGGAACGCCGGCACGAGCGTCATCCGGACGATCAGCGCGTCGGTGAGGATCGCAACGGCCAGCAGGATGCCGAACTCCTTCGAGATCCGGTCCGGGCTGAGGATGAACGCCGCGAAGACGGTGCCCATGATCAGGGCTGCTGCCACGACCACCCGGCCGATCGCCGCGATGCCGTGCTCGACGGCGGGCCGGGTCTTCAGCCCGTGGACGTGCTCCTCGCGGATGCGACTCATCAGGAAGACCATGTAGTCCATCGAAAGGCCGAAGAGAATCGCGAACGCGATCGGCGGGACGAACGTCTCGATCGGCCCGGTCCGGTCGAGGCCGGTGAGGCCGAGCAGGTAGCCCTCCTGGACGATCAGCGTCAGCACCCCGAAGGCGGTGAAGGCGGAGAGGATCGTCGTGATCGCCGCGCTCAGCGAGATCACGATCGACCGGAACGCCGTCGCGAGCAGGATGAACGTGACGCCGATGATGTAGAGCAGGAAGATCGGCAGGCGGCTCGTGATCCGCTCGCCGATGTCCTTGAACGCGGCCGTCAGACCCGAGACGTAGGCGATCGCGTCACCGCCTGACGTCGCGGCCGGCACGACCTCGCCCCGGAGACGGTCGACGAGCTTGTCGGTGGCCTCGTCCTGCGGCGCCGAGCTCGGCGTCACGAAGACGATTGCGACGCTCTTCTCGTCGTTGAACTGGGGCTTGCGCACAGAGGCAACACCCGGGAGGTCCTGAACCCGGTCGTAGATCTTCTGCGGGGCCTGTGGATCGTCGTTCACGTCGACGACGATCGGGATCGGGCCGTTGAACCCGGGCCCGAAGCCCTCGGCGAGCAGGTCGTATGCGCGACGCGCCGTCTGCTCCTTCGGCTGGGTTCCCTGGTCGGACGCGCCGAGCCGCACGAGCGCCGACGTCGAGGCCAGGGCCAGCATGAGGAGGAGCACGATCACGAAGACCGGGCCGGCGTGGGCGGCGACGAACCTACCCCAGCGCGCGATCAGCGTCTTCTCCCGCGCCGCCTCGGAGTCGTCGATCGGCTTCAGGAACGGCACTTTCAGGCGGTCGATCTTGTGCCCCAGCTTCGCGAGCACGGCGAGCAGGAGCGAGTTCGCGATCAGCACCGTCGTCAGCACGCCCAGCGAGGCGCCGATGCCGAGCTTCGTCACGAAGTCGAGGCCGAAGAACGCGAGGCCGGTGACGGAGATGGCCACCGTCGTTCCGGCGAAGAGCACGGCGCGTCCCGCGGACGCTCCGGCCTCGGCCGCCGCGTCCTGCGGCGAGAGGCCCTCGTGGAGGTACTGACGGAACCGCGTGACGATGAAGAGCGAGTAGTCGATCCCGACGCCGAGGCCGATCATCGAGACCAGGATCGGCGTGATCGTGTTGATATCCGTGAAGCCGGCGATCAGGAAGAGCAGTAGGAAGGCGCCGGCGACCGCCGTGACCGCGAGCAGGATCGGGATCAGCGCGGCGACGAACGTCCGGAAGACGACCAGCAGCACGATGATCGCCGCCAGCAGGCCGAGCGCTTCCGAGGTGCCCTGCTCGATCGGCGGAAACTCCGCCTCGCCGTTGTACTCGGTCGTCACGCCGGCCGGCGCGACCGCGTCGCGGACGTAGTCCTCGACCTTCACGACCTGGGAACGGTCGGCGTCCTCGATCGTCTGATCGAACTGCGCCTCGGCGTAGGCGATGCGGCCGTTGTCGGAGAACGTGTCCTTGCTGAAGGGGTTGCCGACGCTCTCGAGGCCGGCCTTACCCTCGCTCGGCTTGAACTCGGCCGTCTTCAGTTTCGCGATCGCCTGATTGATTGCCTGCTTGCGCTCGGGAGTGTCCAGCCGCTGCCCCTCGGGCGCGGCGAAGACGATGTTGAGCACACCTCCCTGCTCCGACGCGAACTGCTGCTCGATGAGGTCGGTCGCCTTCTGCGTGTCGGACCCCGGGATCTCGAACTCGTCGCGCAGGCTGCCGCCGAATGTCACGACCGAGAAGACCAATAGGACGACGATTCCGGCCCAGCCGGCGACGACCCGCCAGGGGTGCGTGGCGCAGGCGCGGGCCCAGCGGGCCAGCGTCCCAGTCGAAAGGCGTTCGTGGGCAGCGCGATGATCGGCGCGTGGTTCGGTCATGGGGTCCTCCCTCGGTGGCGGCCTTTCAGTCTTAGCAGTAGTGACGGCGACGGCCCAAGAAACTCATCGGTGTACCCTGGGACGCGCCAGCGTCGAGGAGGCAGAGCGATGACCGAGGTCTTGGAGCGAAAGGACACACAGAAAACCGAGTTGGGACGAGTCAGCCACTGGATCGGCGGCCGGAGCGTCCCGGGCGAGTCAGGCCGCAGCGGCCCCATCTACAACCCCGCGCGGGGGGTGCAGACGAAAGAGGTCGACTTCGCCTCGGTGGAGGAGATCGATCGCGCCGTCCAGACTGCCAAGAAGGCGTTCGAGACCTGGCGACAGGTGTCGCTTTCGAAGCGGCAGGAGCTCTTCTTCACGATCCGCGACCTGTTCCACCGGCGCAAGGACGACATCGCCGCGATCCTGACCGAGGAGCACGGCAAGGTCTTCACCGACGCCAAGGGTGAGGTGCAGCGCGGTCTCGAGGTGATCGAATACGCCTGCGGGATCCCGACGCTCCTCAAGGGCGAGTTCTCCGAGCAGGCCTCGACCGGGATCGACGTCTACTCGATCCGGCAGCCGCTCGGCGTCGTCGCCGGCATCACGCCCTTCAACTTCCCGGCGATGGTGCCCATGTGGATGTGGGCCCCGGCGCTCGCCTGCGGCAACACGTTCGTGCTGAAGCCGTCCGAGAAGGACCCGTCCGCGTCGGTCTTCACGGCCGAGCTCCTGAAGGAGGCGGGGGTGCCCGACGGCGTCTTCAACGTCGTGCACGGCGACAAGGTCGCGGTCGACGCGATCCTCGAGCACCCGGACATCGCTGCGGTCAGCTTCGTCGGTTCGACCCCGATCGCCCGCTACATCTACGCGACGGGGACGTCGAAGGGGAAGCGGATCCAGGCCCTCGGCGGCGCGAAGAACCACATGATCGTGCTCCCGGATGCCGACCTCGACATGGCCGCGGACGCCGCCGTCTCGGCGGCCTATGGCTCGGCCGGCGAGCGCTGCATGGCGGTCTCGGCCGTCGTCACCGTCGGCGACATCGGCGACGCCTTCATCCAAGCCGTGAAGGAGCGCCTGCCGAACGTCAAGGTTGGCCCGGGCACCGAGCCGGAGAACGAGATGGGGCCGCTGATCACCCGCGAGCACCGCGACAAGGTGGCGTCGTACCTCGACAGCGGCGCCGAGCAGGGCGCGGAGGTGGTCGCCGACGGCCGTGAGACGGCGCCCGAAGGCGACGGGTTCTTCCTCGGCGTGTCCCTCCTGGACAAGGTCACGCCGGAGATGGACGCGTACAAGGACGAGATCTTCGGCCCGGTGCTGTCCGTCGTCCGGGCCGAGACGTACGACGAGGCGGTCCGGCTCGTGAACGAGAACACCTACGGGAACGGGGTCGCGATCTTCACCCGGGACGGCGGCGCCGCCCGGCAGTTCCAGTTCGAGGTGCAGGCCGGGATGGTCGGCGTGAACGTGCCGATCCCCGTGCCGGTCGCCTACTACTCGTTCGGCGGCTGGAAGGCGAGTCTCTTCGGCGACTCGCACATCTACGGCCCCGAAGGAATCAACTTCTACACACGCGGGAAGGTGGTGACCTCGCGCTGGCCCGATCCAGCGACCAGCCAGGTCGACCTCGGCTTCCCGCAGACGAGGTGATGAGAATGGAAAAGAGCATGGTGTTGGATCGAGGCAAGTCCAGTGCAGAGCGGGTCGCGGGGACCTTCGGGCAGCTTCCGCCGGCGGTCGTCCGGATCGTGCGTCGCCGGAGGTCGCGCAAGGAGCGTGTCGCCGAGGCGCTGCAGGACATGCCGCCGGTGGCCCGCGTCGGGCTGGTCGTAGCGGCTGCGGGGGTAGTCGCGATCGGCCTCGCCTACGTCGCGCGCACGCGAATCCTCGCGGCCGCGGCTGTCGTGGCCGAGGCCGTGGAGGAAGCCGCCGACGCCGTCGAGGACGCGGCGGAGGACCTCGCCGAGGCGGCGCGGAACCGGAGCGACTCGCCCGAGCCCTCCTAGACCGCGCGAAGAACCCAATCCGCCGGCCGCGGCCCGCCGTAGGGTTGCTCCATGGCCATTTGCGCCTCCTGCGGCCAGCAGAACCCGGAAATCGCGAGGTTCTGTCTCGCGTGCGGCCTCCCCCTGTCGGACGTCCGTGGGGCCGCACGCGAGGAGCGTCGCTACGTCAGCGTGATCTTCGTCGACATGGTCGGCTTCACGGCTCGGGCGGAGCGCCTTGACCCGGAGGAGGTTCAGGAGCTCCTGCGCCCGTACCACGACGTCGTTCGGCGAGAGATCGAGTCCTTCGGCGGCGTGGTGGAGAAGTTCATCGGCGACGCCGTGGTCGGCGTGTTCGGCGCGCCTGTCGCCTTCGGCGACGACGCCGAGCGGGCGGTTCGCGCCGCGCTCGCCGTCCGCGACGCGATCGCCGCGATGGACGAGTCCGACCCTCGACTCGACCTGAAGGTGCGGGTTGCGGTCAACACCGGCGAGGCGCTCGTGGTCGTCGATGCGCGTCCGGCGCTCGGCGAGGCGATGGTCACCGGCGACGTCGTCAACACTGCAGCCAGGCTTCAGACGGCGGCGCCGGTCGGCGCGGTTCTCGTCGGCGAGGAAACGCACCGCGCCACCAGGGAAGCCATCCTCTTCGCCCGCGCCGAGCCGGTTGCGGCGAAGGGCAAGGAGGACCCGGTGCCCGCGTGGGTGGCGCTGCGCGAGACCCGGGATCCGGGCGAGCGGTCGGTCGACGGGCCGCTGATCGGACGCGACGCGGAGATCGACATGCTCCTCGGCACCTGGGAGCGCGTCACGACCGAGCGGACGCCGCACCTCGTGACCGTGATCGGCCCGGCCGGCGTCGGGAAGACGAGGCTGGCGGCGGAGCTGGCCGCGATGGTGCGCGAGCGCGGCGGCCGCCCGGTGCGCGGGCGCGTGCTGCCCTACCGCGAGAGCACCGCCTATTCGGCCCTCGCCTTCCAGCTCAAGCAGCTGTGCGGGATCTTCGAGACCGATACGGTCGAGGCCGCGCTGGAGAAGCTCGAGCAGGTCGTCTCGAAACTGCTCCCGCCCGCGGAGGCGCAAGAGGTCACCCGACACCTTGCGATCCTGCTCGGGCTCGACCCGGAGGGGACGATCGCCGACCGCGAGAGCCTCTTTTTCTCCATCCGCACGTTCATCGAAGCGGTCGCCGCGGACCAGCCGACGATGCTGGTCTTCGAGGATCTCCACTGGGCCGACGAAGCGCTCCTCGAGCTCGTGAGCCTCCTCGCCGCGCGGCTCCGAGACCTGCCGGTGCTCGTCCTCGTCTTGGCCCGGCCGGACCTGCTCGACCTGCGCCCCGACTGGGGCGGAGGGCTGCTCGCGCACACGGCACTCAGGCTCCGGCCGCTCGACACCGCGGCCGCGACGCTCCTCGCGACGCATCGCCTCGCCGGCGACGGCGCGGCCGAGAACCTCGAGCGCGCGGTCGACCTCGCCGCCGTCGCTGATGGCAACCCGCTCTTCATCGAGCAGCTGGCGGCGGCGCTCGTCGAGTCGGGAGACCCGGCGGCGCCGATGCCGACGACGATCCGCGGGATCATCGCGGCCCGGCTCGACGCGCTCCCCGTCGGAGAGCGGGCCGTGGTGCTCAATGCGGCGGTTGCCGGGCGGGTGTTCTGGCGCGGTGCACTCGAGCGGATGACGCCGGATCCCAGCACGCTCGGCCCGGCGCTCGCCGAGCTCGAGCGGCGCGACCTGATCGCGCGGCAGACCGTCTCGGCGTTCGAGGGGCACGAGCAGTACACGTTCAGGCACGTCCTCGTGCGCGACGTCGCCTATGAGTTGCTGCCGCGGTCCGTCCGCCAGGAGCGGCACCGCGAGGCGGCCCTCTTCTTCGAGGCGGTCGGCGGCGACGGCGGCGAGGTCGGCGCGGCGCTCGCGCGTCACTGGCGGGACGCCGGCGACTCGGAGAAGGCGATCCAGTACCTCGTCGCCGCCGCCGAGGGCGCGGAGCACGGCTGGGCGAAGGAGCGAGCGGCGGCGCTCTACCGGGAGGCGCTCGAGCTCGTGCCGGAGGTGGACGGCGACCGCCGCCGGCAGCTCACGAGGAGGATTGCCCTCGCCGAGACCGCGAAGTACCACGTGCCCGACGCGCGGCTGCTCGGCCTAGGTGACTAGGGCCTAATCGCGGGGGAAATCCGCCGGGCTGACGTCGCCGGCGATCTCCTGCAGCGACTCGATCGTGTGGGCGCCGAGCCGCTTCGAGTGCTCTTTGACGATCTCCTCATCCGGAGCGGCGTATACGCAGTACGTCCGGACCGTGCCCTCGCCGTCGACCACGACGTGGCTGTGCTCCCAGGTGATCTCGGGCAGCTCGTCCTCGACGATCTCGCGCGACCGCCGGCCGACGGTCGGCATCTCGGACTCCTGCACGGAGAATCGTCTGACGATGAGGTAGCGGGGCATCGCGAAATGCTACCCAGCTGGACGACGGCGACTGAGCCAGAACGCGCCGCCGAGGGAGAGGGTAAGCAGGCCGACGGCGCCTCCGACCAGCAGAGCTGCCGAGACGCCGGCGTCCTTCTTCGGAGGCTCGACCCAGGCGAGCGCGCCTTCGATCGTGAACCCCCGGCCGCCGACGCGGCCGGGCACGGTCCAGTTGCGCACGAAGCGTGGGGCCGTCTCGGCGGCGCCCGGAGCGGCGGGCGGCGGCGCCCCGGAGCCGACGACGCGGCTGTCGTGCCACGCGTATGCGGCACCGGTGTTCATGCGCCGCCAGTCGCCGTCGAGCAGCCGCTCGACGCCGCCGGGCCGGAAGCGGATGAACGGCCGGCCGCGCCGGTCGAGGATCTGCAACGGCTTCATGGTCAGGTTGCTGACGAGCAGCTGGTCGTCGAGGATCACCTTGGCCTCGAGCCCGAGAACCTGCGGATCGACGACGTTGACCCTCGCGACGTAGCCGGTCCCGTTGACGCCGTGCGGCCCATGAGCGAACGCCGAACCTGCCGGGACCAGCGCAACGACGACCGCCAGAACGATCCGCCTTCGCACGACCTCAGGCCACGGCGGCGGCCGGCTTCAGCTCCTCGCCGAATTTCGCGCGCGCCACGAACTGGCCGATCCCCGGCGAGGCCACCAGCTCGTCGTTCTCGACGAGCACGTTGCCGCGGAGCAGCACGACCTCGGGCGAGCCGGTCACCTCGGTGCCCTCATAGAGGTTGTAGTCGATCTTCGAGTGGTGGTTCGCCGCAGTGATCGTCAGCTTCTTGTCCGGATCGAAGACGACGATGTCGGCGTCCGAGCCCACCGCGATCGTCCCCTTCCGCGGGTAGAGTCCGAAGAGCTTCGCGGGGTTCGTCGCCAGGAGCTCGACCATCCGGTTCAGCGAGATCCGGCCGGCCCGGACGCCGAACTCGTGGATCATGTGGAGCCGGTTCTCGAGGCCCGGCCCGCCGTTCGGGATCTTCGAGAAGTCGTCCTTGCCTAGCGTCTTCTGCCCGTCCCAGTTGAAGGCGCAGTGGTCGGTCGAGATCGCCGAGAGGACGTCCGTTCGCACCGCGTTCCAGAGCACGTCCTGGTTCGCCTTGTCGCGCGGCGGCGGCGTGTAGACGTACTTCGCGCCCTCGAAGTCCGGCCGCTCGAGGAACGTGTAGTCGACGAAGAAGTACTGGGTGCACGTCTCGCCCCAGATGTTCCAGCCCTTCTCACGGGCGAGCGCGATCGGCTCGACCGACTCCTGGCAGGAGACGTGAACGACGTAGAGCGGTGAGCCGGCCACCCGCGAAAGCTGGATTGCCCGGTTCGTCGCCTCCCCCTCGGTCTCCGGCGGGCGCGTGAGCGCGTGGTACTTGGGGTCGGTCTGCCCCGCCTCGAGCGCCTCCTTCACTAGCACGTCGATCGCATCGCCGTTCTCGGCGTGCACCATCACGAGCGCACCCGAGTCCGCCGCAACCTGCATCGAGCGGAACAGCGTCTCGTCGTCGACCATCAGGGCGCCCTTATAGGCCATGAAGAGCTTGTAGGAGGTGATGCCTTGCTCCGGCAGCGAGGCGAGCTCGTCGAGCGAGCCGCCCTCGTCGAGGTCGGTGATAGCCATGTGGTAGCCCATGTCGATCACCTGCTTGCCGTTCGCCTTTTCCTTCCACATGTCGAGTGCCGTGGCGAAGCTCTCGCCCTGAGGCTGGATCACGAAGTCGACGTGGCACGTGGTGCCGCCGAAGGCGGCGGCGGTCTGCCCGGACTCCACGTCGTCGATCGTGACCGTGCCGCCGAAGGGCATGTCGAGATGAGTGTGCGGGTCGACCAGACCCGGCAGTACGTACTTCCCGGCTGCGTCGATCACCTTGTCCGCGTCGACGTCGAGGGACTCTCCGATGAGGGAGATCCGCTCGTTCTCGACGAAGACGTCGCCGACGTAGTCATCGGCCGCCGTGATCACACGGCCTCCCTTGATCAGAACGGAACTCATGGCGGATCTCCCTTC
>DATDKA010000109.1:0-13428 GCA_036520235.1 Gaiellaceae bacterium
TTCCTCGTCGCGATCGACGGAGAAAGCTCGCCGTCGAGGCTCAGCCCCTGGAGCGGGTTGTCGTTGCGGCCCGCCTTGTCGAGGTAGCGGCCCATCCATCCCGTGCGCAGGCCGGCGTTCGTCGCGCCGACCTCCCAGTAGTGCCGGGAGGTGAAGTGCGACTGGTCGGCGTCGGTGTAGCCGACCGTCGGTAGCACGGTCAGCTTGCCTTCGAGGTGGAGCGTCCGCAGCGACGCAGCAGACGGGTGCCAGCGCAGGCGCGGATCCTCGGTGAAGGCGAGGCCCGAGTCGGGCAGCGCGAGCTTCGGGCGCAGTCGCTTGTAGTCGGGGTCGCCGACCGGAGCGAGCAGCGACAGCGAGTCGGCGCCGCCGTCGAGGAAGAGCGAGACGAGCACAGGCTGGTTCGGCGCGGCGGCGGCCGCCTCGAGGACGCCTTCCTCGAACAGGGGCAGCTTGAGCGCCCCGGCCCCGTAGACGGCGAGCGCGAGCCCGGCCGAGCGGAGGACGAACGATCGCCGGTCGAGGCCGGTCCCGGCCGGAAGCGGCATCCCCGGCTCGATCGCGGGCAGGCCGGACGCGGCCTCCGCGACCGCCGTGTGCATCAGCGAGGACCGGGAGAACTCGTGACAGCAACGGGCCATGGGTCAGGAGGTCTGGAGGTCGGGTGAGACGGCGATCAGGTGCCGGAGGGAGTTCTCGATCAGCGGCGGGTAGCTCTTGCGTTTCCAGTCCTGATTGGCGGTGCGCATCGCCCGCTTCGTGTAGGAGAGGAGCACGCGCCGCGTCTTTCGCGAGATCGACGGGTTGCCCCAGAAGCGGAGCGCCCGCTCGACGAGCTTGTCCGCGTCGAACGGCGCCTTGTCCTTGCCCGATTCGAGCACGGCCGGCCTCGTGACGCGGCCCGCGATGTCCCAACGAGCGAGGTAGGAGGCCGTGTCGAGCCAGCGGTCGTCGTTCCAGCCGGCGACGTTCGGCGGGAAGAAGAGCTGCTGGCCTGCGTTCGCGCAGAGCCAGGTCCACGACTCGGTGTCGATCCCGCGGCCCGAGGCGCGCAGCAGGCCGGCGGTGAAAACGATCGGCGGCTTGACCATCCGCGGGCCCTTGTAGAGCAGCGGATGCTTGAGGATCGCCTCCACGACCGGGCGGACGGCATAGCCGCGGCTGACGTAGAGATGCTCGAGCGCCTTCTGGGTCCCGTGCGGGGGCGCAACCGGGATGAAGTAGCTCCAGAGCTTCTCGACGAAGAACGAGGGGTGGTTGCGGTGATGCAGGCAGAGCCGGCAAGAGTCGCGCCAGTCGAAGCGCCCGCGCTTGCCGAAGATCCGCTTGACGCCGAGGTCGTGCCGTTCGCGGTCGAAGCGGAAGTTCGTCGGCCCGACGCTCCGCCGCCAGTCGTTGCGGAAGCCGGTCAGCGCCCGCGCTTGCTCGCGGACGTCGCGTTCGGTGTACCCGCGGCTCGCTCCGAGGGTGAAGAGCTCCATCAGCTCGCGACCGTAGTTCTCGTTCGGCGACCACTTCGTGTTCTCGGTGCCGGAGAGCCAGATCAACATCGCCGGGTCCTTCGTCACCGCCAGGAGGAGGTGCTCGAAGGAGCCGAGCCAGTAGCGTCTGAAGAGCGCGTTCTGCCGCAGCATCAGCGCCTGCGAGCCGACGCCCTCGTTCGAGGTCGCGAACCAGTCGTGCCAGACGAGCGTCATGCGCTCGACGAGCGGCCGGTTGCTCCGCACCATGCGGTCGAGCCACCAGAGGTGATCGTGGCCCCAGGCGTCGCGCGGGGCGAGGGGCCGGCCCTTGTCGTCCCTCGGCTTCGGCCCGACCATCCGTCCGTGGCCCGGGGCAGTCAGCGACTTGACGGCCCCGTCGAGCCCTTTCTTCGCGAGGGACCGCGCCTGCCCGCGCCTGGGGCCGAAGCCGGCACGCCAAAGCAGACGCTCGGCTTCGTGCGGCCCGAAAGCGCCCCGGTAAACGGGTATCCGTGCGGCGGAATGCGGCAAGGCCTTCCCTCTAGGTTGGTCGGCGGGCCGGGCAGTCCTCCGATCCCCCGGACGAGTGGAGCCAGTTCGCGCGCCGCAGGCCGCGAGTGTAAGCGCTGCTAGTCGGGCTCGGAAAACAGCGGGCGGATGAACTCGTCGAACGTCTCGCGGTCGCAGCTCGCGAGCACGACGGGCGTGACCGGGAAAACGGTCGCCGTCCGCGGGATGTCCATCGCGAGCGCCACCTCGCCGAAGTAG
Source organism: Gaiellaceae bacterium (assembly GCA_036520235.1). Lineage (GTDB taxonomy): Bacteria > Actinomycetota > Thermoleophilia > Gaiellales > Gaiellaceae > JACDAN01. The sequence continues at coordinate 2,232 of DATDKA010000109.1, forward strand.
TCGCCCGGCTTCAGCATCCGCCGGGGTCCGCGACCCTCCTGCGTCACCGCCAGGAGGCCGCTGAGCACGAAGTAGAGCCGCTCGCCCTCCTCACCCTCGGTCACGATCGACTTCCCCGGCATGAACTCCTCGCGCTCCATCCGGCCGGCCAGCTTGATCAGCAGCTCGCCGGGCAGCGAGGAGAGGAGCCCGATTCGCGAGAGCTCGGTCACCGAGGCGGGAACGTGGCGGGGCACGCCCGTATTGTTGCGGCCGTGGGGGAGCTCGACGGCTGGAACCACTGTCCGGTCTGCGCAACGGCGATCCGTCCCGAGGGCGGGAAGGTCGAGTGCCCGAACTGCGGGTTCGTCACCTACGCCCACTCGATGCCGACCGCCTCGGCGGTCGTCTCGGACGATCAAGGCCGTGTGATGCTCAGCCGCCGCGCCACCGACCCGCAGGCGGGGAAGTGGGACTTGCCCGGCGGCTTCGTCGAGGAAGGCGAGCACCCGCTCGACTCCCTGAGGCGCGAGCTCGACGAGGAGGCGGGGATCGGGCTCCGCGAAGAGGAGCTCCTGGGGATCTGGATCGACCAGTACGAGTACAAGCGCCGCACGGTCTACACCTTCAACGTCTACTACGCAGCGCGGATCGACAGCGGCACGCCGGAGCCGGCGGACGACGTCGCCGAACTGCGCTTCTTCGCCGCCGACGAGGTGCCCGTGGCCGAGCTCGCGTTCGGGCACATCGAGGATGTGCTCTCAGCGTGGCGCGCGCGGCAAGAGCACGCGTAGCGCCAGCGGCTCGATGCTGAACTCGAGCGGCGTCTCGAGCTCCGCCGGCTCGCCGTCGGTCGCCGCCGTGACGTGGTGCGCGGGCGTGTCGATCGTCAGGCGGCCCGTCAGGCGCTCCTCCCAGTTGGTCGGATTCCATCCTGCGAGTGCGAGGTGGAGCCGGCCCTCGTCGAGCTGCTCGCGCTCGCCGAGCGAGAAGAGGTCGAGCTTGTAGCGGTTGTTCCCGACGAACGCGATCTGCGCGTCGACCGGCCGACCGTCGATCGCGAGCTCGATCCCCCGCGGGTGCCGCGCGAACACGGCGAGCGCGCGAAGGCGCGCCATCGCGACCCGGCGGCGCCTGTGGTGCTCCCGCCGGTGAACGAGGTCGGCGTAGCGGCCGAGCGAGACGTTGTTCAGGAAGAGCCGGTCGCCGACGCGCCCGACATCGATCCGCTGCTCCTGCCGGTCGACGAACGCGTCAAGAGCGGCGATGGGGTCGTTGCGGTCGAGCCCGACGTCCCGCGCGAAGTGGTTGCGCGTCCCGAAGGGGATGCAGACGAACGGCAGGTGGCGCCCGATCGCCACCTCGGCGATCGGCGCCAGCGACCCGTCCCCGCCGGCCACGCCGATCGCGTCGGCGTCGGCGGCGCGAGCAAGCTCGGCCGGGTCGTCCGCTTCGGCGTCGAGCACGTGCGTCTCGACCCCGCGGCGGCGGGCCTCCTCCACCAGGTCGTCCGCGCTCGGGTTGTCGTCACCCGAGCGCGGGTTGATCAGCAGGAAGCCCGGCAGGCTGCGCTAGGCCTCGACGGGCTCGAGGCCGAGTGAGCGCTCGAGCGCCGACTTCGGCTGCGCGCCGATGGCGGCGGCCGCTGGCTCGCCGTCCTTGAAGAGCACCATGAACGGGATCGACGCGACGCCGTAGCGCTGCGCGAGCCCCTGCTCCTCGTCGATGTTGACCTTGACGAGCTTGATCTCGCCGTTGCGCTCCTCGACGATCCGCTCGAGGGCGGGCTCGACGAGCTTGCACGGCTGGCACCACTCGGCCCAGAAGTCGACGAGGACCGGTGTGCCGGACCCGAGGACCTCCTGGTCGAAGGTCGCCTCGGTAACGGTCTGTGCTTGAGACATCAATCGTCCTTTCGAAAGGGTTGCCGAGAGGCTAACGACGGGCACGGCTGGCGTGTTCCCGCCCCTCCGTAAAATCGAACGCATGGCCGGTCAGGTCTTCGAAGCACTGCCCCCGGTGCCGGATCATCCGGCGCTCGAGCTCGCCGTGCTGGAGCGCTGGGAGGGAGAGGGCACCTTCGAGAAGCTCCGGGAGCAGAACGCGGACGGGCCCAAGTGGAGCTTCATCGACGGCCCGGTCACCGCCAACAAGATCCTGGGCGTCCACACGGCCTGGGGCCGGACGCTGAAAGACGTCTTCCAGCGCTACAAGGCACTCCGCGGGTTCCACCAGCGCTACCAGAACGGCTTCGACTGCCAGGGGCTCTGGATCGAGGTCGGCGTCGAGCGCGAGCTCGGCCTGAACTCGAAGCGTGAGATCGAGGAGTACGGGCTCGCCGAGTTCGCGCGCCGCTGCCGGGAGAAGGTGGTGTGGTCGGCGGAGGAGCTGACCCGGGGATCGAAGCGGCTCGGCCAGTGGATGGACTGGGGGCGGGACTACTTCACCTTCAGCGACACGAACATCGAGTACATCTGGCGGTTCCTCAAGGTCATGCACGAGGCCGGCCGCGTCTTCAAGGGCCACCGCTCGACGGAGTGGTGCCCACGTTGCGGCACGTCGATCTCGCAGCACGAGCTGACGATGAGCGACGTCTACCGGGAGAAGACCGATCCGTCGGTCTTCGTCCGGCTACCGCTTACGGAGCGCCCGGGTGAGTCGCTCGTCGTCTGGACGACCACACCGTGGACGCTGCCCGCGAACGTCGCGGCGGCGGTGAAGCCCGACGCCGACTACATCCTGCGGGAGAACGGCGACTGGGGGGCGCGGGACCGGTATCCCGACGACCCGGCCGTTCAGACGGTGAAGGGCGATGAGCTCCTCGGCCTCACCTACGAGGGGCCGTTCGACGATCTCCCCGGTGCGGCGGGCACCGAGCACCGCGTGATTCCGTGGGACGAGGTGTCGCTCGAGGAAGGGACCGGGATCGTCCACATCGCCCCGGGCGCCGGCACAGAGGACTTCGAGCTCGGGACGGCGCTCGGCCTGCGTGTGATCGTCCCGGTCGACGACAGCGGCCGCTTCTACGACTCCTTCGGCTGGCTTCACGGTGCAAGCACGGTCGAGTCCACCGACCAGATCGTGCAGAACCTCGCAGAGCGGGGCCGCCTCGTCGAGTCTGGCGAGATCGTCCATCGCTACCCGCACTGCTGGCGCTGCTCGACGCCGCTCATCTTCAGGGTCACCGACGACTGGTTTCTCGGGGTCGAGGACCTTCGCCAGCAGCTGCTCGACACGAACGCCGCGGTGAAGTGGACGCCGGAGTACATGGGCAAGCGCATGGACGACTGGTTGCGAAACATGGGCGACTGGAACATCTCCCGGCGGCGCTATTACGGCTTGCCGCTCCCGTTCTACGAGTGCAGCTGCGGCCACCTGAACGTGATCGGCTCCCGGGACGAGCTCGAGCACCGGGCAGTCGACGGCCTCGACCAGCTCGAGGAGCTGCGGCGGCCCTGGATCGACGAGGTCCCGATTCGCTGTGAGGCGTGCGGCGAGAAAGTCCGGCGCATCCCCGAGGTCGGCGACGTCTGGCTCGACGCTGGCATCGTCCCGTTCTCGACGCTCGGTTGGCGGAGCCCCGAGTTCGTGCCCGAGGGTTACGCGACGGGCGCGGCGCACGGGCTCACCCGTGCCGACCTCCCCGATCACGCCTACTGGGAGGAGTGGTTCCCGGCGGACTGGGTCTCGGAGATGCGCGAGCAGATCCGGCTGTGGTTCTACTCGCAGCACTTCATGTCGGTCGCCCTGACCGGCCGCGCGCCGTACAACGAGGTGCTCGGCTACGAGAAGATGCTGGACGAGCACGGACACGAGATGCACGGCTCGTGGGGGAACATGATCGAGGCGGAGGAGGCGTTCGCCCGGATGGGCGCCGACGTCATGCGCTGGCAGTTCTGCGCGCAGCCGCCTGACCGGAACCTGCTCTTCGGGTACGGCCCCGCCCACGAGATCAAGCGCAAGCTGCTCACGCTCTGGAACTCGGTGGGCTTCTTCGTCACCTACGCGAACATCGAGGGGTTCCGTCCTGTGTGGGGGACGCAGCCCCCTGCGGAAGCACCGCTCGACCGCTGGCTCGTCGCGCGCGTGGGAGCGTTCGTCGAAGAGGCGACCGAGGCGTACGAAGCGTTCCTGACGGTGGACGTGATTCGGGCCTTCGAGCGCCTTGTCGACGACCTTTCGAACTGGTACATCCGCCGCTCGCGCCGCCGCTTCTACTCCTTCGACGAGGGCGCCTTCGGCACGCTCTGGCACGCGCTCGTCCAGGGGCTGCGTGTGATCGCCCCGGTGATGCCGTTCCTGGCCGAGCACCTGTGGGACGTGCTCGTGCGCGGGCCCGTGGCGGGCGCTCCGGAGTCGGTGCATCTCGCCGGCTGGCCCGAGGTGGAGTCGCCGGATCGGGCGCTCCTCGACGAGGTGGCGGAAACGCGGCGGGTCGTCGAGCTCGGCCGCCAGGCGCGATCGGCCTCAGGGCTGAAGTTGCGCCAGCCGCTGCGCCGGCTCGTGGTGCAGGGCGTCTCTCTCTCGGAGGAGCACGTCGCGGAGGTGCGGGACGAGCTCCGCGTGAAGGAGGTCGAGCAGGGTGAGGTCGAGGCAGAGGAGCTCGTCGTGCGGCCGAACCTCCCGGTGCTCGGGCCGAAGCTCGGCGGCGAGCTCGGCGCGGTGCGAGCGGCCCTCGCTGCCGGCGAGTTCGAACGGTCGAACGGCGGTTTCCGGGTCGCGGGGCATGAGCTCGCGCCGGACGAGGTGCTCGTGGAGCGTCGCGGCAAGGAGGGCTGGGAGCTCGTTTCGGAGGACGGCATCACTGTGGCGCTCGACACGCGCCTCGACGAGGAGCTGCTGCGGGAAGGCCGGGTGCTCGATCTGATCCACCGCCTGAACTCGATGCGGCGCGAGGCCGGCCTCGAGCTCACCGACCGCATCGCGGTCACCCTGCCGTCGGGAGATGCCGACCTGCTGGAACAGCACGCGGAGTGGATCAAGAGCGAGGTGCTGGCAGTGACGATCGAGGCCGACGGCGGCTCGACCGAGCCGAAGATCGCGAAGGCGTCTTAGCTCTGCGCGTCCGCGAGCGCGAGCTCTCGGCGGAGCTCGACCGGGAGGCGGAAGACGACGTCCTCCTCGACCGACCTGAACGGCTCGATCGACTCGACGCCCCTGGCACGGAACCAGTCGCACACCCGCGTCACGAGCTTCTCCGGCGCCGAGGCGCCCGAGGTGATCCCGACGGTCTCGACGCCGTCGAGCCAGCCGTCCTCGATGTCGCTCTCGTCGTCGATCAGGTGCGCGGCGACGCCGCCGGCGCGCGCGACCTCGACCAGCCGGTTCGAGTTGGACGAATTCCGCGAGCCGATCACCAGCAGTAGGTCGACCTCGGAGAGCAGATCCTTCACCGCCCACTGGCGGTTCGACGTCGCGTAACAGATGTCGTCCCGCTTCGGGGCGCGGATCGCCGGGAACCGTCGGCGCAACGCGGCGATGATCTCGGACGTCTCGTCCACGGACAGCGTGGTCTGCGTGATGTAGGCGACGCGCTCGGGATCCGAGAACTCGACCCGCTCCGCGTCGTCGACGGTCTGGATCAGGACGATCGCCTCCGGCGCCTCGCCCGTCGTCCCGACCACCTCCTCGTGGCCCTCGTGGCCGATCAGCGCGATCTCGTACCCCTCGGAGGCGTACCTGCGTGCCTCCACGTGCACCTTCGTGACGAGCGGGCAGGTGGCGTCGATCGTGTTCAGCCGCCGCGTCTTCGCGTTTTCGTAGACCGACGGCGCGACTCCATGTGCGGAGAGGACGACCGTCGCCCCCTCGGGCACCTCGGTCTCGCGCTCGACGAAGATCGCGCCCCGTTCCTCGAGCTCGCGGACGACGTGGGCGTTGTGGACGATCTGCTTCCGCACGTAGATCGGCGGGCCGTGGAGGTCGAGCAGCCGCTCGACGGTCTCGACGGCGCGCTCGACCCCCGCGCAATAGCCGCGGGGGGATGCCAGGAGGACGCGCTTCACCATGCCCGCATCGTAGCCCGGGGCCGTTTTCCCGCTTACAAAGATGGGCCGGTCGGCCTATTGGAATCTGACTCATCTGGGGGTAGCGTCCTTTCCACTGGGCGACGCGAACCGCGGTGCGCGTACCTGGCCACGATCCGCGGTGAGCACTGGGGAGCGCCCGCCGCACCGACCCCCCCGAGCGGCGGGCCCTCCCTCGTATCCGACGCCGCTCCCGCCCGCTCCGCGCCGTATCATCGAGGCAACCCTGTGGCGTCGATCAGCGTGCCCCTAACCGCGCCGCCGCACGCTGCGGCCGTCGTCGGCTACCTGCTGCTCGGCGCCGCGGCCCTCATCTTCGTCGTCGCGGTCGTGCTGCTCGTCGTCAGCCGGCGCCGCACGCCGACCGGGACGCCCGCGCCGGCGGACGCCGAGGACGACTCCGAGCCGCCGCCACCGACCACACTCGACACGGTCACCTTCCTGTCGGCCGGGCTGGCGGGCGCCGACGACCCCGAATCGATTGCGCGCCTCCTGCTCGACGAGGTCGTCAAGCTCCTCAAGGCCGACTTCGCCGCGGTCATGGTGATCTCCGCGGACGGGAAGGAGGCGACCGGGCTCCACGCGCGAGGCGGCGGCGCCGAGGTCGACTGGTGGCCGTCGATTCGGATCGACCTCGAGCACGAGGCGTCCGCCGTCGCAAGTGTCGCGTTCGAGGCCGCGCCCGTGACGATCTACGACGTCGAGTCCTCGCCGAGAGTGAACCGCCGCGTGGCCGAACGCGTCGGCGCGAAGAGTGCGGCGTTCGTGCCACTCGTGTCCGGCGAGAGCGTGATCGCCGTACTGATCGTCGCCACCACGAAGGAGCGGCGGCCCTTCGCTTCCGAAGAGGTCGCGCTGCTCGAGGCGCTCGCCGCCGAATCGGCCCTCGCGATGGAGCGAACGCGCTCCGCGGCACAGCTCGAGGAGGCACTCGGGCGCGAGCGCCTGATCGCGGAAATCGGGCGGAAAGTCCGGTCGGAGCACGACACGGAGGCCCTGCTCCGCGTCGCCGTGGAGGAGGTAGGCAAGGCGCTCGGCCTCCAGCGGTGCCTCGTCCGGCTCGGCGAGCCCGGCGGCTCGACGCCCGTCCCGGCCGAGTGGACGGCCGACGGCGCGGAGCCGATCGGGAGCGCCGATTCCGCGCGGCTGCCGGCCCCGAACCTCGCGATCCGCGACCGCAGGACCGTGGCGGTCGCGGACGTGACCGACGCGCCGGAGCTCTCGGATCCGCGGCTCGGCAGCGTGCAGCTTCTACTCGACTACGGCACGCGGTCGACGCTGGCGGTGCCGATCTTCGTTTTCGAGCGGACGATCGGCGCGCTCGTGCTCCATCGCGAGGAGGCGCAACCGTGGTCGCCTACCGAGGCCGCTCTCGCCGAGTCCGTCGCACGGGAGATTGGGCTCGCACTCCATACAGCCCAGCTCCTGGAGGAGAACCAGAAGCGCCTCGACCGCCAGGCTGCGCTCGTCCAGGCCGCCCACGCGATGACGAGCGAGCTTCGGGTCGAGACGGTGCTGCAGCGGCTCGTGGTCGAGGTGACGAAGCTCCTGGACGCCGACGCGGCGGACTGTTACCTGCTCGACACCCGCCGCGGGATGCTCCGCTGCGCCGCCGTCTACGGTCTGCCGCCCGAGCTGATCGAGTTCGAGTTCAAGGCCGACGAGGCGCTCGCCGGGGAGGCGATGCGCCGCGGCCAGGGCACCGTGTCGAGCGACTACGGCGACGTTGCGGCGCCCCACCCGGCCTACGAGGGATTTGCCGCGGCGATGGTCGCGCCGATGACCTGGTGGGGCGAGGTGCGCGGCGTGATCGGGGTCGGAGCGCGCGACGCGAGTCGCAGCTGGAGTCCGGAGGACGTCGAGGTGCTCGAGGCCTTCGCGAGTCTCGGCTCGGTCGCGCTGCGGAACGTCGCGAGTATCGAGCAGAGCGCGCGCCAGGTCCGTATCCAGCGCGGCTTCTTCGGGATCGCGTCGGTGCTCGCGCAGCCGCTGTCGCTCCACGAGACGCTCGACGCCGTCGCACAGGCGGCGAGCGAAGCGCTCGGCGGGTCCTTCTCGGCCGTGCTGATGCCGCAGCCGACGGAGCTGCGGCTCGCCGGGAGCCACGAGCTGCCGGAGAGCCTCGAGTCGTTTCTGGCCAAAGGCCTGCCGGGAACGGGGCCGCTGCTCGAGTCTGCAAGGCGCGGGCGTATCGTGGCCGCGCCCGTCCTCGCCTCGGACGACAGGTTCGGGGACGACTGGGCGGCCGTCGCCGAGGAGGCCGGCTTCACCTCGCTGCTCGCCGTTCCCGTCGAGGCTCCGAGACGGGCGGGGCCGGGCCTCGGCCTGGTGTTCTTCGCCGAGGAGCAGTCCTTCACGGACGACGAGATCGAGGTCGCGCACAATCTGGCAGGCGCCGCGCGCGGGGCGCTCGAGCGGGCGGAGCTGTACGAGGGCGAGCGCCGGTCCCGCGCGATCGCGCAGCACCTGGCGCGCACGGGCACGCAGCTCGCGAGCGAGCTCGACCCTGAACTGATCCTCGAGGAGATCGTGCAGCGGGCGCCGGCGCTCGTCGGCGCCGATGCGGCGGTCGTGAGCACGCTCGAAGGCGAGGAGCTCGTTGTGAGCGCCGCCTACGGCGAGGGGACGGAAGCGGCCGTCGGCACGCGGGCCTCTGCCGTCGGCGAGCTTGCGGGTGAGGTGGCGAACACGCGGGCCCCGGTCGCGCTCGGCGAGGTCGAGGGGCTGATGGCTTCGTCGGACCCGTTGCTCGAGGGAGGTCACCGCGCCTTCCTCGGCGCGCCGCTCGTCGGCCCGGAGGGCGCCGTCCAGGGCGTGCTCGCGGTCTACGGGCGCGAGCCGCGAACCTGGCGTGAGGAGGAGGTCGAGGCGATCGTCGCGCTCGCAGGGAATGCGTCGGCGTTCCTCTCGAACGCCGAGCTCTACCAGCGCGTCGCGCTAGAGCAGGAGCGGAGCATGGCGATCCTCGGCAACGTCGCGGACGGCATCGTCGCCGTGGACCGCGAGGGGAACGTCGTGCTCTGGAACCCGGCGGCGGAGGAGATCACCGGCGTGCCTGCATCGGAGGCACTCGGCCGCGCGCCGTCCGACGTGCTGCAGCGGAGCCTCGACCCTGACGAGACGTCCGCGGAAGGACGCGGGCTGATCCAGATCCAGCGCGGCGGCGAGGAGATCTGGCTTTCCGTCAGCGAGGCCGTGATGCGCGACCCTGCCGGGGCGGTCGCCGGCCGGATCTACGCGTTCCGAGACGTCTCGTCCGACCGGCTCGTGGAGCAGCTGAAGTCCGGGTTCGTCTCGACCGTCTCGCACGAGCTCCGCGCGCCGCTGACGTCGATCTACGGCTTCGCCGAGACGCTGCTCCGCGAGGACGTCGCCTTCGGCGAAGACGAGCGCCGCACCTTCCTCAACTACATCGCGACCGAGGCGGAGCGGCTGACGGGCATCGTCGACGCGCTGCTCAGCGTGGCGCGGCTGGAGGCGGGCGATCTCCAGGTCCAGCTCGTGCCGACGGATCTCAGGGACGTCGTCACCGACGTGGTCTCGAGCGTGCAGCGCGAGCTCGTGAACGGCCGACGCTTCGTGATCGACGTACCGGAGGAACCGCTGGCTGCGACGGCCGACCGGGACAAGGTGCGCCAGATCCTCACCAACCTCCTCGACAACGCGGTCAAGTACTCACCCGACGGCGGCACGGTGACAGTGGCCGCTCGGCGCACACCCGATGCCGTGCAGGTGCGCGTCGCCGACGAGGGCTCGGGCGTCCCGAGCGGAGAGCAGGAGCGCATCTTCCGGAAGTTTTACCGCGCCGATCCCGGCGGCCCCGACGCGGGTGGGACGGGCCTCGGCCTCTTCATCGCGCGCGGCCTCGCGGCGGCGATGGGCGGCCGGCTGTGGGTCGATCCGGACGCCGCCCACGGCGCGAGCTTCGTCTTCGAGCTCCCGACCGAGACTGGGGTAGGCGAGTGACCGGCCGGATCTACGGGTATACAGGCGATTGAGCGTGACCAAGGTCCTGGTCGTAGACGACGAACCCCCGATCCGGCTCCTGTGCCGCGTCAACCTCGAGGCCGAGGGGATGGAGGTGCTCGAGGCGGCGGACGGCGAGGAGGGACTGGCAACGGCGCGCGCCGAGAAGCCCGACGTCGTCCTGCTCGACGTGATGATGCCCGGGATGGACGGCTGGCAGGTCGCCGAGCAACTGTTCGAGAGCGACGAGACGAACCAGATCCCGCTCGTCTTCCTCACCGCCCGCGCGGAGCTCCGCGACCGCGCGAGAGGGCTCGAGCTCGGCGGCGTCGACTACATCACGAAGCCGTTCAATCCGGTCGAGCTCGCGGCGGTCGTCGAGGGGCTGCTCGACCGGGTCCGCCGCGGCGAGCGCGACGACCTGCGCCGCGAGAAGATCGCCGAGCTGCGCGAGCTGCTCGTGGAGTAAGGAGGGCGCAGCGGGGCATCGGCTGTGCCGCCGAGCTTCGCTGCTCGCCCCGAGGACTGCGTCCTCGGTCGCGCCCGTATCTCACCGATACGGACGCTCCCTGCGTCCTTGCCTCGGAACGACCATCGCAGCTCTGCGACGAGCGAGGCCCCACTGCGCCCTCCGGCGGCTAGCCGGCGAAGTCGGCCGTCGCGACGTTCGCGCCCGAGAAGCCGCTCATGCGGCCCGTCGCGATCCCGACGCCCACCCACCTGAAGCCCCGTCCCAGCATGGTCGTGCGGTGCGACGGGCTCGCGAGCCACATCGAAACGATCGCCTGCGCCGTCCCGTAGGAGCCGGCGCCCCAAGCGATCGTCTCGCCGAGCGTGTGTCCGCGGACGCCGTGCGCGCGAAGCCGCTGGTACCAGTTGCCGTGTGTGAACGAGCCGCTGCGCGCCATCGCAGCCGAGTGAGCGTCCGCCGCGCGCTGGAGCCGCGTTCCGACCCTGAGCGGCGGTGCGCCGTGCGCCGCGCGCGCAGCATTGATCGCAGCAAGCAGGCTCTGCTCCTGAGCACTGAGCGTCGAAACGCCCGTGGCCCTGATCAGCTCAGCGGGGGATGCACTGGGCGAGCACGTCAGTAGCGCGATCCCCGTGACTATCAGGGCGGAGAGTGTGCGGCCCCCCCGCACCACGAGGGCGGCAGTGTTACACACCTCTCGGACGGCGCATCACCCGAATGGGGGAGGCTTCACATCTTCTTTACCTTGCGGTTTGTG
>DATDKA010000110.1:0-10037 GCA_036520235.1 Gaiellaceae bacterium
TTCGCCGGCGACCGGATCTACAACATCATGGAGCGCTTCAAGCTCCCCGACGACCAACCCATGGAGGCCTCGATCCTCTCGAAGCAGATCGAGAACGCCCAGAAGAAGGTCGAGGAGCAGAACTTCGTGATGCGGAAGAACGTCCTCAAATACGACGACGTCCTCAACACGCAGCGCGAGGTGATCTACGGCCAGCGCCGGCGCGTGCTCGAGGGCGACGATCTCTCCGGCGACGTCCAGCAGTGGATCGACGAGGTCGTCGAGGCGATCGTCATGGAGTACACGAGCGAGGAGTTCACCGAGGAGTGGGACCTCGACGCGCTCGTCGAGGCCGTCAACACCACCTTCGGCACCGACGTGACCGTCGAGGAGCTCCGCGAGGATCTGCCGGAGCTGTCGCGCGAGGCGCTCGTCGACGACTTCCGCGAGACGGCGCAGGAGGAGTACCGCGACCGGACGGAGTCATGGGGCGACGAGATCGCGCGGCAGGTCGAGCGCTACGTGATCCTCCAGGTGGTCGACCAGCGCTGGCGCGAGCACCTCGAGTCGATGGACTACCTCCGGGAGGGCGTCCATCTCCGCGCGATGGCCCAGAAGGATCCGCTCGTCGAGTACCGCCACGAGGGCCACCTGATGTTCGAGCAGCTCAGCCGCGAGATCCGCGAGGAGGTCGTGTCGCTGCTCTTCCACGCCGAAGTGACGCCGAGCGACGTCGAGGATCTGACTGAGGAGATGGCGGTCGACGGCAACGGTTCCTTCGCGTACGAGCACGAGTCGCTGGCGGGGTCGGACGCAATCGCCGCGGCGGGTGCGACCGCGATGGCCGGAGCGCAGGCGGGCGCATTCGAGGGCGGCGCCACGACGGTGGCGACCCAGCGGCCGAAGGTGGCGTCGGAGTGGGAGAAGGTGGGCAGGAACGACCCGTGCCCGTGCGGATCCGGCAAGAAGTACAAGAAGTGCCACGGCGCGTAGCCGTCTAGGCTCCCGCGCGCGATGCGCGTTGTCCTGATCAGCTGGGCGAAGGAGCTCGACGACAAGCTCACGAGCATCCGCGGGCTCGCCGATGAGGTCGAGACGGTCGCGCCCAAAGGGCCGCCAGAGCTCAAGGCGCTCGGTGCAGACCCGCCCGACGCGGTGGTGATCGACCTCGACCGCCGGCCGAGCGAAGGGCTGGTGATGGGCATCCAACTCCGACGCCAGCCGGTGACGCGGCACGTCCCGCAGGTGTTCGCCGGGGGCGAGCCCGAGAAGGTCGACCGGGTTCGCGCGATTCTCTCGGATGCCCGCTACGCCGACTGGGACGGGGTCGCAACCCAGCTCCGAACGGCGATCGAGCGGCCGCCCGACGACCCGATCGTCCCGGACACGATGGCCCTCTACGCAGGCCGCTCCCTCGAGCAGAAGCTGGGAGCGACGGGAAGCGCGACCATCCGGCTGATCCGACCGCCGGACGGGCTCGCCGACAAGCTCGAGACCGCCCGACTGACCGACGGCCCGGCCGAGCTCGTGATGCTGTTCGTCGAGACGCCGGCAGAGCTCGACGAACACCTAGGTGACGCCCTCGCCGCCGTCCAAAACGGCGGCAGCATCTGGATCGCCTGGCCGAAGGGCGGCAAGACGGCGCGCGGCGACCTGACCGAGCCGCTGGTCCGGGAGCGCGGCATGGCCGCCGGTTGGGTCGACTACAAGGTCGCCTCGATCGACGACACCTGGTCGGGCCTGCGCTTCAAGCACCGGCCGTAGCTACGATCACGCGGCGCATGGCCGAGGCCACACAGACAGTCGAGGAGCGCTTGAAGGAAATCGGGGCCCAGCTCGCCTGGGTCCGTGATTACCTTTGACCCCGACGGCCTGAAGGCCCGCGCCGACGAGCTCGAGTCGGCGATGGGCGAGCCCGGCTTCTGGGACGACCAGACGCGGGCCGCAGCGATCTCCTCCGAGCACGCCCGGGCGACGAGGAAGCTTCAGACCTACGACGAGCTGACCCGCGAGTTCAACGATGCGAGGGAGCTGCTCGAGCTCGATGGGTCGCTCCAGGACGAGATCGCCGAGCAGCTTCAGCCGATCCAGCGCGAGCTGGACCGACTGAGACTCGACGCGCTCTTCTCCGGCGAGTACGACGCCGGCGACGCCCTGGTGACGATCCACGCCGGCGAGGGCGGGACGGACGCGCAGGACTGGGCAGAGATGCTCGTCCGCATGTACCTCCGCTGGGCCGAGCGCCACGGCTTCCGGGCGGAGCTCGTCGAGGCGAGCCCCGGGGAGGAGGCGGGCCTGAAATCGGCCGCGCTGACGATCGTCGGCGAGAACGCCTACGGCACGCTCAAGGCGGAGCGGGGGGTCCACAGGCTCGTCCGCCTCTCGCCGTTCGACTCGGCTCACCGGCGCCAGACGTCCTTCGCGCAGGTGATCGTCGCGCCGCTCGTCACAGACGACTCCGAGGTCGAGATCGCGGACGAGGACATCCGCGTCGACACGTACCGTGCCAGCGGTGCGGGTGGCCAGCACGTCAACAAGACAGACTCAGCCGTCCGGATCACACACCTCCCGACGGGCATCGTCGTCCAGTGCCAGAACGAGCGCTCACAGTCCTCGAACAAGCAGACAGCACTGCGGATGCTGCGTTCCCGCCTGGCCGAGGTGGCCGAGGAGGAGCGCGAGGCCGAGCTGGCGCGCGAGCGCGGCGAGGCGCAGAACACCGGCTTCGGCAGCCAGATCCGGAGCTACGTCCTCCACCCGTACCAGATGGTCAAGGACCACCGGACCGACTTCGAGACGGGAAACACCGAGGCCGTACTGGACGGCGACCTCGACGGCTTCATCCAGGCATATCTCCTGGAAAAGGCAGCTGGAAAGGTGGCCTAAGCGGGGATCTAGCAGGTCTTTTCGCTAGACTCGTCCGTCGTCCAGCACCAGGAAGCCGCGCCGCAACAGCGCCTGTGCGATGACAGCTGTGCAAGAGCCCACACTCGTCAACGACCCGCCCGCGAGCCTTCGCGAGGAGGAAGACCGCTCCCCGAGCGCGGCCGAGGCCGCCGCCGCTCGGGCGATGATCGTCTTCGAGAACGTCCGCAAGGTCTACGACCCGAACGTCGTCGCCCTGGAGGATGCGTCGTTCGTGATCGAGAAAGGCGAGTTCGTCTTCCTCGTCGGCCCATCGGGCTCCGGGAAGTCGACGATGGTGCGCCTGCTGCTGAAGGAGCTCGAGCCGACCGACGGCCGGATCATCGTCGGCGGCCGTGACCTCGGCCGGCTGCGCCGCTCGAAGGTGCCGATGCTGCGGCGAAACATCGGCTGCGTTTTCCAGGACTTCAAGCTGCTGCCGAACCGCACGACCTCCGAGAACGTCGCCTACGCGCTCAAGGTGCAGGGCGACAGCCGAAACGCGATCCGGCGCAAGGTGCCCGAGGTGCTGAACATGGTCGGCCTCAGCCACAAGACCAACTCGTACCCCGATGAGCTCTCCGGCGGCGAGCAGCAGCGCGTCTCGATCGCGCGCGCGTTCGTGAATCACCCGCCGCTGCTCGTCTGCGACGAGCCGACCGGGAACCTCGACCCGGACACCTCTGTCGGGATCATGCAGCTCCTCTACCGGATCAACCGCTCGGGCACGACCGTCGTGATGGCGACCCACGACCGCGAGATGGTCGACAAGATGCGCCGCCGCGTGATCGCGCTGGAGGACGGGCGGATCGCGCGCGACGAGCGTCGCGGGGGGTACACCTCCGAGTGAGGTTCAAGATGATGCTCTCGGAGGCGGTGCGTTCGATCGGCGCAAACGTCTCCACCACCGTTGCCGCGACGATGACCGTGCTGATCGGGATGTTCCTGCTCGGCCTCTTCATCGCCTTCGCGACCTACGCGCGCTCCTGGAGCGACCACGTCAAGGACGAGCTGGTCGTGAAGGTGTTCTTCGACCGCGACGCAGCGCCGAAGCAGGTCGATGCGGTCCGGTTCAAGCTCGACTCGAACCCCCAGGTGAAGACGTTCCACTTCATCTCCGCGGAAGAGGCGCTGAAGATCATGAAGAAGCAGCGTCCGGATCTTTTCGGGACGCCGCTGCCGTACAACCCGCTCGGCCCGTCCTACACGGTCGAGCCGGTGAAGGCTGAGTACACGGAATCGATCGCGGGGACGTTGAAGAACGGCGGGTACCCGGCGGGGGTCCACAACGTCACCTTCGGTGAGGAGAAGGCGAAGCGGATCCTCAAGGTGGCGAACGTGATCAACTCGATCTTCCTCTTAGCCGGCCTCATCCTGCTCGCGGCCTCCACGATCCTGATCGCGAACACGATCCGCCTCTCGATCTTCTCCCGTCGCCGTGAGATCGAGGTGATGAAGCTCGTCGGTGCCACGAACTGGTTCGTCCGCGGCCCGTTCATGCTCGAAGGCCTGATCTGCGGCCTCGGCGGCTCGATTCTGGCGATCGTCCTGCTCTTCCTGAGCAAGGAAATCGCGTTGCCGTCGATCATCCCGCGGCTCGACAGCGGACCGGGCGTCCAGGCTCTCTCCTTCTGGGCGATCGCGCTGATCCTGATGGCGATGGGGCTGCTGCTCGGCGCAGCCGGCTCCGGCCTCACGCTCCGCCGCTTCCTGAGGGTGTAGCTGGCCGACCGGGTCGTCGTCGAGGTCGGCCGCCGTGGTCGCCTCGTGGTCGGCGAGCCGTTCTTCACTCCCGGCGTCCCGCTCGTCCTCGACAAGCGCGGAATCAAGGAGGTGCGCCCGGGCCAGCTCGCCGTCGTCGCGCCGCGGCGCGGCCGCGCGCGCCTCGAGAAACCGCTCGGTCGGGCCAACTCGGTGCAGGCCGTCCTCGAGGCGCTACTCGAGCAGGAGGGGCTCGTCGAGGAACACGAGCCGCACGATCCGCCGCGCCCGACGCTCGAGGGCCGGGTCGACCTTCGGGAGCGGCTGTCGTTCACGATCGACCCGGAGACGGCGAAGGATTTCGACGACGCGATCTCCGTCGAGCAGGACGGGGACGGGCTCCGCGCGTGGATCCACATCGCCGACGTGTCGCACTTCGTCCCGGCCGGCACCCCGCTCGACCACGGCGCTGCGCGGCGCGCGTTCTCGGCGTACGTCCCGGGCGGCGTCGCCCCGATGCTGCCGCCGCGGCTCGCCGACGACCTCTGCAGCCTGCGGCCGAACCAGGATCGACTCTGTGTCACCGTCGAGATCCCGTTCGACCGCAACCTCGATGCGGGGGAGGCGTCCTTCTACCGCTCGGTGATCCGCAGCCGTGCGCGCCTGACGTACGACCAGGCCGAGCGGATCCTGCAGGGGAGGGAGGAGGCCGACGCGGGCCTGACGGACGGGCTCCGTCGGGCCGAGCGTCTGGCCGAAGAGCTGCGGCGACGGCGGTTCGCGCGCGGTGCGCTCCGGATCACCACCCGCGAGATCGCGTTCGCCTTCGACGGCGAGGGCGGCGTCGACCGCGCCTGGCTCGAGTCCGAGCCGCACGCCCACCTGCTCGTCGAAGAGTTGATGATCGCTGCCAACGAGGCCGTCGCCGGGCTCCTCGCCGGCCGTCGCCGGACCTCGCTCTATCGCGTCCACGAGCGTCCGGATCCGCAGGCGATCGGCCACCTCCTCGCGAAGCTCGCCGACCTCGAAGTGCCGACGCCGCCCGCGCCGGACGTCGACAAGATCACGCCCGGTCAGGCTGCGCAGCTCGCCGGTGCGATCAGCGAGCGTGTCAGCGAGTACGTCCAGCAGTCGAAGCGCGGGGTGGAGGCGTTTCCGGCCCTCGTACTCCGTGCGCTGAAGCAGGCCCGCTACGACCCTCGCAACCTCGGCCACTCCGGGCTCGCGAGCCCGGCCTACTGCCACTTCACCTCGCCGATCCGCCGCTACCCCGACCTGGTCGTCCACCGCACGCTCCTGCGCGAGCTCGGCGCGGACGACGAGCTGCTACCCGACGATCTCGAGGAGCTTGCGAGCCACACCTCGGAGCAGGAGCGACTGATCGCCTCCATCGAGCATCGGGCCGACGACATCTGCCTCGCCTGGCTCCTCGACGAGGTGCTCTACCACGAGGGTTGGGAGACGCAGTTCGACGGTGAGATCAACGGGCTGATCGACTCCGGGATCTTCGTCCGCTTCGGCGAGGTGTTCGAGGGCTACCTGCCGGTGCGCAAGCTCCCGGGCTACTTCGAGCTGAACGGGCTCGGAACCGCGCTCGTCGCACGGCGCGGAGGCCGTCGGTACCGGTTGGGCGACCCGATCGAGGTCAAGGTCACCGAGATCGACCGGCCGGCGGGGAAGATCGAGCTCGAGCTGCCCTGAGCGCTAGCGCTTCGGCCGCCAGCCGCTGGCGCGCTTGAAGGCGTCGTTCGAGACGCTCTCGTCGTCGCGGCAGACGCTGTAGACACCGCTCGGCACCTCGAGAGCGAGCGCCAGCGCCTCGCCGGCGTCGTTTATGTGAAGGGTCGCGCCGTAGCGCGAATCGGGCCGCTCGTACCCGGTGCCGGGGCCGTCGAGGAGGCCGAAGCGCAGGACGACGCCGGTTCGCCCTCTCGCGGCGAACCGCTGCGCTTCCCGCTCGCCGTCCAGCGCCGACCTCGTGATCGGGCTGTCCGGCGAAACGAACGTGATCGAGGGAAAGACGTAGATCTGGGCGTCCCCATCCAGCGCGCCGTCAACGAGCACGCGTGAGGCCTCCGTCCGGAGCCGGTCGTTATCGCGCCAGGCTCCAATCGCGGTGGCGAGGTGGTATACGGCGCCGGCGCCCGCGAGCGCCTCGCTGACAGGAGCCGGGTCGAACAGATCCAGCTCGAGGCCCGGCGCCACGACCTCGTGTCCGCGCCCCCGCAGCCTCGGCAGCGCCGCCCGTCCAAGCACGCCGCTGCCACCTGTCGCGAAGACTCGCATCGATTGCGCATACTGCCGGTGTGAAGTTCGAGGGGATCCACCACATCACGTGCATCACGGGCGATGCCCCCGGCAATGTCGAGTTCTACGTCGGCGTGCTCGGGCTGAGGCTCGTCAAGAAGTCCGTCAACCAGGACGATCCAACCGTCTACCACCTGTTCTACGCCGACGAGAAGGGCAGCGCCGGCTCGGACATCACCTTCTTCGAGTATCCGGGGGCCCGCCAGGGTCGCGCCGGCGCCGGGATGATCCACACGATCACCTGGCGTGTCGCCTCGTCGGACGCCATCGATTTCTGGGAGCAGCGGCTGCAGGACCGCGGCATCGAGACGAGCCGTGAGGGCGGCAGTCTGCGCTTCGAGGACCCGGAGGGCCTCGGACTGGAGCTCCGCGTCGTCGAGACGGACGACGAGCCGCTGACGGCGGAGCACCCGGAGATCCCGGCCGAGTTCGCGCTGCAGGGCTTCGAGAGGGTCCGCGCGTACTCAGATGACCCCGAGCGGAGCCGCGGCTTGCTCGAGGACACCCTCGGCTTCGAGCCGCAGGGTGAGAACGAGTGGGAGGCCCGCGGCGAGAAGCGCGGCGGCTTCTACGCCTACGACGAGGCGCCCAAGGAGCCGGGAATCGGCGGAGCCGGCACGGTCCACCACATCGCGTGGTCGAGCCCGATGGAGGAGCACGAGGCCTGGCGCGAGCGCGTCGCGGAGGCGGGGATGCGCCCGACGCCGATCATCGACCGCTTCTACTTCCGGTCGATCTATTTCCGCGAGCCGAGCGGCGTGCTGTTCGAGATCGCCACCCTCGGGCCGGGCTTCACGTCCGACGAGCCGCTCGAGACACTCGGCGAGCGACTGTCGCTGCCGCCGAACTACGAGCCGCTGCGTGACCGGCTCGAGCAGGAGCTGACTCCGCTGCCCGACCCGCGGGCCGCGTGGACTACCAGGTAAGGCCCCCCGCCGGCGATCCTGCCGGCGCACTCGTCCTCTTCCACGGTCGCGGCGCCGACGAGCACGACCTCTTCCCGCTGCTCGACTTCCTCGACCCCGAGCGGAAGCTGCTCGGAGTGACGCCGCGTGGGCCGCTGTCGCTGCCGCCGGGCGGCGCGCACTGGTACGCGTTCATGGAGGTCGGGTACCCGGAGCCGGAGACCTTCTGGGAGACCGTCCGGGAGGTCGGCGCGTGGCTCGACGGGTTCTTGCTCGAGCACGAGCTTTCCTACGACCGCACGATCCTGGGCGGCTTCTCGCAAGGCGCCGTGATGGCATACGCCTTCAGCCTCGGAGCCGGGCGGCGGAGGCCGGCGGCCTCGATCGCGCTATCAGGGTTCATCCCCAGTGTCTTCGGCTTCGAACTCGATCTCGAAGAGATCCCGCCCTTCGCGATCGGGCACGGCACCCACGACCCGATCATCTCCGTCGAGTTCTCGCGACAGGCCCGCGCGTCGCTCGAGCAGCACGGAGCGTCGGTGCTCTACCGCGAGTACCCGCTGCCGCACGCGATCGACCCGGGCTTCCTGGCGGAGATCCGGGCGTGGCTGGCGCGGGTGGCCGCGGTCGCGTAAGTAGCCTGCGCGCCGTGGCGCGCGAAGAAAAGACGATCGCCGAGAACCGGCGGGCGAGGCATGAGTACCACCTGAGCGACCGGGTGGAGGCCGGTTTGGTCCTGACCGGCTCGGAGGTGAAGTCGCTGCGCACCGGCGGCGCGCAGCTCCGGCGTTCGTACGCCGATCTCCGCGACGGCGAGCTGTGGCTCGTCGGCGCACACATCGCGCCGTACGATCAGGCGGGCATCGAGAACCACGACCCCGACCGCGACCGCAAGCTCCTGCTCCACCGCCGGGAGATCGACTCCCTCACCGGCAAGGTGCAGGAGCGTGGGTTCACCCTCGTCCCGACGCGGCTCTACTTCAAGGACGGGCGGGCGAAGGTCGAGATTGCGCTTGCGCGCGGCAAGGACGTCCGCGACAAGCGGCGCGACATCGCGCGCCGCGACGCCGACCGCCAGATCGAGCGGGCACTGAAACAGCAGTCGCGCTAGGAGGCGGCGCGGTTTCGGGGCTACAATGTGGCTCGACATACGGGGGCGATCAGGTTTCGACGTGGTCGGTTCTCCGGCAGAGCTGCAAGCCGAGGTCCCCGGTCGGCCTCGTAAAACAACCGGGATCAAACGCAAGTGCGGATAACGATCCTGCACTCGCTCTCGCTGCCTAACCAGTAGCGAAGCGCGTCGCTCCGAGCTCGGCCCGTGGCTCGGTCAGCGGCGTCAACGAACGGGCTCGGCACCGACGGAACGTCATCGCCCGAGGTGCGACACCCAAAGGATGACTAGCCCGACGGTTGGTCGGCTGCCTACCGGCCGGCGGGTGAAACCAAATGGCAGCCTACGCTTGTAGACGCTCTGACCGGTGCGTCCGCGGACGCGGGTTCGATTCCCGCCGCCTCCATGATCGGCTCGGTTAGTGAAACGAGAGACGGTTGGGTGGCCAGTACGTGACCTTCGCTGGGCCGATCAGACTGCCGCGAGGCACGGTTCCCCAGCTGCGGGAGTCGCAGGAATGAATGCGACCGTCGCCGAGAACAAAGTAGTGGTCGGGCGGGACGCGAGGCCACCTGCCGTTCTCGTCTCCGCGCAGACGGGCATCGACGTAGGGCTCTGTAAGACGTTCACCGTTGATGAAGATGACGCCCTCGCGCATCGACACCACTTCCCCGGGGAGTCCGATCAGGCGCTTGACGAACGTGGAGCCTCCATCACCGGCTTCGCATCGGTCAGCTGTGGGAGGAGCAGTGAAGACCACGATCTGTCCGCGCTTGGGGTCGCCGAGCCGGTACGCAAGGCGGTCGGCGATCACTCGGTCGCTAATTCGGCCCTGACAGTAAGCGACGGGTCTGGCGCAGTGGAGCGTTGGTTCCATCGACGGCGACGGAATGACATAGGGCTTCGCCACTTGAGCTTGGAACGCGAGAACGAAGGCAATCGCGACCGCAATGGTGATGAACCAGTCGACGATCGTTCGCCACGGCTGTGGTATGCGGGTCTGAGCTCGATCGAGAACCTTCATCGCTGCACAGTCATTGTGCGCTCATCGGTCGTCGCGTGCGGCATGCGTGATGTGCGGACCTTCGACGCCATGGTCGATTGGGATGCAAATAGGTCGCAGGGTGGTC
>DATDKA010000111.1:0-3946 GCA_036520235.1 Gaiellaceae bacterium
GACCCGATCGTGAACACCGCGAGCCCGAGCACGAAGAACTTGCGCCGCCCGAACTGATCGGCGAGCCGGCCCATCGAGACGAGCAGGATCGCGAACACGATGTTGTAGGCGTTGATGACCCAGGTGACGGTCCCGATGTCCGTCGACATCTCGTCCTGCAGCTCCGGGATCGAGATGTTCACGATCGAGATGTCCAGCAGGGACATCGCCCAGCCGATCATCATCACGCCGAAGATCCGCCACTTGTTCTCGTAGAGGAACTCGGAGGGCGGGTTGCGGCGCTCGATCAGCGCTTCGTCGCTGACGGCAGCTCACCCCCCTCGGGCATGCGACCGTCGTACTGGAGGTCCTTCTTCGTGACGCCGTCCTCGGGCTCGTCGTTGTCGAACGGGTCCATGTCGTTCGGAATGCCGTCGTCGTCGGTGTCGTCGTCGCCGGCCTCGCGCGGCGGCCGCAGTGCGCCGTCGGGCCCGAACTCCGGAAGCGTGCCGCCCGCCGCCACGAGCGCGGCGACGGACAGCTCGGTGAGCTTCCCCGTGTCCTCGTTCGCGATGTTGTCGTAGCGCTTGATGTCGTCCTCGACCTCTTCGTCGTCGTCGTACATCCGGCGGACGATCCGCTCGCGGTCGGCGATCACGAGCCAGCGCCGGTCCCGGATGATGATCTGCGAGCCGACCGCGGTGATCGACTTGGGCCGCGCCGGCAGATCCTCCTCGTCGACGTCGTCGAACAGCGCGGTGAGGTCCTCTCCGTCCATCTTCCCCGGGATCGTGAGGCCGAGGAAGGACAGTGCCGTCGGGGCGACGTCGTGGGTCGAGGCATACCAGTCCACGTCGTCGCCGGCCTTCTCGCCGTTCGGGTGGCGGATCAGGTAGGGGATCTCGTACGAGAGCCGGTGCGAGGTCGGCGCGGCCCGGCCCATGTAGCCGTGCTCGCCGAGCGCGACGCCGTGGTCGCCCAGCACGAACAGTGCGGCGTCGTCGGGCACCGCGTCCAGCAGCCTCCCGAGCTCGTCGTCCACCGCCTCCACGTGGTTCACGTATGCCTCGCGCACGCGGTCGATGTCCTTGTCGGAGAAGTCGAGCTCCACCATGCGGCCGTCGGTGGGGCCGAGCCCGTCGGCCTCCGCCCGGCCCGGCTTCACGTAGAACGGCGGGGCGGCGTACGCGTCCGCCGGGTCGAATGGGTCCACCCCCACGAAGAACGCGCCCGCGGGGTCCACCTGGCGCAGCGCCCGGGCTCCCAGCCGCATCGTGCGGCGCGTGGCCCCCGTGAGCCGCTTGAAATAGGGGATCAGCTCCTCGTCGATGCCTGGCCCGACTCGGGCCGTGGCGGACGAGCCCGCACGGCGCACGCCCGCGAAGCGCGGCCCCTGGAAGGTCGGGTTGTCCGTCACGTAGACCGTCGCGATTCCCGCCTCCCGCGTGACCTCCGTGAGCAGCGGCTGGTGGTCCCAGACAGGGTTGAAGCCCGGCACCGAGGGGAAGCCGTCGAGCCGGCGCCAGTCCCGGAACGGGAACGCGCGCATGCCGGTCACGAGCGCGCGGCGCGCGGACAATGCGGCCATCGACTCCGGGATCGCGCGGTCGAAGCGCAGCGACTTCTTCGTCAGGTCGTTCAGGTTCGGCGTCTTCGCGGGCGAGCCGCCCTCGAACGCGTCCACGTGGTCGGCGCGCACCAGCGGCAGCACCACGACGACCGCGCCGCGCCCATGGTCGTCGCCCAGCTGAGCCGATGCAGGAGCGGCCCGTGCGAGCGAGCCGAGCACGCCGGCCCCTGCCGCGGTCGCCCCGCCGCGGCGCAGCAGGCCCCGGCGTGTGAGGCTCATCCCCCGATCACCGCCTTGCCGGTGTGGCGGCTGAACTGCGGAAGCGTCCCGCCGGCCTCGTCGGAGAGGATGCGCCAGTACTTCTCGACCAGCTCGGGATGCTGGTCGGCCACGTCGACCGTCTCCTTCGGGTCGTTCTTCTTGTCGTAGAGGCGCTTGCGGAAGCCGGCGCTGTCGGCGATGAAGAACCAGTCGTTGTCGCCGGCCAGGACGTGGTCGTCGTAGCAGGAGGTGAAGTGCGGGCGCGGCGGCGGGCGCTTGCCGTCGAAGATGACCGAGAGGTCCTCGCCGGCCATCATTCCCGGCGCCCGCACGCCCTGGAACGAGAGCGCGGTCTTCGGGATGTCGTGGTTCGACGCGAAGAAGTCGTCCCAGTGGCCGGCCAGCTTGCCCTCGGGGTGCCGGATCATGAACGGCACGTGGTAGATGTGCCACTGGGCGCGCGAGCCGTGCTTGCCGACGATGCCGTCCTCGCCGAGCGTGAGCCCGTGGTCGGAGGAGTAGATCACGACCGACTCGTCGAGCAGCTTCAGGTCCACGAGCCGGTTCATCAGCCGCCCGACCCACTCGTCCATGAAGCTGATCTCCGCGGCGTAGAGCTCGCGCACGCGCTCGATCGTCGCGTCGTCGAGCTCCACGTCGATCACCCACGAGTACGGGGTCTCGAACGGCTGGATCGGCGTGATGCCCTTCTCCGTCTCGATGCCCTTCGGCCCCCCGAACTTGTTCTGGAAGACACGCGGCGCGTCGAGCGGCTCGTGCGGGTCGAAGCAGTCGACCCCGAGGAAGAACGGGCGCTTCTCCTTCAGGTTGTCCGCGATGTTGATGCCGCTCCGGACCACGCGGGCGGTGGGGTAGTCGTTGTCGCTGTCGCGGTAGATCGAGTTCCAGCCGACCATCGAGCGGAGCCGGCCGACCTCGACCGAGTCGCTCAGCTCCGGCAGCAGGTAGCGCTCGATCGCGCTGCGCGGGGCGGGGCGCTTGAACGGCTTGTTGAGGAAGCGGTAGGCGCCCTGCGAATAGCTCGGGCGGACGAAGTCGAGCGTGCGGCGGAAGTTCGCGAAGCGCGGCCCGACCAGGAAGGGGTTGTCCGTGCAGTAACCGGTCTCGACGCCGGCCTCGCCGAGCACCTCGGTGACGATCGGCTGGTTGTCCTGGATCGGGACCCAGCCCGGGCCGAGCGGCAGCCCCTTCGTGGGCACGTAGTTCCGGAACGGGAACGAGCGCACTCCCGTCAGGAGGCCGCGGCGTGCCGGGCCGGTCGGCATCGCCTCGGGCACCGCCATCTTGAAGGAGAGCGAGTCCTTCCCGAGCGCGTCCAGGTTCGGGGTATCCACCAGCCGCCCGTCCGGGTTGTAGTGGCCTATGTAGTCCGCGCGCGTGGAGTCCGTGAAGATCAGGACGACGTTCGGCACGTCCTTGCCGTGCGACGTCGCCGGCTCGAAATAATCGTCCCCGCAGGCGCTCAGCCCGACGGCGGCAGCACCCGCGGCACTCGCGCCGAAGAGCCCCCGACGTGTGAAGCTGTTCCCCGAGGCCATTCGGGGCGGCAGGCTAGCTGACGGCGGGGTCCAGCTCGATATCCACTCGCTCGTTGTAGAAGGCTACGAGCTCGCGGATCTCGGACACCTGCTCGATCGGGTCCTCGTAGCTCCACGCGACAGCCTCCTCGCCCGCCACCGAGAAGTGGGCGGCCTCCCCCTTGAACGGGCAGGTCGTCCGCTTCTCGTTCGGCTCGAGCGGCGCCGAGATGTCCTCGCGGGGGATGTACCAGCGCGTCGGCAGGCTGCCCTCGGTGAGCGCCAGCGCCCGCGCGCTGTCGGCCACCGTGCTCCCGCCGACCGTCACTCGGACCCGGCGCGGCTCTGGATGCGTCTCGATGCGGTGCGCTGCGGGCGGCGCAGGCACTAAGACCGCGCCGGCGCCTCGACCTGCTCCGGCACCTCGATCTCGCGCTTCAGGATCTTGCCGGTGGGGCCCTTCGGGAGCTCGTCGACGAACCAGACCTTGCGCGGGTACTTGTACGCCGCCACCTGGTCCTTCACGTAGCTCTTCAGCTCGTCTGCGTCGATCGATTCGCCCTGCTTCAGCACCACGGCGGCGCCGACCTCCTCGCCG
>DATDKA010000112.1:0-6905 GCA_036520235.1 Gaiellaceae bacterium
ACGACTACGAGGCGCTCCTGTCCCGCAACGAGATCTGGCTCGAGCGGACACAGGGCATCGGGCTCCTCTCCGCGGACGACGCGATCGCGCTCGGGCAGTCAGGCCCCGTGCTGCGCGCGTCGGGTGTCGACTGGGATCTCCGTAAGGCGTCGCCGTATCTCGCCTACGGCGAGGTCGACTTCGACGTCCCGGTCTATCCGGAGGGCGACGTCTATGCGCGCTACCGCGTGCACATGGACGAGATGCGCCAGTCGGTCCGGATCGTCGAGCAGTGCCTCGACCGGCTCGAGGGCATGAAGGACGACCCGTGGACGTCGGACGACCGGAAGATCGTCCTCCCGCCGCGCAACGAGCTCCACACCTCGATGGAGTCGCTGATCCACCACTTCAAGCTCGTCACCGAGGGCTACCGCGTGCCCGAGGGCGAGGTCTACGTCGCGGTGGAGTCGCCCCGCGGTGAGCTCGGGTGCTACGTGGCCTCCGAGGGCGGCCCGCGCCCGTGGCGCGTGAAGTTCCGCGCCCCGTCGTTTGTCGCGCTGGAGGCGACGGCGACCTGCATGCAGAACGCGCTCGTCGCCGACCTGATCGCGATCGTCGGCTCGCTCGACACGGTGATGGGCGAGGTCGACCGTTGACTCCCGAGAATGCAGCGACGTTTCGGGACGAGGTGGCGCGCATCAAGGCCCGCTATCCGAGCCAGCGCTCGGCGATCATGGCTGCGCTTCGCCTCGCGCAGGAGCGACACGACGGCTGGCTCCCGCCGAAGGCGCTCGTCGAGGTCGCGGATGCCGTCGGAGTAACGCCGGCACACGTGGAGGCCGTTGCGTCCTTCTACGACATGTACAACCTGGCGCCCGTCGGCCGGCACATCGTCGAGGTCTGCACGAACCTTTCGTGCGCGCTCGTGGGCGCGCAGCAGGTCGTCGAGGCGTTCGAGGAGGAGCTCGGTGTCCACGCCGGCGAGACGACGGACGACGGCAAGGTCACCTTCCGCCTCGTCGAGTGCGCAGGCGGCTGCGGCTACGCGCCGGTCGTGATCGTCGACGGCCGGTACAAGGAGCCGACGAGGCCGGAGGACGTTCCGGCCGTGCTCGAGCAGGTGCGGAACGGCGCCCGTGGCTGACCTGACCGTCCTCACCGGGGTCGAGACCCGCGACCTCTCGAAGCTGGACGAGTACCGCGCGATCGGCGGCTACCAGGCACTCGACCAGGCGCGCGACATGGAGCGCCAGGCGATCATCGACACGATCAGCGAGGCCTCGCTCCGCGGCCGCGGCGGCGCCGGCTTTCCGATGGGCCGGAAGCTGAGCCTCGTCCCGGCGCCCGACAAGCGGAGCGGGCCGGCCTACGTCGTCGCGAACGCGGACGAGTCCGAGCCGGGCGCCTTCAAGGACCGCGAGATCATGCGCCGCGTCCCGCACAGGTTCATCGAGGGCTGCTTGATCGCCGCCCAGGCGATCGCGGCGGATGCCGTCGTCGTCTACATCCGCGGCGAGTACCTGACCGAGTACGAGGTGCTGTCGGCCGCCGTGGAGGAGGCCCGCGCCGCCGGAATCTTCGGCGGAACGGACGTGATTGTCCACCGCGGCGCCGGTGCGTACATCTGCGGCGAGGAGTCGGCGCTCCTCGAGTCACTCGAGGGCGACCGGGGCCAGCCCCGTCCACGACCGCCGTTCCCGCCCGTTGCCGGCCTGTACATGCAACCGACGCTGATCAACAACGTCCAGACCATCGCAAGCGTGCCGGCGATCTTCCAGCTCGGCGTCGAGGCGTACAAGAAGCTCGGCGTCGAGTCGGCGCCCGGCACGGTCGTCTACTCACTCTCTGGGAACGTCAATCGGCCCGGGAACTACGAGCTCCCGCTCGGCGCGACGCTCCGCGAGCTGATCTTCGAGCACGGCCACGGCGTCGCCGAGGGCCGGGCGCTGAAGGCGATCATCCCCGGCGGCTCCTCCGTCCCGGTCTTCACGCCCGACCAGCTCGACGTCAAGCTCGATTTCGACTCGGTCCAGGCGGCCGGCTCCTACCTTGGCTCGGCGGCGATCATCGTGGTCGACGACCGCGCGTGCATGGTCCAGCTCGCCCTGCGGGCGGAGAAGTTCTACATGCACGAGTCGTGCGGCAAGTGCACGCCGTGCCGCGAAGGCACGCGCTGGCTCGTCCAGCTGCTCGAGAAGATCGAGGCCGGCGACGGAACGCAGGATGACCTCGACCTCGTCGTCGAGGTCTGCGACCGGATCGAGGGCAAGTCGCTCTGCGCGCTCGGCGACTTCGCTGTCTGGTGCGTCGGCAGCTACGTCGAGAAGTTCCGCGACGAGTTTCAGCGGCACATCGACGAGGGCGGCTGCCCCTACCACGGCGAGTCGTCGATCGAGGGCGTCCTCGCGCCGAGCGACCAGCACACCCACTCAGCGATGGCCGAGGTGCCCGCGTGAGCGCTCCCGAGCTCGTCACCGTCACGATCGACGGCGTCGAGGTGCAGGTGCCGAAGGGGACCGGCCTCGTCGAGACGGCTGCCGCCGCGGGCGTCGAGATCCCGGTGTTCTGCTATGAGCCGCGGCTCGGCCCGCCCATCGGCGCCTGTCGCATGTGCCTGGTCGAGGTCGAGGGGATGCCGAAGCTCCAAGCCGGCTGCACGATGAGCGCAACCGACGGGCTCGTCGTCAGAACAGCCGCCGCGTCGGAGAAGGCGGCGGACGGCCAGGATGCGACGCTCGAGTTCATCCTCGTCAACCATCCGCTCGACTGCCCCGTCTGCGACAAGGGCGGCGAGTGCCCGCTCCAGGATCTGACGTTCCGCTGGGGACCGGGCAACACGCGCATGCGGTTCCCGAAGCGGACGATGGACAAGCCGATTCCCGTCAGCCCGCTGATCGCCCTCGACCGGGAGCGCTGCATCCTCTGCTACCGCTGTACCCGCTTCTCCTCGGACGTCGCCGAGGACGGCCAGCTCGTGGCCCGGAACCGAGGCGCCCAGTCGGTGATCGCGACCTTCGAGGACGAGCCGTACCGGGGCAAGTTCTCCGGCAACGTGATCGAGCTCTGCCCGGTCGGCGCGCTTACGTCGACGACCTACCGCTTCGAAGCGCGGCCCTGGGAGATTCAGAACGTTCCGTCCGTCTGCGGCATGTGTCCCGTGGGGTGCAACATCGCGGCCACGACGCGCGAGGGGCGCGTCCGCCGGATCCTGTCGCGGAACCACCCAGAGGTCGACGGCGGCTGGCTCTGCGACAAGGGACGCTTCGCGTACAGCCATCTCGCCGCCCCGGATCGGGTCGTCGACCCGCTCCTGCGCCGGGCGCGCCGCTACGACGAGCTCTCCTGGGACGAGGCGATCGACGAGGCGGTCCGGATGCTCCAGGCGGCCCAGGGGCGGATAGTGACTGCGCTCTCGGGATCGGAGACGGTCGAGCTCGCCTACGCGCTCGGCAAGATCGTCCGGCAGGGCCTCGGCTCGGACTGCGCCGTCCTCCCCGAGGAGGTCTCGAACGAGCTCGACGCCGTCCGCGCGCCGCTCTCGAGGATCGGACAAGCGGACGTCGTCGTGATCCTGGGCGACGAGCCCGTCGCCGAGCGCGCGCCGATCGTCGACCTCTGGGTGAGGCTGGCCCGGCGGAACGGCGCCGAGATCCTCCACGAGGTCGACGACGCCCGCATCCGGTCGTCCGAGCGGCCCGTACTGATCTGGTCGGGTGAGGGCGCAGGCGGCAACGAGGTTGCGCGGCTCGCGACTTCGTTCGGCTGTCCCGGGTACTTCCTGCCCCGCACCGCGAACGGCCGCGGCGCGGCCGACGCCTGGGCCGCGGCGAGCGACGGCGAGGCCGCGGATCCAGATCCGATCGGCCTGCTGATCATCTCCGGGGACGAGGCAGCCGCGGACCCGAACGTGCGGGCCATGGCCGAGCAGGCCGAGGCCGTGCTGGCGATCGCGATGTTCCGCCGGCCGCTCGTCGGCCTCGCCGACCTCGTCCTGCCGGGAACGAGCTACCTCGAGCGTGACGGCACCTACGTGAACCTGGAAGGGCGGCTGCAGCGCCTCCGACGCGCTTCGATCCCGCCCGCACCGGACGAGCTCGCGGTGCTGGCGAGGATCGGCGCCGCCGTCGGCGTCGAGCTTTCGGCCTACCCGTCCCTCGTCTTCGAGGAGGTCTCGGCAATCGCCTACGGGGGCAGGCCCTACGGCGAGGTCGGCGAGGAGGCGCCGCTGCCGGAGCCCGTCCCGCCCGAAGCTGTCGACCAGGTGTCAGACACCCGTCATGTCCCCGACGGACAACGTGCTGACGGAGGCTTGCGGCTCGTGACGTACAAGCCGCTCTTTTCGGGCCCGGCCGTGGAGCGCGTGCCCGAGCTGGAGTTCCAACTTCCCGAACCGGACATCGAGCTCGCACCTGACGACGCGCGACAGCTGGGAATCCTCAACGGGCAGGAGGTGACGGTCCGCTCCAACGGGACGTCGGTTCAGCTCCGGGCCCGCCTCGTCGAGGACCTCGCGGTTGGCGCCGCGCGGGTCGCCGAGAGCTTCGCCGCCGGGTTGGAGGGCCGGGTCGAGGTGACGCCGTGAACGAGCCCTGGTGGATCGACGCCATCAAGGCGTTCGTGATCATCAACGTGCTCCTCCTGACCTTCGCCTACATGACGCTCGTCGAGCGCAAGCTGATCGGGCGGATGCAACGGCGCTACGGGCCGAACCGGGCGGGCCCGTTCGGGCTCCTGCAGCCGATCGCCGACCTCGTGAAGCTGATCCGCAAGGAGGCCTTCTATCCGGCCACCGCGATCGGCAGCCTCTACATCGCCGCGCCTGCGCTTTCGGCGGCGACTGCGCTGGCCGCTTTCGCCGTGATCCCGTTCGGGAACGGCTGGCACGTCGGCGACTACTACATCAGCGGCCAGGTCGCGAACGTCTCGATCGGGCTGATCTTGCTCTTCGCCCTCGGCTCGGTCGGGATCTACGGCTTCATCGTCGGCGGCTGGGCCTCCGACTCGAAGTACTCGCTGCTCGGCTCGATGCGCACCTGCGCCCAGCTCGTCTCCTATGAGGTCTCGCTGGCGCTCTCGGTCCTCGGCGTCGTGATCATGGCCGGCTCGCTCTCGCTCGTGGACATCGTCCACGCGCAGGAGGTGGACTGGTGGTACGCGGTGCCGCAGTTCGTCGGTCTGCTGGTCTTCTTCATCGCCGGCATCGCCGAAACGAACCGCGCGCCGTTCGACCTGCCGGAGGCGGAGACCGAGCTGGTCGCCGGCTACCTCACCGAGTACAGCGGCATGCGCTTCGGCCTCTTCTCGATGGCCGAGTACATCAACATGATCGTGCTCTCGGCGCTCTGCGTGACGCTGTTCTTCGGCGGCTGGCTGGGGCCGTGGGCGCCCGGGCCGCTCTGGTTCATCCTCAAGCTCCTGCTCGTGATCTTCATCTTCATCTGGCTGCGGACGACCGTTCCACGCCTGCGCTACGACCAGCTGATGGCGTTCGGGTGGAAGGTGCTCCTCCCGGTGGCGACGATCAACGCCCTCGTGACGGCCGCCCTGGTGGTGGCGCTGTGAGCCCTCAGCCGTTCGACACGGCGAAAGGTTTTGCCGTCACCTTGAAGCAGCTCTTCCGCAAGCCGATCACGCAGCAGTACCCGGAGGAGAAGCGGCCGGTCTACCCCCGGTTCCGCGGCCGCCACCGCCTCTGGCGTCACGCCAACGGGCTCGAGAAGTGCGTCGGATGCTCGCTTTGCGCTGCCGCCTGCCCGGCGGACTGCATCCGTGTCGTCGCCGAGGAGAACACGGCGACGAACCGCGTCTCGGCGGGTGAGCGCTACGCCCGAATCTACGAGATCAACCTGAGCCGCTGCATCTTCTGCGGCTACTGCGAGGTGGCGTGCCCGTTCGACGCGATCACGCTCGAGGCCGAGTACGAGCTCTCCGAGTACTCGCGCGACGACATGATCTACACAAAGGACATGCTGCTCGCCCCGCCGGTGAAGCGCATGCCCGTCGCCGACCGCGACCTCTTCGACACCCCGATCCCGGCCTGGAAGGCCTACTCCTGATGGGCAACGTGCTGGTCTGGGCGATCTGGGTGCTCGCCGCCATCGCGTGCCTGGGGTCCGGCATCGCGGTGATCAGCTTCGCGAACCCCTTCTTCTCGGCGCTCGCGCTGATCGCCAACCTCGCCTCGCTCGCGGTGATGTACCTGCTGCTCTCCGCGGAGTTCGTGGCGGCCGCGCAGGTGCTCGTCTACGCGGGCGCGGTGATGGTGATGTTCCTGTTTGTGATCGCCTACGTCGGGCGCCACGTCGACTCGCCGCTTCGAGACGGGCCGAGCTGGCAGACGCTGGCGGCGGTGATCGCGGCCGGCGCGATCCTCGTGAACGTGGTCGTCGCGCTGGGCCTGACGACGAGCGGCCGCCTCGAGAGCGCCGCGGAAATTCGGCCGAGCTTCGGGTCGCCGTCCCAGATCGGCGAGGTGTTCCTGACGAACCACCTCCTCGCCTTCGAGATCACCTCGATCGTGCTGCTGATCGCCGCCGTCGGCGGCGTGATCCTCGGCAGCGAGTCGGATCGGCGCGCGCCGTGATGGGCCCCGACGTCAGCTGGTACCTCGTCACGTCGGCGTTCCTGTTCGCGACGGGCGCGCTCGGCGTGCTGCTGCGGCGGAACCCGGTGATCGTCCTGCTCTCGCTCGAGATCATGCTCAACGCCGCCAACCTCACGTTGATCGGATTCGCGCGCCACTTGGGCGACACCGCCGGGCAGGTGTTCGCGCTCGCCGTGATGGCCGTCGCGGCCTCGGAGGTCGTGGTCGGCCTCGGCCTGATCGTGGCCCTGAACCGCAACCGGATCCCGCTCGACGTCGACCGGCTGAGCACCCTGCGCGGATGATCGCCGCCTCGTGGATCACCCTGCTCGCGCCGCTCGCC
>DATDKA010000113.1:0-4673 GCA_036520235.1 Gaiellaceae bacterium
CAGGTCACGAAGACCTTCGGCGGCCTGACTGTCGCCGACCACCTCGACCTCGAGGTGCACGAGGGCGAGATCGTCAGCCTGATCGGCCCGAACGGCGCCGGGAAGACGACGGCCTTCAACCTGATCACCGGCCTGTACCGGCCGGACTCCGGCGAGATCCTCTTCGAAGGCCGCGATCTCGTCGGCCTGCCGCCGCACAAGATCACGCAGCTCGGGATCGCCAGGACGTTCCAGACGCTCCGCCTCTTCCTGAACATGACCGTCAAGGAGAACGTGATGGCCGCCGCCTACGGCCACACGAAGTCCACCGCGTTCGAGTCGATCTTCCGGCTCCCGCGAGCCCGCCGGGAGGAACGCGACATCGCGGCGCTCGCCGAGGAGAAGCTCGCCTTCTTCGGCCAACGGCTCGCCGGCTACCGGCACGAGCAGCAGGCCTACAACCTCTCCTACGCGAACCGCCGCCGGCTCGAGATCGCCCGCGCGATGGCGACGAACCCCAAGCTGCTCCTGCTCGACGAGCCTGCGGCGGGGATGAACCCGAACGAGACGCTCGAGCTGACCGAGCTGATCGGGCGCCTCCGGACGGACGGCGGCTACACCGTGCTCGTGATCGAGCACGACATGCACGTCGTCGAGGGCATCTCCGACCGCGTGATCGCGCTCGACCACGGTGTCAAGATCGCCGAGGGGTCGTTCGACCAGGTCGCGACGAACGAGCTCGTAATCGAGGCCTACCTCGGCCTGGAGGGAGCGGCGTCGGCATGAGCGCCCTGCTGCGCCTGCGGGACGTCGACACGTACTACGGCGAGATCCACATCCTCCAGCGCGTCTCGATCGAGATCGGCGCCGGCGAGCTCGTCTGCCTGCTCGGCGGCAACGCCTCGGGCAAGTCGACGACGCTGAAGACGATCCTGGGGATCGTGCGTCCGCGCGGCGGCTCGGTCGAGCTCGACGGCGAGGACGTGACCTCGCGGCCGACCAGCTACCGGATCTCGCGGGGGCTCGCGATCGTGCCGGAGAACCGGCGGCTCTTCGCGCCGATGACCGTGCTCGAGAACCTCGAGATGGGCGCCTACCTCCGCAAGGACGGCCGTGAGGAGGCGATGGAGCGGGTGTTCGAGCTCTTCCCGGTGCTCAAGGACCGGCGGAAGCAGCTGGCCGGGACGCTGTCCGGCGGCGAGCAGCAGATGGTCGCCATGGGCCGCGCGCTGATGTCGAGCCCGAAGCTCCTGCTGATGGACGAGCCGTCGATGGGGCTCGCGCCGATTCTCGTGGAGCGCAACTTCGAGATCATCCAACAGGTGCACGAGGCAGGCGTGGCGGTCCTGGTCGTCGAGCAGAACGCCAACGTCTCGCTCTCGATCGCCGACCGGGGCTACGTGCTCCAGACGGGCCGGATCGTGCTGGCCGACTCCGCGAAGTCGCTGCTCGCGAACGAAGACCTCCGCAAGGCCTACTTGGGGCGATGACCCGGCCCGTCGCATCCGGCCCGCTGCCGGACCGGATCCGGCACCGCTTCCCCATCTTCGAGCGCCTCGTCTACATCAACACCTGCTCCCAGGGAGCGCTGTCAGACGCGGTGCGCGAGTCGTACGAGCAGTACCTCCACGACTGGGAGGAAAAGGGCGCGCCGTGGGACTACTGGGTCGAACGGGAGGACGCGGCGCGGGCCGCGTTCGCCGGGCTCGTCAACGCCGAGCCGGACGAGGTCGCCGTCACCGCCTCGGTCTCGGCCGGGATCAGCGCGCTCGCCAGCGGTCTGCGCTACGCGCGTCGGTCGAAGATCGTCACCACCGAGCTCGAGTTCCCGACGGCCGGCCAGATCTGGCATGCGCAGGAGTCGCGCGGCGCGCGGGTCGTCCATGTCAGCCCCGACCGGTTCGAGCAGGTGATCGACGACGACACCGCCGTCGTCTCGATCACCCACGTCTCCTACCGCACCGGCGAGATGGTCGACGTGGAGCGGGTCGTCCGGCTGGCGCACGAGCGGGGTGCGCTCGTGGTGCTCGACGCGTACCAGTCGGCCGGCTCGGTGCCGATCGACGTGAAGCAACTCGGGATCGACTTCCTCGCGGCCGGAACCGTCAAGTACCTGCTCGGCTCGGCGGGCCTGGGCTTCTTCTACTGCCGCCGAGAGCTGTTCGAGAAGGCCTGGCCCACGGCGACCGGCTGGTTCGCCGACCAGGACATCTTCGCGATGGACATCCACGACTACTCGCCGGCTGGAAACGCCCGGCGCTTCCAGTCCGGGACGCCCCCGATCCCCTCGATCTACGCCGGAATCGCCGGGATCGAGCTGAGCCAGTCGATCGGGATCGAGGAGACGCGGGAGCACGTCGTGCACCTGAACGCGCACCTGATGGCCGGCGTCGACGAGCTCGGCGGCACCGTCGTGACGCCGAGGGAGCGTGACCGCCACGGCGCGCTCGTGTGCGTGAAGTCGAGGGACGTCGAGGCGCTCGTCCAGGCCCTCGGCCGCTGGGGGATCATCACCTCCTCGCGCGACGGCAACCTGCGCGTCTCACCGCACGCGTACAACTCGATCGAGGACGTCGACCTCGTCCTCGAGGCGCTGGCCGCGAACCGCGAGCTGCTCGCCTAGCGGATCCGCGCCGAGTACACGCGCCAGACGCCGTCGACGCGCACGAGGGACTAGAACTCGCCGGGTGGGGCGTAGCGATAGAAGAAGCGCCCGAGGCCGCCGCTGTTGATCGCCCCCATCAGCGTGAGGTGGTCCTCGAGCAGGCGCGCGTTCTCCAGACCACCCACATAGATCGGGTGGTAGCCGGCGTCGGTGGTCAACCGCTCCGCCACCTCGCGGGCCTCTTCGTCGGCCGCGACCAGGTTGCACGGCATAACGCGTTGCTGGTCGACCTGGTCGTAGAGGGCCGCGAAGTTGGAGTTGAACGCCTTCGCCACGGGGCCCCCGACGATCGACTTCACCTCGGCGGCGAGCGACTCGAACTGCTCATTCCGCTCACCGAAGACGTTCGTCGTGTCGATCGTGGTCTTGCCGTCGAGACCGCTGACCTTGGCGAGGGCATCGGCAATCTCGCCGCCGGGGACGGACACGACGACGACTTCGGCAGCGCTCGCATCGCCGCCCTCGCGCCCCAGCGCCGTGACGTCATGACCGGCCCGCTCCCACCGCTGGGCGAGGCCGCCTCCCACATTGCCCCTGCCGATGACCGTGATCTTCATGGCGTTCTCCCTCCGAGAATCGTCGCGAGCGTCGAGAAGTCGATGTTGCCTCCCGAAACGATGCAGACGATCTTGCCCTTCCCCGCCCGCCCCGACAATGCCGCGGCGGTGGCCAGGGCACCGGCTCCCTCCGCGATCACCCGCGCCCGCTCCGCCAGCAGCCGGATCGCGTCGGCCACCTCGTCCAACGAGACGCGGTCGGCGCCGTCGATCAGCGGCTCGACGAGCGCCCACATCTTCGGCAGCAGCGCCTTCGCGCCGGCGCCGTCGACGAACGAGACCTGGTACTCGATCTCCTGCATCGAGCCGGCCTCGAGCGAGGCGTAGAGTGGCGCCGCCGTCTCTTGCTCGACGGCCAGCACCTTCGTCTCCGGCCGCTGCTGCTTGATCGCGCTCGCGATCCCGGTCGTCAGCCCGCCGCCGCCGTAGGGAATCAGCACCACGTCTGGGTCGGGCAGGTCCTCGAGGACTTCGAGGCCAATCGTGCCGTTACCGGCCATCACCTGCTCGTTCTCGACCGGGTGAAGGAAGAGCCCCTCGACGCCCTCGATCCGCGACTCCTCCATCGCCGTCCACCAGTCGTCGAACGGCGCCTTCAGCACGCGCGCGCCGAGCCGTTCCATCGCCGCGACCTTCGTCTGCGGCGCGTAGTCCGGGACGATCACCGTGCACGGGACGCCGAGCTCCCGCGCCGCCCACGCCACGCCCTGCCCCATGTTCCCGGCGCTGGCCGTGGAGAGGCCGCGTGCCACCTCGGCCGGGTCTGCCCGCCGTGCCGCGTTGTAGGCGCCTCGCAGCTTGAACGAGCCGATCGGCTGGATGTTCTCGAGCTTGAGGTAAAGCTCCGCCTCGGCCTCCGGCGCGTTCAGCCGGACGAGCGGCGTGCGCACGGCGGTGCCGGCCAGCAACTCGCGGGCCCGACGGATCTCCTCGAGCGGAATCAGAGAGGGACCTCGGCGCCCACACCGGCAGCACGCGCCCGCTCGACCACGTACTCCGCCGCAGCCAGGTCCTCGACCGCCAGCCCGAGCGACCGGAAGACCGTGAGCTCCTCGGCGCTCGTTCGGCCGGGCGCCGCGCCGACCAGCACCTCGCCGATCTCTCCACGGATGTGGTCCGGCGGGATCGCCCCCGACTCGAGCGCGTCCCGGTAGTCCCAGGCCTCGGCCTCCGCCGACTCGCGGCGGTCGACGTAGAACGCCGAATCTGCGACGGTCGCGACGTCGAGCTCCCTCATCTGAGGCGGCCGGCCGCCGACGACGTTGACATGGCCGCCCGGCTGAAGCCACTCCCGCCGCAGCACCGGCTCGAGCGAGTTCGTCGCCGTCACGACGACGTCGGCGCCGCGCACTGCCTCCTCGGCGCTCGCGGCCGTCTGCGCATCCGCCTCCTCGGCGAGCGCCTCGGCATGTCCGCGCGTCGGGCTGTACAGGCGTACCTCGTCGAAGTCGCGGACGGCGCGCATCGCCTCG
>DATDKA010000114.1:0-24769 GCA_036520235.1 Gaiellaceae bacterium
GTTGGCGGGACCTTCAAGCACAGCCTCTCGGTCGACATCGACTACGTCGACCCGGCGCTCGCGTACTACGTCCCCTCGTGGGCGATCATGTACTCGACCGCCGCGATGCTGCTCAACTATCCGGATGCCCCGGCCCCGAAGGGCTCGCGGCTCACTCCGGACGTGGCGAAGGGCTTCCCGCGCATCGCGAAGAACGGCCTTACCTACACGTTCCAGCTGAAGAACAACTTCACGCTCTCGAACGGTCAGAAGGTGACGGCCGCGAACTTCGTGTACGCGATCAACCGCGACCTGAACAAGCGGATGAGCTCGCCTTCTCAGCCGTTCATCGAGGACATCGCTGGTGCTAAGGCCGTGATCAACGGCTCCGCCAGCAAGGCGACTGGCCTGAAGGCGATCGGCAAGTACACGCTGCAGATCAAGATGACCAAGCGGGCGCCTGACCTGCTTGCTCGCCTTGCGATGCCGTTCTTCCAGGCGATTCCGACGAACCTGCCGATCGAGCCGGACGGCGTCAATGCTCCGGTGCACACGGCCGGTCCGTACTACATCCAGAAGTGGGAGCGGAACCGCCAGGTCGTCGTGGCCCGCAACAAGTTCTACAAGGGCCCTCGGCCGCACAACGTCAACTCGATCGTCATCGACGTGGGTCTCCCGCTCGAGACGATCAAGCTGAACATCGATCGTGGCGTCACCGACACGGGCGACATCCCGCCGTCGGCCCATGCCGAGCTTGGCCGCCGCTACGGCGTCAAGAAGTCGTCGCCGGGTCGCTACTTCGCGAACCCCGCGCCGACGATCTCGTACCTCGCGATGAACCACGACCGCCCGCTCTTCGGCGGTGGTGGCCTCGGCAACCTGCGCCTGAAGAAGGCCGTCAACTACGTCATCGACCGCCAGGCGATCATGACGCAGCGCGGCGCGTACGCAGGCGTGACGAACGATCAGTACATGCCGCCGTCGATGCGCGGCTTCAGGAACGTCGCCATCTACCCGCGGCGCCCGAACCTCTCGCAGGCTCGGTCGCTGGCCCAGGGCCAGACCCGAGGTGGGAACGGCGTGTTCTACTGCGCCAACAGGGCTCCGGCTCCTCAGCAGTGCCAGATCGTCCAGGCGAACCTGCGGAACATCGGCTTGAACATGGACATCAAGCTGTTCCCGCGGGCGGTCCAGTTCGAGAAGGCCGGCAACAAGGGCGAGCCCTTCGACCTCACGCTTGAGGGTTGGCACATGGACTACTTCGACCCGTACGACTTCATCTTCCTCGTCGACGGGACGACCATCCGCCCGACCAACAACGTGAACTTCTCGTACTTCAACTCGGCGGCCTTCAACAAGAAGATCGCCCGGGCGAAGACGCTCGTAGGCGTTCCGCGCTACCGCGCGTTCAGCCAGCTCGACGCCGATATCGCGAAAAACGGCGCTCCTCTGGCCACGTACGGCACGCCGAACGACCGTTACTACGTGTCGTCCCGGACTGGTTGCTACCACTACCACCCGGTCTTCACGTGGGACTACGCATCACTCTGCCTCACCCGGTAGAGACGAACCACCTGAAGAGGGCGCCGGTTCCGGCCGGCGCCCTCGGTCTTAACCCACACGCAAAGGGCAAACGGCGGTAAGCTGACCCCCCTCCCGACTCCCCGACGACGATGTATCGCTATCTGATCAGGCGACTTTTCTGGGCGGGCGTGATGTTCATCGCCGTCACCGTCGTCTCGTACATCATCTTCTTCCTCGTACCGGCCGAGCCGGCGCGCCTGATCTGCGGCGCGCAGTGCCCGCCCGACCAGGTCGAGCGCGTGCGCAAGGAGGTCGGGCTCGACGACCCGGTCTACACGCAGTACCTGCGCTTCCTGGGCGGCCTGATGCCGGTGGGGATCCACCCGATCAGCGCCAAGACGCCGTCGCTCGGCAACTCCTACGCCACGCGCCAGCCGGTGAACGACATCATCAAGGAGGCCGCCCCGGTCACCGCGTCGCTCGTGATCGGCGGCGCCGTCCTCTGGATGCTCGTCGCGCTCCCGCTCGGGATCCTGTCCGCCTTGCGGCCGCGCTCGCTCTTAGACCGCGCCGGCATGGTCTTCGTGCTGATCGGGATCTCCGCCCACCCGGTGTGGATCGGCCTGCTCCTCATCTACTTCGTCGGCTACAAGGCCGGGCTGACGCCCTTAGGCGGCTACTGCGACATGGTCAATCCATCCACCGACTGCGGTGGGCCGCTCGACTGGGCACACGCGCTGATCCTCCCCTGGATCACCTTCGCCGTCCTCTTCGCCGCGCTGTACGTCCGAATGATCCGGGCGAACGTGCTGGAGGCGCTGAACGAGGACTACGTCCGGACGGCGCGCGCCAAGGGTGCGCCCGAATGGCTCGTCATGCGCTCGCACGTGCTCAGGAACGCGATGCTGCCGGTCGTGACGATGCTCGGCATGGACATCGGGCTCGCGCTCGGCGGCGCGGTCTTCACCGAGACGGTCTTCGGCCTGCCGGGGCTCGGAAAGCGTGCGCTGGAGGCATTGGAGGGCTTCGACCTGCCGGCGGTGATGGGGATCGTCGTGTTCGCGACGGTCTGCGTGATCGTGTTCAACCTGGTCGTCGACCTGTTGTACGCCGTCATCGATCCACGAATCAGACTCTCGTAGAAAGCGACGACTCATGGCGCTGCTCGAAGTCAACGACCTTCGTACGCACTTCCGCACCGACGACGGCATCGTCAAGGCCGTCGACGGGGTCAACTTCTCGGTCGAGAAGGGGAAGACGCTCGGCATCGTCGGCGAGTCAGGCTGCGGCAAGAGCGTCACCTGCCTGACGATCATGGGCCTGAACCCGCCGCGGAACACAATTTCGAGCGGCGAGGCCCTCTTCAAGGGAGAGAATCTGCTCACGTTGCCGAAGAAGCGGCTCCGCGACATCCGCGGCAACGACATCGCGATGATCTTCCAGGACCCGATGACGTCGCTGAACCCGGTGCACACGGTCGGGCGCCAGCTCATCGAAGCGATCAAGCTCCACCGGGACGTCAGCAGCCGGAACGCGCGCGCCAGGGCGCTCGAGCTCCTGAAGGCGGTCGGCATCCCGCGCGCCGAGCGCCGGATGGACGACTACCCGCACCAGTTCTCGGGCGGCATGCGCCAGCGCGTGATGATTGCGATGGCGCTGATCAACGACCCGGATCTGCTGATTGCCGACGAGCCCACCACGGCGCTCGACGTGACGACGCAGGCGCAGATCCTCGAGCTGATGAACCGCCTGCAGCGCGAGTTCGGCAGCGCGATCATCATCATCACGCACGACCTCGGAGTCGTTGCGGAGACCGCCGACGAGGTGGTCGTCATGTACGCCGCCCGTGTCGTCGAGCGCGCCCCGGTCGAAAACCTCTTCAGCCGGCCGCACATGCCGTACACGTGGGGCCTGCTCGGCTCGCTCCCGCGCCTCGACGCGGACACGGAGCGCCTGACGCAAATTCCCGGCCAGCCGCCGTCTTTGCTCAACCCACCTCGCGGGTGCCGGTTCCACCCGCGCTGCCCCTACGTGATGAATGTCTGCAAGGAGACCGAGCCGGAGCTCCGACCGATCAGCGACGACCCGGGGCATCTCCAGGCCTGCCACCTCGACGAGCAGACGAAGGACCGGGAGGCGGCGAAGCTCGTCGCCGGCAGCCTGGCGGAGGCCGGCTAGGTGGAGGCTTCGGGGATGAACGGGGGCTCCGGCAACGAGCTGCTCGTCGTCGAAGATCTGAAGAAGCACTTCCCGGTCACCCGCGGCATCCTCTTCCAGAAGCAGGTCGCGTCGGTCAAGGCAGTCGACGGCGTCAACTTCACGGTCAGGTCGGGGGAGACGCTCGGCGTCGTGGGCGAGTCCGGTTGCGGCAAGTCGACGATGGCGCGCTGCGTGATGCGCCTGCTCGACCCGACCGGCGGGAAGATCACCTTCGAGGGGCGCGACATCACGAATCTGTCGCGCGCGGACATGCGGCCGATCCGCCGCGAGATGATGATGATCTTCCAGGACCCGTACGCGTCGCTGAACGCCCGCAAGCGGGTCGGGTTCATCGTCGCGGAGGCGCTCGAGGTGCACAAGATGGGCACCGACGCCGAGATCAAGCGGCGGGTGCAGGAGCTGCTCGAGGTCGTCGGCCTGAACCCGGAGCATTACAACCGCTTCCCGCACGAGTTCTCCGGCGGACAGCGGCAGCGGATCGGGGTCGCCCGCGCACTGGCGGTGAACCCGAAGCTGATCGTCTGCGACGAGCCCGTGTCGGCGCTCGACGTGTCCGTGCAGGCGCAGATCCTCAACCTGCTCAAGGACCTCCAGCGCGATTTCGGCCTCACCTACGTCTTCATCGCGCACGATCTGAACGTCGTCCGGCACATCTCGGACCGCGTGATGGTGATGTACCTCGGCAAGGTCGCGGAGATCGCCGACCGGAGCCAGCTCTACTCCGAGCCGAAGCACCCGTACACTGGTGCACTCCTCTCGGCGGTGCCGATCCCGAATCCGGAGCGCGGCCGGCTGCGGAAGCCGATCGTGCTCCAGGGCGACGTACCGAGCCCGCTGAACCCCCCCGCGGCCTGCAACTTCCACCCCCGCTGCCCGCGGTTCCAGGAGGGCCACTGCGACGTGGAGCCGCCGCCGCTCTACTCGTTCGGCGACGGGCACACAGCCGCGTGCCACTACCCGCTCGAGAGCTGGCCGCTCTCCGAGGAGGAGATGCGGCGGCCGAGCGCAGCGCCGCAGTCGGCACCACCGCCGGCGGAGCCCGCCGAGGCTCCGACCACGTCCTGAGTGCCTCGGGAGCCGGTGTCCTCCGTGCTCCTGGCGGCTGCAAACCGACAGCACGCTGAAGCCTCGTGCCCCACCCATATCTCCTCGATATGGGCACGGCACGAGTCCGAAGCCTGCTGGGGCTTTCGCTCACCAGAAGCACGGCAACACCACCTCCCGAGGCACTAGCCATGTGGCTCGCGGCCGGGCGCCGCTTCATCGGCCTCTTCGCCCTGGCCTCGGTCTTCACGCTGCTCGTGTCGCTCCTGCTCGGGCTCGCCTTCGGCGCGGGGGTCGAGCGGTCGGTCTCGCTCGGCTTCTACTGCATCGGCTCGTTCCTGCTCGTCTCCGGCTTCTTCGTCGGGAACCGGGGGCCGGTGCGCCTGAAGAACGAGAAGAACGACGCGGGCCCGTTTCTGTTTGGCTCGCGCTACATGCGCTGGGCGACGCCGGGCGAGCGCGAGGAGACGATCAACCTCTCGGCGATCTTCATCACCCTCGGTTTCGTCCTCATCCTGATCGGTGTCGTTGCCGACAACAGGTACAACCTTGTGTAAGGGCCGTCAGCCTGACTAACTATGTTCTGAAAGCTCCGTCGTAAATTGACGTGCGATTGGTGAAACCACTCACCCGGCAGTGCGAGCGCGCGCGAGAATGCGCGTCGCTTCGGCTTGACGGCGAGCTCTCCGAGTTCGAGCAGGCGCTGCTCCAGGCCCACCTCGGGCGCTGCGACGCCTGCCGTTCCTTCGCGGCCGAGCTCGAGGGCGTGACGTCCCGGATCCGGACCGCGCCGCTCCAGACGCTCGAGCAGCCTGTCGCGCTGCCGAGCCGGCGGCGGATCTCCCTCCGCCCGGTCGAGATCGCCGCGGCCGCGGCGCTCATGCTGACCGCGCTCGGCGTAACCGGCGCCGTCCGCACGTTCGACAGCTCGGACCCGTCGCTGACCTTTGCCTCGCCCGGCGTCTCGAACGCCGCCGAGAGCCGGGAGTTCACCGACATCCGCCGGGCGATGCTCCGCCTGCGCGTGGCCCCGGTTTCCCCCGGTGGCCTGAACCTGATGCAGTCGTAACGTCTGTCCGGCCTCGGCGGACTACGCTTGAAGCAATGCTTGCTTCGCCTGTCAGCTCGCGCGTCTGAGCGCTCGACCATTCCGCCCGTGTGGCGGCCGGCGAGCGCTACTGGCAACTGCAGGAGTCCAAGGAGACCTTGGATAGACTTGTGTCTGCACGGCACCGCCCTTTCTGGCGCCGGCTCCTTCGACTGAGAGTGGTACAGGAGGCTCGTGGCTGACAACAACGGACGCAATGTGGGCACGATCGTGGAGATCAAGGGCGTCGTCCTCGACGCCGTCTTCCCGGACGACCTGCCCGCGATCTACAGCGCGGTACGGATTACGGTCGACGGCCGCGACCTGATCGCGGAGGTGCAGCAGCACCTCGGCGACGACCGGGTTCGCGCCGTCGCGATGGACTCGACGGACGGCCTCGCCCGCGGGCTAGACGTCGTCGACACCGGCCAGCCGATCACTGTGCCGGTCGGCGAGCCCACCCTCGGCCGCCTTTGGAACGTCATCGGCGACCCGATCGACAAGGGCGATGAGCCGCCTCCGGACACCGAGCGCTGGCCGATCCACCGTGATCCGCCGAGCTTCCGGGACCTCTCCCCGGACGTCGAGATCTTCGAGACCGGGATCAAGGTGATCGACCTGATCGCGCCGTACGTGAAGGGCGGCAAGGTCGGGCTCTTCGGCGGCGCCGGCGTGGGCAAGACAGTGCTGATCCAGGAGCTGATCCACAACGTCGCCCGGGAGCACGGCGGCGTCTCCGTCTTCGCCGGCGTCGGCGAGCGGACCCGCGAGGGGAACGACCTCTGGATCGAGATGGAGGAGTCGGGCGTGATCGACAAGGTCGCGCTCGTGTACGGCCAGATGAACGAGCCGCCGGGCGCGCGCCTGCGCGTCGGGCTGTCCGGCCTGACGATGGCGGAGTACTTCCGCGACCAGGGCCAGGACACGCTGCTCTTCATCGACAACATCTTCCGGTTCGTGCAGGCCGGCTCCGAAGTCTCGGCGCTCCTCGGCCGGATGCCGAGCGCCGTCGGCTACCAGCCGACGCTGGCGACCGAGATGGGCCAGCTGCAGGAGCGGATCACCTCGACCCGCACGGGGTCGGTCACCTCGGTGCAGGCGATCTACGTCCCCGCGGACGACCTAACCGACCCGGCGCCGGCGAACACGTTCGCCCACCTCGACGCGACGACGGTGCTCTCGCGGGCGATCGTGGAGCAGGGGATCTACCCCGCGGTCGACCCGCTCGACTCGTTCTCGCGCGCGCTCCAGCCCGGGATCGTCTCGGACGAGCACTACCAGACGGCGACGCGCGTGCAGGAGGTGCTGCAGCGCTACCGCGACCTGCAGGACATCATCGCGATCCTCGGGATGGACGAGCTATCCGACGAGGACAAGCTCACCGTCTCGCGGGCCCGCAAGATCCAGCGGTTCCTCTCGCAGCCGAACTTCGTCGCCGAGCAGTTCACCGGCACGCCGGGCGAGTACGTCCGGCTCGAGGACACCATCAAGGGCTTCAACGAGATCCTCGAGGGCAAGCACGACGAGCTCCCGGAGCAGGCGTTCTACATGGTCGGCACGATCGAGCAGGCCGTGGAGAAGGCGCGGTCGCTGGGCGGCGACGACTCCTCGCAGGAGGACGAGCAGGAGCCCGAAGAGGAGCCCGAGCCGGCCGAGGAGCGCGAGGCCGAGCCCGTTTCTGCCTAGTGGCGGCCCAGGACCGCAGGACGTTCGATCTCTCTCTCGTGACGCCCGAAGGCGCGGCGTTCGAGGGCGAGGTCGAGATGATCATCGTGCCCGGCGCCGCCGGCGAGATCGGCGTGCTCGCCCGGCACGCGCCGCTCGTCGCCACGCTGAAGGCGGGAGGGACGCGCGTCCACATCCGGCGGGACGAGGACGTCGTCTCCTTCGCTACCGGCCCGGGTTTCTTCAAAGTCGAGCAGGACCGGGCGCTGGCCCTCGTCGACGACGCCGTCGACGCACGGAAGATCGACCCGGACCGAGCGCAGGGGCAGCTCGAGGAGGCGCAGGCGGAGCTCGAGCGGATCGAACGCGGCGAGTCGGAGGCCGACCGCTGGCAGGTCGAGCAGCGGATCGCGCACGCGGAGAACCAGCTCGAGGTCTACTCGGGCGGAGGCGGCGGCCGCATCCGCCCGATCGCACCGCCCGGCGGCTAGCTCACCTCACTGCAT
This sequence comes from Gaiellaceae bacterium, assembly GCA_036520235.1. Lineage (GTDB taxonomy): Bacteria > Actinomycetota > Thermoleophilia > Gaiellales > Gaiellaceae > JACDAN01. The sequence goes on from DATDKA010000114.1 coordinate 8,026, forward strand.
AGCGCAGGTGCGTCACGTCCGGTGAATGGAGCGTGCTCGTGAGCTCGATGGGCCGCGGCTGGGCTTCTTCGAAAAGGCGGGCTCCGCTCCCCAACAGGATAGGGGCGACGTGGAGCTGGAGCTCGTCCAGGAGGCCCGCGTTCAGCGCCTGCTGGGCGACCGCGGCTCCCCCGGAGATCTGGACGTCCTTGCCGTCTGCGGCCTCGCGTGCCTGTCCTACGGCCTCTTCGACCCCGTCGACGAAGGTGAAGGTGGTATCCGCCAGGACGAGCGGCTCCCGCTCATGGTGCGTGACGACGAAGACCGGCAGGTGGAAGGGCGGGTCGTCGCCCCACCAGCCGTTTGCCTTCGGATCGTCCTCCCACGGCCCTTCGCCGCTGCTGAACATGCGACGTCCCATCACGTAGGCGCCGGTCCGGTCGATCGCCTCTCGGATGAGGACGTCGGCGTCAGGGTCCGACTCTCCGCCTTCGAGACCGTGCGCCGAGCGCCAGCTCTCTAGCTTGACGATCCAGTCGTGCAGCTCCTCGCCGCCCTCGCCGAGCGGCTCGTCCAGCGTCGGATTCGGCCCGGCGACGAAGCCGTCGAGCGACATGGTGATGTTGAGAAATGTCGTCATGCCCCATACGACTCCGGAAGCGCGTCGAACTCATCGTATGATCAGTGGGCGCCAGAGGGCGCACGCGGTCCGCGCGCAGGGCAGAGCCCACCTCGACCTTCGCAAGGCAAGGAATCCGATCTCTTCTCCGCCCGACAACGCGGACACGGGCCCGACGGAGGGAGGTCGCATGAATCTCGAGCAACTCCGCAAGCAGGCAAAGGAGCTCGTCAAGGCAGCGCGGTCGGGAGACCCAGAGGCGCGCGACCGGCTCGGCGGTCGTGAACCGATCCTGGCGAATGCCCAGCTCGTCCTGGCACGGGAGAACGGCTTCGCGAGCTGGCCCGCGCTCGTCGCGGCCGCCGAGGCGACCGTCGAGACGTTCGTCCAGGCAGCCACCGACGGACGCCGAGACCGGGCGGACCGCCTGCTCGCAGCGAGACCGGAGATCGAACGCGACCCCTGGGCGCGGCTCGCCCTGGGGCGCGGCTGGGACGGTGATCCCAACAGGCCGGGAGGACCCCGAAACTGGGCGCCGCTCCTATACGTCTGCCACTCGGTCTATGCGGACGCCGGCCTCGCGCGCGAGCTCCTGGCGCGAGGTGCGGATCCGAACGCGACGTTCACGAACGAGTACGGCGAGATGTCGGCGCTGTACGGCGCAGCCGGGGTCGTCCACGATCCGGAGCTCACTCGCGTGCTGCTCGAGGCCGGCGCGAGCCCGGATGACGGCGAGTCGGTGTACCACTCGCTCGAGGCGCAGGATCCGACGTGCCTTCGGCTCCTGCTCGAGGCGGGCGCACGAGTCCCGGGGACGAACGCCCTGGGGCACGCACTCGACTACGACCGGATCGAGCCGGTGCGGATGCTGCTCGAGGCGGGTGGGGACGTGAACGAAGGTGCCCTCGTCGCGCACGCAGTTCGCCGCGGGCGCGGCCCTGAGTTCCTCCGGCTGCTGGCCGAGTACGGGGCCGACCTCGATCTGCCCGGCGGCGAGACCTGGCGTGGTGACGTGCCGCTGCGGACGGCGTACGCCCACTCGGCGCTGCGGAACCGCACCGACAACATGGAGGTTCTGGCGGAGCTGGGCGCCTCCGCCGACGTCGACCCCGCCGACCTGGTCGTGGCGGCCGTGGCGAGGGGAGAGGAGCCGCCGGCCCCGCTCCCCGACAACCTCGATGCCGATGCGCAGGAGGTCCTGATCCTGGCTGCGATCGAAGGTCGTCTCGACGCGGTTGTGGCCGCTGTCGGCCCGAATTTCCGAGGCGTCGTCGGCGGCTCCCCCGAGGGAACCCTCTTGCACCACGCGGCATGGATGGGAAATCCCGGCCTCGTCCGCGCGTTGCTCGAGCGCGGCGCCGACGCTCGGGCCACCACGCCGGACACGTTCGCGACGCCGCTGGCCTGGGCGGTGCTCGCGTCGCAGTACTACACGTCGGAGGATCGGGACTACGTGGGAGTTGCCGAGGCTCTCGTCGAAGACAACGGGGAGTTGGAGCCACGTTTCTTGGAAGTCGCGGCCGGGCCGCTCCTCGAGTGGCTACAGTTTCGGGCACCCGGAGAACTTTGAATGGCAGCTTGGCGACCGGGTTACCAAACGCCTAAAGAGCCTGCGGAGCCTCTGCTCCCGACTCTTTCGGCGGGAGCGTTTTCATGAAGGCGACGATCGAGCAACTGAAGGAACTCCTCGCAGAGCGAATCGTCCTCCTGGACGGCTCGTACGGCGTCCTGATCCAGAAGACGGTCAAGGGCGAGGAGGCCTACCGCGGCGAGCGGTTCGCAGACCATCCGCAGGACGTGGCGGGCGACCCCGATCTCCTGAACCTCACGCAGCCGGAGACCGTGCTCGACATCCACCGCGCGTATCTCGAGGCAGGCGCTGACATCGTCACCACCAACACGTTCACGGCGACGACCATCGGCCAGGCCGATTACGGCCTCGAGGCTCTCGCCCGCGAGATGAGCGTCGAGGGCGCGCGCCTCGCGCGCGAAGCGGCGGATGAAGTCGACCGGCCGGCGTGGGTGGCCGGGTCGATCGGCCCGCTGAACGTCTCGCTCTCACTCTCGCCGAAGGTCGATGACCCGGGTTTCCGGAGCGCGACCTTCGATCAGGTGCGCGATGCCTACGCAGAGCAGATCAGCGGGCTCGCCGAGGGCGGGGTGCACATCCTGATGATCGAGACGATCTTCGACACGCTGAACGCCAAGGCGGCAGTCGTCGCGGCGAAGGAGGTCGCACCCCAGCTTCCGCTCTGGATCTCGTTCACGGCGATCGACCGGAGCGGGCGGAATCTCTCGGGCCAGACGGTCGAGGCCTTCTGGACGTCGATCGAGCACGCCGAACCGCTGATCGTCGGCGTCAATTGCTCACTCGGCGCCTCCGAGATGCGGCCGTTCGTCGAAGATCTCGCTCGCGTTGCGACGACCTACGTCGCCTGCCACCCGAACGCCGGGCTCCCGAACGCGATGGGCGAGCACGACGAACTGCCGGCCGACACGAGTCGGATCCTCGGCGAGTTCGCGCGCGACGGGCTCGTGAACATCGTCGGCGGCTGTTGCGGGACGACGCCCGACCATGTGCGCGCGATCGCCGAGGTAGTGAGCGCGTGAAGCCGCGCGACGTCCTCGACGGCGAGCGGCGCACCCGTTTCAGCGGGTTGGAGCCGTTCGAGATCGGCCCCGACACCGGTTTCGTCATGGTCGGCGAGCGAACGAACGTCACCGGCTCGGCGCGCTTCCGCCGGCTGATCGAGGCGGACGACTTCCAGGGCGCCGTCGACGTCGCGCTGGAGCAGGTCCGGGGCGGCGCCAACCTCCTCGACGTGAACATGGACGCCGACCTGCTCGACGCCGAGCGCGCCATGACGACGTTCCTGAACGTGATCGCGACGGAGCCGGAGGTCGCGCGGATCCCGATCATGGTCGACAGCTCGCGCTGGTCTGTGCTCGAGGCCGGCCTCAAGTGCATCCAGGGGAAGGGCGTCGTCAACTCGATCAGCCTCAAGGAGGGCGAGGAGCAATTCCTGGAGCAGGGGAGGACGGTCCGGCGCTACGGCGCGGGCGTCGTCGTGATGGCCTTCGACGAGCTTGGCCAGGCCGACACGGTCGAGCGGAAGGTCGAGATCTGCGGACGCGCCTACGACCTGCTCACCCAACAGGCCGGCTTCCCACCCGAGGACATCGTCTTCGACCCAAACGTGCTCGCTGTCGCTACCGGGATCGAGGAGCACAACGACTACGCCAAGAACTTCATCGACGCCCTGCCGCTGATCAAGGAGCGCTGCCCGGGCGTGCGGACGAGCGGCGGGATCTCCAACCTCTCGTTCTCGTTCCGTGGCAACGACGTGGTCCGCGAGGCGATGCACGCCGCCTTCCTCTTCCACGCGATCCAGGCCGGGCTCGACATGGGCATCGTCAACGCGGGGCAGCTCGCGGTCTACCAGGACATTCCGCCGGATCTGCTCGAGCACGTCGAGGACGTGATCTTCAACCGTCGGCCCGATGCGACCGAGCGGCTCGTGGTGCTCGCCGACAGCTTCCGGGGCGAAGGCACGAAGCGGGAGCTCGATGTCGCGTGGCGCGACGCCCCGGTCGAGAAGCGCATCGAGCACGCGCTCGTCCACGGGATCGTCGACCACATCGAAGAGGATGCAGAGGAGGCCCGGCAGGCCTTCGAGCGCCCGCTCGACGTGATCGAGGGGCCGCTGATGGCCGGGATGCAGGTCGTCGGCGACCTTTTCGGCTCCGGAAAGATGTTCCTCCCGCAGGTGGTCAAGAGCGCCCGCGCCATGAAGCGCGCCGTCGCCTACCTCGAGCCGTTCATGGAGGAGGCTGCGGCCGGCGCGCCTCGTCAGGCCCAGGGCAAGGTCGTCCTGGCCACCGTCAAGGGCGACGTCCACGACATCGGCAAGAACATCGTCGGGGTCGTCCTCGGCTGCAACAACTACGAGGTCATCGACCTCGGCGTGATGGTGGCGGCGGACACGATCCTCGACACAGCGGTCGCCGAGGACTGCAACGTCGTCGGCCTCTCCGGGTTGATCACGCCGTCCCTCGACGAGATGGTCAACGTTGCGAAGGAGATGGAACGGCGCGGGCTCGACCTGCCGCTGCTGATCGGCGGCGCCACCACGTCGAAGCAGCACACGGCGGTCAGGATCGCTCCCGCGTATTCGCGCCCGACCCTGCACGTGCTCGACGCCTCACGTGTGGTCGGCGTCGTCTCGAACCTGCTCGACCCCGTCCGGCGGGCTGCGCTGGAGCTGGAGAACACTGAGCTCCAGGACCGGCTGCGCGACCAGCACGCCGAGCGCGACCGGAAGCCGCTGCTCCCGCTCGAGGACGCCCGCGCGAACCGCGAGCGCGCCGACTTCTCCGAGCTGCCGGAGCCCGAGTTCACCGGCATCCGCGTCGTCGAGCCCTCGCTGGAGGCGCTGCGCGGCTACGTCGACTGGCAGTTCTTCTTCCACGCCTGGGAGCTGAAGGGAAAGTTCCCCAAGATCCTCGAGGAGCCGGCGGCGAAGGAGCTCTACGACGACGCGCTAGAGCTCCTCGACCAGATCGAGCGGGACGGCTCGTTCCAGGCGCGGGGCGTCTACGGCTTCTGGCCGGCGCACGCCGAGGGCGACGACATCGTTCTCGACGGCGGCGCCCGCCTGCCGATGCTCCGCCAGCAGAGCGCCTACGGCGACTCGCGGCCGAACCGGTCGCTCGTCGACTACGTCGCGCCCGAAAGCGACCACATCGGCGGCTTCGCCGTCTCGATCCACGGCGCCGACGAGCTGGCGGCGCGCTTCGAGACGGAGCACGACGACTACCGAGCGATCATGGCCAAGGCGCTCGCCGACCGGCTGGCCGAGGCCTTCGCCGAGTACCTCCACGAAGTCGCGCGGCGCCAGTGGTACGAGGCCGGCGATCGCCTCTCGAGCGACGAGCTGATCGCGGAGCGCTTCCGCGGGATCAGGCCGGCATACGGCTATCCGGCCTCGCCCGACCACAGCGAGAAGGGGACGCTCTTCGCCCTGCTCGGCGCCGAGGAGCTCGGGATGGAGCTGACGGAGACCTTCGCGACGATTCCAGGCGCGAGCGTCAGTGGGATCTACTTGGCGCATCCGCAAGCGAGGTACTTCGCCGTGGGCAGGATCGGCCGCGACCAGGCGGAGGACTACGCCGCGCGCAAGGGAATGGCGCTGGCGGAGGTCGAACGCTGGTTGCGCCCGTATCTCGCGTACGAACCGGAGGCAGCTCCGGCCGTAGCCTGAGCTATCCTGCGCCGACGGCGCCCGGGAGGGCGCTTCGCACATCTTCATGAAGACGACGCTGAAACGAGGAGTCGGGCGGGGCGCGTCCCTGAACGGCGACGGCGACGGCTACGGCGCCCTTCCGCCCGGGCTCACGCCGATCACGCGCTACGAGCAGCCGCGGAAACGAGGCGGCTTCGTCCGGGTACTCGGAAAGGTCGTCTTCTTCCTCATCCTCGCGGCGATCTCGCTCCTCGCCGGCGTCGCCGGCGGCTACTGGCTCGAGGGAGAGCAGACCGTCGTCGACATCTCGAACGCCTCGCGCAAGGACCCGCAGATCCGCAAGGCGGCCAAGAAGCTCAACTTCGCCCTGCCCGGCCGGCCGGCGATCGCGATGGTGGTCGGCCAGGACTTCCGCCGCTGGGCCAAGGACGAAGAGCGCGGGGGGCGGTCCGACACGGTGATGCTCCTCCGCGCCGACCCGACGAACCACCGCGAGACGCTCACCATGCTCTCCTTCCCGCGCGATCTCTGGGTCGACATCCACTGCCCGGGCCGCGCCCCGTTCGGCGGGCCGATCAACTCGGCGTTCGCGCTCTGCGGTCTCCAGGGGACGGTGGAGACGGTGAAGCAGCTGACCGGTCTCCCGATCCACTACCTGATCACGATCGACTACCGCGGCTTCATCCAGACCGTCGACAAGCTCGGCGGGGTCTGGATGGACATCGACCGCCGCTACTTCAACGACAACTCGCACCCGATCAACGGCACCTTCCCGCCGATCGATTTGCAGCCGGGCTATCAGCTCCTGAACGGGCGCCAGGCGCTGTCGTTCGTGCGGTACCGGCACACCGACTCCGACCTCTACCGGATCGAGCGCCAGCGCCTCTTCATGCGGGCGATCAAGGAGCGGCTGTCGAGCTCGTTCAAGCTGACGGCGATCCCGAAGCTCACGGGTGTGGTACGGAAGAACGTCAAGATCGGCGTCGGCGGCAACGAGGCGCTCGACCCGGACGTCGTCCGCGCCTGGGCGTTCTTTGCCCTCCAGTTGCCGCCGGGCCGCGTCATCCAGTCGAAGATCGGCGGGCTGACGGGCTCAGGCACCGAGGGTGACCCGCTCGTCACCGACTCGTCGAACGTCCGCACGGCGGTCGAGGAGTTCCAGACGCCTGACGTGGACGCGCCGGAGAAGGCGGCCGCCGCGGCGCTCGGGCAGAAACCGCGGATCAGGGGGGCGAACGCTCCTCCAGCTGGTCGCACGTCGATCGTCGTGCTGAACGGCAACGGGATCACCGGCTCTGCCGCCAACGCGAGCTACCTCCTGCAGCAGCGCGGGTACAGGACCCTGCCGCCGCCGGAGGGCGTGCTCGCGAATGCGCCGAACCGGGTGTTCCGGACGCAGGCGTTCTTCGATCCCTCGCAGCGGGGAGCGCGCGCGGCGGCTCGGTCGGTCGCGAACCTGTTCGGCTCGGCCGACGTCAAGGGCGCGATGCCGCCCGCGATCGCGCCGTTCGCCAACGGCGCGATGGTCGTCGTCGTGGTCGGCCAAACCTTCCACAACACCCTCGCCCCGGCGCCCGTCGACCGGACGCCGAAGCGGCGGCCGCCGTACGTGACGCGCAATCCGAGCGCCACCCTCGGCCTGCTTCGCTCGGTGCGCAAGCGCGTCGACTTCCCGCTGATGGTGCCCAGCCTGATCGAGCGCAGCTCGGCGCCGGACTGGGAAAAGGCGCTCCGCGTCTACGCCGTCAAGAAAGGCGAGCGGGCCGTCCGCCTGACCTTCAAGACCGGGGCGCAGGAGTACTGGGGGATCGAGGAGACGACCTGGAAGGATGCGCCCGTCCTCGGCGGCAAGAACGTCACCCGCCGCCTCGGCAAACGCGAATACGACCTCTACTTCGACGGCGCGAGCCTCCACATGGTCGTCCTCCGCTCGGGGAACGCCACCTACTGGGTGGTGAACACGCTGCGCGACACGCTCTCGAACGAGACCATGCTCGCGATCGCGCGCGGGCTCCGCCCGCTCGCCGGCAGGCGATGAGCAAGATCGGGATCTTCGGCGCGGGCTGGGTGGGCCTCGTGACCGGCGCCTGCTTTGCCGAGCTCGGCCACACCGTCGTCGTCCGCGACGTGCTCCAGGAGAAGGTCGACACGCTGAGGAGCGGCAAGATCCCGATCCACGAGCCGGGCCTGCCCGAGCTGCTGGAGCGGAACGGCGAGCGGATCACGTTCACCACGGATCCGGCGGCAGCCGCCGAGGACGCTGAGTTCCTCTACGTCTGCGTGGGCACGCCGGCGACCTACGCCGGCGACGCCGACCTCTCGGCCGTCTGGAGCGTGCTGGACGACCTGCCGGAGCTGACCGACCGCCCGGTGCTCGTGATGAAGAGCACCGTGCCGGTGGGTACCGGCGAGAAAGTGCGCGCGGCGCTCGACGCACGCGGCCTCGAGCACGTCGGCTACGTCTCGAATCCGGAGTTCCTGTCGGAGGGCTCGGCCGTCAGCGACTTCATGAGCCCGGACCGGATCGTGATCGGCTCATTCGAGCAGGAGGACGGCGACCGGGTCGAGGCGCTGCACGATCAGCTCGACGCGCCCGTCGTACGCTCGGACGTCGCCTCGGCCGAGATGATCAAGCTCGCCGCGAACGCGGCGCTGATGACGCGCATCAGCTTCATCAACGAGATCGCCAACGTCTGCGAGCTGGTCGGCGCCGACGTCCAGGAGGTCGCCCGCGGTGTCGGGCTCGACCACCGGCTCGGGCCGCACTTCCTGCGCGCGGGCATCGGCTACGGCGGCTCGTGCTTCCCCAAGGACGCCTCCGCGCTCAAGCAGCTCGCGTCGAACTCCGGCTACCACTTCCAGCTCCTGTCGGCGGTGATCGAGGTCAACGAGCTGCAGAAGCGGCGTGTGATCGCGAAGCTCGAGAAGCACCTTGGCAAGCTGCGTGACAAGCGCGTGGCGCTGCTCGGCCTCGCGTTCAAGCCCAACACCGACGACATGCGTGAGGCGCCTAGCATCGTGCTCGCCTCTCGGCTGCTCGCGGAGGGCGCCGAAGTGCACGGATGGGACCCGGTTGCGCGCCCGGCCGAGCTCCTGAAGGGGGTCGCGATCTTCGACACCGTCGAGGAGGCGGTCCGCGACGCGGATGCTGCGGTGATCGTGACGGAGTGGCCAGAGCTGCGCGGCGTCGCATCGGCCGAGGTCCGCGACCTGATGCGCAATCCGTTGATCGTGGACGGCCGCAACCTGCTCGATCCGGGCGAGGCCGAGGAGGCAGGCTTCACCTACGAGGGCATCGGCCGCGCGAGCTCCGCCTTCTCGGGCCTGCCTGAGACCACCGCCTCCGAGAACGCGTCCGCCTAGCAGTGCCGACCGAGGCGATCATCCTGGCCGGCGGCAAGGCCGAGCGGCTCGGCGAGGCAGCGGAGGGGAGGCCGAAGGCGCTCGTCGAGATCGCGGGCCGACCGCTTGCCGCGTACCAGCTGGCGCTGCTGCGGGCGGCCGGTGTCGAGCGCGTGATCGTCAGCTGCGCCGCGGGGCAGGAAGAGATGTTCGAGCGCGAGCTCGCCGGGGTCGGCCTGGACGTCGTCATGGTCGGCGAGCCGGAGCCGCTCGGCCGCGGCGGAGGCCTGCGACTGGCCGCAGGCGAGCGCAGAGAGCCGGGCGCCGTCTACGCTCTGAACGGCGACGAGCTCTTCGATCTTGACCTCGCCCGCCTGTGGGAGCACCACCAGGCCGGGGGCGGGGCGGCGACCCTGACAGTCGCGCCGCTCAAGAGCCACCTCGGCGTCGTCGACATCGACGAGGCGGACGTCGTCCGCGGGTTCCGCGAGGCGCCCGAGCTTCCGTACTGGGTCAACACTGGGCTCTACGTGCTCGAGGAGGAGGCGATCGAGCGGCTTCCCGAGCGAGGCGACCACGAGTCGACCACGTTTCCCGAGCTCGCACGCGAAGGCCGCCTGCGCGCCTTTCGCCACTCGGGCCTCTGGCTGACCGTGAACACGCCGAAGGACCTCAGGGTCGCGCGCGACTACCTCGAGTCCAACCGAGACCTTCTCGTCCAGCGGTAGGGAATGGGATGATCGGCCCATGCCGGAGCAGCGCTTGAGCTCGCCGAACCTCAGTGGCCTCGAGCCGTTCAGCTTCGAGCCGCGGCGCATTGACAAACCGTGGGGCCACGAGCTCGTCTGGGCGCTCTCCGACCAGTACGCGGGCAAGCTCCTGAGGATCGCGGCGGGCCAGCGGCTCTCGCTCCAGTTCCACCGGGAAAAGGACGAGTCGTGGTACGTCCTCGAGGGTCGCGCCGAGCTCGAGTTCGCGGCGCCGGGCGAGAGGGCGACGTCGAGGGAGGTGGTGACGCCGGGTGCGGCGTTTCGGATCAAGCCAGGAACGGTGCACCGCGTCCGCGCGCTCGAGGACACTACGATCCTCGAGGTTTCCACGCCCGAGATCGACGACGTCGTCAGGCTCGAGGACTCCTACGGGCGGGAGGGGACGTCCCAACCTTGACACGCTCATGCTAAGGTTCGGGCCATGGATGGGTTCACCGTCGGCGCTGCGGCCGAGGCGACAGGCTGGTCGGCGCGGATGCTCCGCTACCTGGAGCAGGCGCGGCTCGTCGTCCCACGCCGGTCCGATTCCGGCTACCGGCTCTACGGCCTTCGCGAGCTGAACCAGCTGCGGTCGCTACGGCGGCTGCGGGACCGGTTCGACGTCGAGCTGACGGGCGTCGCGTTCGCAGCCCGGCTGCGGCGCGAGCCCGACCTCCGCGCGGCGGTCGACACCTGGCTCGCCGGCACCGACGTCCGCTCCACCGATTGGGTCGACTGGGAGCAGCGGAAGCACGAGAGGCTGCTCGCAGCGTGACCACTACACTCCCGCGAGCCCCGAGACAGGAAGAGAGCTGATGGCCACAACGAAGCGCTATGACGTCAAAGATCTTGCCCTGGCAGCGGAGGGCCTCCGCCGCATCGCCTGGGCCGACCGGCAGATGCCGGTGCTCGCCGCGATCCGAGAGCGCTTCGAGGCCGAGCAGCCCCTCGCCGGCTACCGCGTCTCCGCCTGCCTCCACGTGACGACTGAGACCGCCAACCTCGCCAGGACGCTGAAGGCCGGCGGTGCCGACGTGGTGCTCTGCGCGTCGAACCCGCTCTCCACCCAGGACGACGTCGCCGCGGCGCTCGTCGACGAGTTCGACATCTCGGTCTTCGCGATCAAGGGCGAGGACAACGACACGTACTACCAGCACATCGAGGCGGCCGTCGACCACAAGCCCCAGCTGACGATGGACGACGGCGCCGACGTGATCGGCGTCCTGCACTCGCACCGCCGCGAGCAGCTCGGGGACATCATCGCCGGCACCGAGGAGACGACCACCGGCGTGATCCGGTTGAAGGCGCTCGAGGCCGACGGCGCGCTCGGCTTCCCGATCATCGCCGTCAACGAGGCCAAGACCAAGCACCTGTTCGACAACCGCTACGGGACGGGCCAGTCGACGATCGACGGGATCATCCGGGCGACGAACATCCTCCTGGCGGGGAAGCGCTTCGTCGTGGCGGGCTACGGCTGGGTCGGGAAGGGCGTCTCGATGCGCGCGAAGGGCATGGGCGCCCACGTGATCGTCACGGAGGTCGACCCGGTTCGCGCACTTGAGGCCGCCATGGACGGGTTCGAGGTGATGTCGATGGCCGAGGCGGCCGAGGTCGGCGACATCTTCTGCACGGCCACCGGCGACAAGTCGGTGATCACCCGCGAGCACGTCGAGCGGATGAAGGACGGCGCGGTTCTGGCCAACACCGGGCATTTCAACGTCGAGATCGAGATCCCGGCGCTGCGGCAGCTCGCGACCGAGGTGCGCGAGTCGCGGGCATTCGTGGAGGAGTTCACCCTCGAGAACGGCAAGCGTGTCTACCTGCTCGGCGATGGGCGGCTGATCAACCTCGCCGCCGCCGAGGGCCATCCCGCGCTCGTGATGGACATGTCGTTCGCGAACCAGTCGCTCTCGGCGGAATACGCGGTGGACAACGCGGCCGAGCTCGAGCGGAAGGTCTATCCCGTCCCGGAGGAGATCGACAGCGAGATCGCGCGCCTCAAGCTGGAGACCATGGGCATCTCCATCGACCGGCTGACAGAGGAGCAGGCGAACTACCTCGCCTCCTGGGACGAGGGGACGTAGAGCGCTGAAGGCAATCGTTCTCGCGGCCGGGTACGCGACCCGACTGCGGCCCCTGACCGACAACGTTGCCAAGCCCCTCCTGCCGCTCGCCGGCAGGCCGATGCTCGAGTATCTCTACGAGAAGCTGGCCGCCGTCGACGAGGTCGACGAGCTGCATGTCGTGACGAACTCGCGGTTTGCCGGCGATTTCGTCGCCTGGCGGGACGAGGCTGCGCGTCCCTTGCCGGTGACCGTCCACGACGACGGGACCTCGACCAACGAGGACCGCCTGGGCGCCCTCGGAGACATTCGCTTCGTTGTCGACCGGGCCGGCCTGCAGGGGGAAGACCTGCTCGTCGTGGCCGGCGACAACCTGTTCGAGTTCGACTTGGGAGACATGGTCTCGTTCTGGCGGTCGAAGGCGGACGGGAGCGTGATCGGCGTCCACGACGTCGGCGACCGGGAGCTCGCGAAGCAGTACGGCATCGCGGCGCTCGACGACCACGACCGCGTGACGTTCCTGGTCGAGAAGCCGGAGGATCCGCCGAGCACGCTCGCCTCGATCGCGGTCTACGTCTACCGGAGCGAGCATGCTGCCCTGCTCGACGAGTACCTGGCGGGTGGCAACTCGCCCGACCAGCCGGGGCGGTTCGTCGTCTGGCTCTACCCGCGGGCACCGGTGTACGGCTATCGATTCGCCGGGGACTGGCTCGACATCGGCGACCAAGAGCAGCTGCTCGACGCCGACAACCGCATGCGGGCTCGTGCGGGCCTGCCGCCGCGGGACGCGTACGCGCTGACCTACTAGCGGCGCAGTTCCGGCACAGACACGTGCGGCTTGCCCGCGTACGGTGGCGGGATGTGCTCCTCGACCTGCTGCTTCCGCGGCGCTGCGCCGTCTGCGAGCGGCTCGGCGCGCTCGTCTGCGCCGACTGTATCGCGGCGCTGCCGCACCTACGAGGGCCGGGGTGCGAGCGCTGCGGCGCGCCCACCGCCTGGCCCGTCTCGCGCTGCCGCGAGTGTTCGGGCCGGCGGATCGCGTTCGCCTCCGCGCGCGCCGCTGTCGCCTACCACGGCGCCGCGAAGGACCTCGTGAGCGCCTGGAAGCAACGAGGTCTCCGTGGGCTCGTCGTCGTGGCGGCAGACGTCATCGCGAATACGGTGGAGCAGCCTGAGGTCGATCTGCTCACCTTCGTCCCGCCGGACGGCGACCGCAGCGTCAAACGCGGCCACCACCCGGCCGAGCGGCTCGCCGGCGAGCTCGGCCGCCGCTGGGACCTGCCGGTCGAGGGCGTCCTCGGGCGGGCGCGGACGGTGCGTCCCCAGCGCGGGCTGAAGCTGGCGGAACGGCGGCGGAACGTCGCGGGCGCCTTCATCGCGTCGCGCACGGTCCGGCGACGAGTCGGGCTCGTCGACGACGTCTACACGACGGGCTCCACGGCCTCCGCCGCAGCATCCGCGCTCCGACGCGCCGGCGCGAGGCGCGTGGAGGTCGTGACCTTCGCCCGAACGGTTCGGGCATAGAATCGAAGGCGAACCTGGCCGCCGTCGATCCGGGGAGGTCCGTGGTGCAACTTCACGTCAAGGGCAAGAACGTCGAAGTCACGGACTCGATCAGGCAGTACGCGGAGGAGAAGCTCGGGAGGCTCGGACGGCAGCTCGCGGATCCGACGCGGGTCGAGCTCGAGCTCGCGCTGGAGAAGAATCCGTCGATCTCCGCGAACCACGTCGCCGAGGCGACGATCTGGACGAAGGGTCCCGTGCTCCGCGCCCGCGAGGCGAACGTCGACATGAAGGCGTCGATCGACCAGCTCGTCGACAAGCTCGAACGCCAGGTCAAGCGCTACAAGGCGAAGCGGAGCCGGCGGCGCGGAGGCCCCACGATGGCCGAGGCGGTCATTCCCGAAGACGCGGTCCCGGTCGACGGCGAGCCGCAGATCCTGAAGACGAAGCGCTTCCCCGTGAAGCCCATGAGCCCGGAGGAAGCGGTGCTCCAGCTCGAGCTGGTGGGGCACGACTTCTTCGTGTTCCGAAACGGGGAGTCGCTCGACGTCAACGTCGTCTATCGGCGGCGGGACGGCTCCTACGGGCTGATCGAGCCCGAGCCGGCGTAAGGGATCATCCCCTGCCGTTCTGGCGGAGAGACGACGACGAGCCGGCGCACGAGCGCCTTGCGCGCGAGGCCGGGATCGACCTCGACGCGGTGGGCGACCCGGAGCGGCCCGACGACCGCACGCCGTTCCTCGAGGCATTTCCCGAGGTCGGCGTCCATGGAATCCACCGGCAGCGTCGCTGGGACGCGGTGGCCACCGGCGAGGCGCCGGAGCTTCCCGGCGACGAACTGACCTTCGTGACGCTCTCGAACGGCACCGTCCTCGTCGACGACGAGCTCCCGGAGGGTGCGCTCACCCCACTCGCGGACGCCATCGAGCGCGAGCTCGACCCTCCTTATCGGGCCCACGCGATCCGCCGCGACGACGGCGTCTGGGGCGTCGGCGCAATCACGATCGAGGTTGTCGAGGTTCCCGAGGAGGTCGCCGGCGACGCCGTCAGCCTGGTGGTGAAGGGCGAAGAGCGGACCCTGCTTGTCGACGAGCAACCCGCGTGGGTGGATGTGCCGACCCTGGAGGCCTATGCGCGCGAGCGTCACAGGGACTTCGTCCTCCACGCAGAACGGCTCGACGGCAGCCTATGGTCGGTCGACGTAAACGCTTTGTGAGCCGCTCACGGTCGCGGCGAAAGGCTCCGATACCCTTGTTCTGTGAGCACCCAGCTCGGTAACTTCGAAAAGTTCCTGCGTGTCGGCGAGGGCCGCCGGCTCAAGCGTCTGAAGAACCAGGCGGAGTACATCGGGACGCTCGAGCCCGAGTTCGAGGCCCTCTCGGACGAGGAGCTCAGGGGCAAGACCGCCGAGTTCCGCCAGCGAATCGAGAACGGCGAAACGCTCGAGGATCTCCTCTTCGAGGCGTACGCCGCCGTCCGCGAGGCGTTCAAGCGGACGATGGACATCCGCCTCTTCGACGTCCAGCTGATGGGCGGGATCGCGCTCCACGAGGGCGACATCGCAGAGATGCGCACCGGCGAGGGAAAGACGTTCGTGGCCGTGCAGCCTCTGTACCTGAACGCGCTCAGCGGCGAGAACGTCCATCTCGTCACGGTCAACGACTACCTCGCCAAGCGCGACCCCGAGTGGACGAAACCCGTCTGGGAGGCCCTCGGGATGAAGGTCGGCTACATCCAGAACATGATGCCGTTCGCCGCCCGGCAGACCGCCTACGACGCTGACGTCACCTACGGCACCAACTCGGAGTTCGGCTTCGACTACCTGCGGGACAACATGGCCGTCGGCCTCGACGGCGTCGTCCAGCGCAGGCACACGTACGCGATCGTGGACGAGGTCGACTCGATTCTGATCGACGAGGCGCGGACGCCGCTGATCATCTCGGGCGAGCCCGAGGTTGCGGCTCAGACCTACTACGACTTCGCGCGCGTCGTGAAGACGCTCGACGGCATCCAGAGCAAGGGATCGTCGAAGGGCGTCGACGAGACGGAGCTCTCCGGCGCCGACTACACCTTCGACGAGAAGCACAAGACCGTTTCTCCCGGACAGCTCGCGATCGACAAGGTGGAGCGGATGCTCGGGATCGACAACCTCTACGACCCGCGAAACGTCCAGCTCGTGAACCACCTGACGCAGGCGCTGAAGGCCCAGGCGCTCTACCAGCGCGACGTCGACTACGTGATCCAGGACGGCGAGGTCAAGATCGTCGACGAGTTCACCGGCCGGATCATGGAGGGACGCCGGTGGTCAGAGGGGCTCCACCAGGCGATCGAGGCCAAGGAGGGCGTGCGGATCCAGGAGGAGAACGTCACGCTCGCGACGATCACGCTCCAGAACTACTTCCGCCTCTACGACAAGCTCGCCGGCATGACCGGCACCGCGAAGACCGAGGAGAAGGAGTTCGTGGAGATCTACGGCCTCAACGTCGTTGAGATCCCCACGAACGTCGCGATTGCCCGCGCAGACCAGAACGACCTGATCTTCAAGACGAAGGAAGCGAAGTTCGACGCAGTGATCGAGGACATCGTCGAGCGCCACGAGGCCGGCCAGCCGGTCCTCGTCGGCACGATCGACGTCGAGACCTCGGAGTTCCTCTCCCAGCTGCTCCAGCGCCGCGGAGTCCCGCACACAGTCCTGAACGCGAAGCAGCACGAACGCGAGGCGGAGATCATCAAGGACGCGGGCCAGGTCGGCGCGGTCACGATCGCGACGAACATGGCCGGCCGAGGCGTCGACATCAAGCTCGCGGAGGGAGTGCGTGAGCTCGGCGGACTCTACGTCCTCGGCACCGAGCGCCACGAGGCGCGCCGGATCGACAACCAGCTCCGCGGCCGCTCGGGTCGTCAGGGCGACCCGGGCGAGTCGCGTTACTACCTCTCTGGCCAGGACCAGGTCGTCCGCCTCTTCGCCGGCGACCGGATCTACAACATCATGGAGCGCTTCAAGCTCCCCGACGACCAGCCCATGGAGGCCTCGATCCTCTCGAAGCAGATCGAGAACGCCCAGAAGAAGGTCGAGGAGCAGAACTTCGTGATGCGGAAGAACGTCCTCAAGTACGACGACGTCCTCAACACGCAGCGCGAGGTGATCTACGGCCAGCGCCGCCGCGTGCTCGAGGGCGACGACCTCTCCGAGGACGTGCGCGACTGGATCCGCGAGGTCGTCGAGGCGAACGTCCAGAACGCGAC
>DATDKA010000115.1:0-19219 GCA_036520235.1 Gaiellaceae bacterium
TGCGAGCCGCGCGAGCTCCGGCGTCGGCTGCTCGCGGAACTCCCGGAACCGCTCCGTCGCCCGCTCCAAACTGGGACGTGGAGCAGGAAACGCGTACGCGAGGAACCCGAGCGCCAGCCCGATCACCACGGGCTCGACCCCTGACTCGAGCAGCGCCACCCAGGCAGCCGTCCCCAGCACGAGGCAGGTCACCCCGGCACGAACAGGAAGTCGCCGGGCGGCGACAACGCCCGCGAAGAGCGCGACCGCAAGGAGCAGGGGCCCGACGTCCAGCGACTCTGTGTAGACGGTCGCGATCACGACGAGCGCCACGACGTCGTCCACCACGACGACGGTCAGCATGAAGGCCCGCAGGCGGTCGGGAAAACGGGGCCCCACGAGCGCGAGCAGGCCGAGCGCGAACGCGGTGTCGGTGGACATGACGACGCCCCAGCCCGCGGCGGAGGATCGTCCCCCGTTGAAGGCGAGGTAGATCCCAACCGCGACGGCCATGCCCGAGAGCGACGCAAGGAGTGGCAGCGCGAACCGCCGCCGCTCCCGGAGCTCACCGAGGTCGAACTCCCGGCGCGCCTCCAGTCCGACCACGAGGAAAAAGAACGTCATGAGCCCGCTGTTGACCCACTCGCGCAGGTCGAGGGACAGGCTCCAGTCGCCGAGCCGGATCGAGAGCGTCGTGCGCCAGAACGACTCGTACGACGCGGCGTCGACGTTGACCCAGACGAGCGCTGCCACGGCGGCGGCGAGCAGGACGGCCGCGCCGCCGGTCTCGGTCTGGAGGAACTGGCGCAGCGGCGTCTGGATGTTGCGCGCCCAGGCCGTGCGGCCGGAGAACCGCATCGGGGCGGACGCGCTGCCCATGTCAGCCATTTTTCCGAGCCAGGGCTAGCCGGCGCCGCGCTGCGCGCGGATCGCGTCGAGCCGCTCGAGGCTCGGGGCCGGCCAGACCTTCCGCGAGTCGTAGTAGACGTCGAACGCAGGGACGTCGTCGGGAAGGGCGACCCAGGGCACCTTCGACCGCGTGAAGATGTGGACGTCTGGTGTCACCGCCGACGGCTCGTCCAGCGTCCCGGCGCGCACGAACTTCAGCTCAGGCCAGCCGTACTCGCTGAAGACGGCGACCTGACAGCCCGGGCAGCGGTAGACCCGCTGCGTGCTGCCGTCGTCTCTCGGGACATCGACCGGCTGGGGCTCTCGTGCGAGCAGCTTCACGCGGTCGCCCTCGATCAGGAGGTTGATCACGAAGGCGCTCCCGGTCTGCCGCTGGCAGTTGAGGCAGTGGCAGCAGTGGACGATGAGCGGCTCGGACGCGAGGCGGTAGCGGACGGCCCCGCAGGAACAACCACCCTCACGCGGCTCGCTCATGGTCTCCTAAACGGACGTCCCGACCGAGTTCTTCCGCCAACGACCATCGCGATTGCACCTTACGGTCTACGCTCACGCGGATGCGCGCCCTGCTCCTCTTCGGAGACCCGGATCGCTCGGCGGCGATGCGGCACGAGATCCCGCTCGGCATCGGCGATCCGTTCCTCTTCGCCGAGGTCGACGGACGGCCGTATGTCCTCAACACGACGCTCGAGGCCACGCGGATCAGGCGCGCTCTACCCGAGGCCGAGCTCCTCGACTACTTCGACCTCGGCTATCGCGAGCTGGTCGACCGCGGGATGTCGATGGCCGACGCCGGACGCGAGGTTGAGGCCCGCGTCGTGCAGCAGCTCGGGATCGACGAGGCAATCGTCCCGGGCGACTTCCCCGTCGCGCTGGCCGACCGGCTGCGCGCCGACGGCGTGACGCTGACCGTCGACGACGCCGCGGTGGAGCTCCGGCGGCGGGCGAAGGCGCCGGCCGAGCTCGAGGGCATCCGGGCCGCGCAGCGCGCCGCCGAGGCGGCGATGACCGCCGCGCGCGAGCTGCTCTGGCGCGCAGAGCCGGGAGCCGAGGGCGCGCAGCTGGACGGCAAGCCGCTGCTGGCCGAAGACGTGCGCGCGACCCTCCGCGCCGTGTGCGAGGAGCACGACACGCGGCTTCCGCCGGACGTGATCGTCTCCTCCGTGTGGCAGGGCACCGGGCACGAACCGGGCAGCGGGCCGCTGCCCGCCGGCCTTCCGATCGTGATCGACATCTGGCCGCGCGACGAGACGAGCTCCTGCTGGGCCGACATGGCCCGGACGTTCGTGGTCGGCGAGCCGGCGCCCGAGCACGCCGAGTCGATCGCGGCGCGCGAGCAGCTCGTGCGGCGCGTGCTCGCCGACTCACTCGCGGCCGTCCGGCCCGGGATCAAGGGACGCGAGCTCTACGACACCGCCTGCGAGGCGTTCGAGTCCGCCGGCTACCCGACCCGGCGCACATCGGCCCCGGACGAGCTCGAGGGTTTCCAGTACTCACTCGGCCACGGCGTCGGCCTCGAAGTGCACGAGTCACCGGGTCTCGGCCTGGCCGGACACGACCCGCTCGTCGTCGGCGACGTGCTCGCCGTCGAGCCGAGCCTCTGGGACAAGGCGGTCGGCGGCATGCAGTTCGAGGACCTCGTGCTCGTGACCGAGACGGGCTCCGAACTGCTGACCGATTTCCCCTACGACCTCACTCCCTGAAGGCCGGCGCGCCGGCCGGCCGCTTCAGCCTGGAGGTGCCTCTTCCGGTGGTCGCTCGGGAGGCTCGGCCGCCGCACTTCCCGATCCGCTGCCCGCCGTAGCGGGCACCGCCGACGCAGGCGGTGGCTGCCGCCTTCGTGCGGCAAGAACAATCAACGCGGTGCTTGCGCCGACGACGAGCAAGCCGCCGAGAAGCAACCCGAGTGCAACCCACAGCAGGAACGACAGCTTGGCGCCGAGGTCAATGTCGGCAGCGACGCCACCCGAGCCGTCGGCGTTCATGAGGACGACCGACCAGTCGCCCTCGCGCACCTTCCAGGTCACTGTCTGTGTTCCCACCCCGGAGGAGGAGACCGCCCAGAAGCCCTGCTCCGTCGGGGGCTGTTGCGGCGCGGCACCCCCGATGGGACGGTATTTGACGCGGAAGGGATCGAACTCGATGTCCTCGACATTCGCGTGGGCGACGCTTCCCAGGTACCGAGCGACAGCCGGCTCCGGCCCGATGCCGATGAAGAGCATCTTCGCGCCGGGACTCGCGCCGCGGATCCGAATCTTGCCGAACGAGCTCTCATTCAAGACCCAGCCCGCATCGTCGGTATCGACCTCGAGCCGCGTGCGCGTCAGGGCGTAGGTCGGTGTCGCAAACCGCTCGGTCGGGCTCGTCAGGTAGCCGTCTTCCCGCTGTGTGCGGTCCGCCCAGAGTAGGACCCCTCCCCCTGCCAGCAGGGCGAGCCCGAACAGGACCCCGACGATGCCGAGGATGATCAGGATGACGCGACCCGCGCTCACTGGAAAACTTCAGTCCTGCTGTCCGACTCCGTCACACGTCAAGGACGAAGTGTGACGAAGCACCGCCGCGCTTGCACATCCGCCGCCCTCAACGAGAAAGGCCCCGTTTCCGGGGCCTTTCGATGGTAGCGGGGGCAGGATTTGAACCTGCGACCTCCGGGTTATGAGCCGCCTCGATTGGGTACACGCATTCCGCCTCGTTCCGCCGAAACGCCGGCTCCGGGGCAGTTTTCCGCCGAGACGGTGCATTTAGGCGGAACACGGTGACATCGCCGCGGAAGCCCGATGCTTGCAGAACGCTTGCAGCTGAGGCGGTTCCACAGCGCCCGATTCCAGCCTGACGCTCGCCCAACAACCGCGTCGGACAAGCCCCTCAGCACCTTGGCGCTCGTGATCGCCGGCCTGTCACGCCGAGGTCGCGGGTTCGAGTCCCGTCGCTCGCGCTCTTACCCCGCGATGGCGCTCGTGTAGGCGACGAGGCACTGACGCGCCACGCCTATGGAGGGAGTCGCCGGTTCGATTGCCGGAGGCCGGATTGCCGTTCGTTCTTCCCCTAACGGCTGCAGTAGGCCGTAACGAGCAGGTTGGTCAGCGCTTGGCCGGCATTCTCGCTCAGACCGCTCGTGTTAATCAGGACGACGACTTGACGTGTGCCATCTCTCGTGTTCCACGCAAAGGCTTCAAACCCGGGGAGCTCACCGTCGTGCCCCCACGCCTCTCCGCAGGGAAAACGGCCCTCCCTCTGAAGTCCGAGACCGAACCCGCTGCCGGAGCCGCTGGGGTCGAGGGCGACTGGATCGATGGTCATCATCTTCTCCAGGAGGACTCGCCCGAGCAAGCGTCCGCTCATCAGCGCCCGATAGAAGCGCGCTATGTCATCGGCGGTAGACACGATCGCTCCGCCGGCCCAGAAGAGAGAAGGGCTGAAGACGGTGAAATCCTGCAGCGGCGGCTGTCCGAAGAGGAAATAGCCGTGCGCATGAGGCTTCGGGATGTGCGGTGAGCGGGGGAACGTCGTGTCGCGAAGCTCGAGTCGGTGGAAGATGCGGTGGCGAAGCTCGAAGCCAATCGTGTGCCCGGTTGCGGCCTCGACGATCAAGCCGAGAACGAAGTAGTTGGCGTTCGAGTACGACCAGTTCGAGCCCGGCGGGAAGAGGAGCTCGTGAGCCGCCGCTACCTCCACGAGCGTGCGCGGAGGAGTGAAGTGCGTGAGCTCACCCGCGAGGTAGGGCGCGAGGATCGCGGGGTCATTCTGCGCGTCGTAGATCCCGCTCGTGTGGTTGAGCAGTTGGTGCACGTTAATTGCGTCGCCGTCGGGGAAGAGTCCGGGGAGCCACCGCTCGACAGTGTCATCCAGCGCCAGCGTTCCCTCGCCGACAAGCTGCAGGACAACGGTCGCGACGAAGGTCTTGGTAAGGCTGGCGACTCGAAATCGATCAGTCACTCGGATGGGCGTCCCCTTCGCCAGATTGCCGTAGCCACTCGAGATGCGGATCGGTCGATCGCCTTCGCGAACGAGCAGCACCACGCCCGGCACACCGGCGGCAACGAGGTTGTCCGCGGCCTGCTGGAGTGGCGTTACCTCTGCTGCTGTGGCAGGCGTCGCCGTCGGTGCAGCCGTAGCTACCGCGCCGATCAGCGCAGCAGCAAGCGCAGCTCCGACCGCGATGCGACGAACGATGTTGTGCGGGATCGCGAGGACCCACTTCACCAGCCACAGCCAGCGGCTCACGTTGGGGTCGGGCTCGCCATCGATGCGGACCGGACATGCCTGTGCGTTCATGTCGCCTCCTTTGGTGGCTGTGATTGGCGCCGGTGGCGCGGCGAGCCTTTACACCTGGGCGATCACCGCGTAGGCCTCGGGAGAGACCTCCTTGTCGGTGTAGAGATCGGCCGGGTGGTCGTCGATGAACGCCCGGACGTCCTCTGGCGTGTTAGCGGCGCCCGCGGCGGAGAGGTCGCTATAGCCCTGGATGACGAGGTACCGTCCGAGCCGGCCGCCCGAGCGGAACAGGCGGTTGTAGCCGTATCCACGCGAGTGGGTCCTCCGCACCTCAAAGAGCTGGCGGAGCGTGGCCTCGAAGGCGGGGATCACCTCCGGCCCTTTCAGCGCCTCGTCGATCAGGATTTCGCATCCCACGTGCGGCAGCGGCTCGCCAACGACCTCATGCGCGAGCTCGTAGCCCTCCTGTTGCGTCACAGTTACCGCTCCGGCCGGCTCACGCCGCACTGCGACCGAGAGCGTGTCGCCGTCGCCGAACGCCCAGGCTGTCTCGACACTGTCGAAACTCGAGGTCACCACGTACTTCGTGGGATGGCTGTACGAGCGCAGCAGCGATCCGCCGACGAAACCGGCGCTACCCGTCGCGTCCTCGGCCATCTGGATCTGCCGCCGCTCGAACTCCGCCGTGTAGCCAGCGTCGACCCTGATCTCGGTTCTGACGAGGTACAAGGAAGATGCCTCTGCACGCTTGCCGCGGGGCACCGTGCCTGTCGTCGTGCTCCCCACTTCGATCACCTCCACGAGATCGCGTTCGGGATGGTTCAGTTCCAGCCAGCATCCCGCCGGCTTGGGCGCCTCGCATCGGCAATGTGGACAGTCTCGGGCGCTGTGACGCCGCTCAGCCGGGAGAGGCCGCACTCGTCGAGGCGGCCGTGACTTCACCTCCCTCAGCGAGCGCGAACAGGGCCAGCTGAGTCCGGGACGTGATGTCGAGCTTCACGAACACGTGGCGGAGGTGGTAGTGGATCGTCCGGGGCGAGAGGAAGAGCTGCGCCGCAACCTCCTTGTTCGAGAGCCCTTCTGCGACCAGGCGTGCGATCTGCAGCTCCTGCGGCGTCAGCAGGTCGATCGTGCTCGGGTCGCGCTTGCGCGCCGTTTCTCCCGATGCGCGGAGCTCGGTGCGCGCACGCTCGGCCCAGGGCTGCGCCCCCAGTTGCTCGAAGGCCGCCACCGCGGCTCGGAGGTGCTCTCTCGACTCGACACGACGTCGTCCTCGACGAAGGTGCTCTCCGTAGAGAAGCGCAGTCCGTGCGCGATCGAAGGCACGGTTGTCCTCCGAGTGCAGGCGCAGCGCTTCCTCGAACTCGTGTTCAGCCTCTGCCGAATCACTTTCGAGCAGGGCCTTGCAACGGGCGGCGAGCGCAAGCGACCAAGCCGGCGCTCCCGCTTGTGCGAACCCTTCGACCACGGCAAAGGCAGCGGCTGCTTCCTCGGTCTTACCGGCGCGGACATAGGCTTCGACCAGATCCGGGGCTGAGGCGAGAGCGACGAATGGCTGGCTCTCCCCGGGCTGACTCTCGGCAACCAGGCGCAGTCGAGCGACGGCTTCCTGAGCTCGGCCCCGTCCGAGATCGAGAAGAGCGACACCCCAGTTGGCAAGCGCGTTTGCGAAGCCGTTGCTGGTGATCCGGGCGATGTCGTTGACCTCGAGCGCCATTTCGCGGCAACACTCGTCCTCTCCCTTGATGGCAGCGAACCACGCGAGGACGGCGAGGTGCATGCTGGCGGCGTTCGACAGTCGCGTCTCCCGCGCCAGAGTTAACCCCTCCGTTGCGCTGACGATCGCTTCGACTCGTCCTTCGAAGACTCCCCGAGCAGCCACCGTCACCAGGACGTGAGCGAGCGTATCCGCCGCACCCGACGCGCGCGCAAGCCTGCCGGCCTGTCGCAGGAGTGCCGTCTCCCGGCCTCGATCCCCTATCGCTCCGGCCGCCGCCGCCGCCCAGACGAGCCAGCGTGGTTCCTCGAAGCCTTCGGCTGAGTCGAGAATGCCCGCGACCTGCGGCAGCTCGTCAGCTGATCTCCCGGAGAAGAGCCCGGTAACGCTCGACAACAGGTCGGCGAGCATCGTGTCTTCAGCCGAGGCGCTTGCCGGCAGGGACGCGACCAGCTCGCTGATCCGACGCACTCGGGAGAAGTCACCGGCCCACGCGGCCGCCTCCGCGGCGTCGACGAGCATGTCGAGAGACCTTCGTACGCCGAGGCCTCGGGCATTCGATACGCACGCCGTCAAGAGCTCGGATGCCTCGAGGAGATCGCCGCACCAGAAGCCGATGACGCCTTGCAAGTGTGCGACCTCCGCCCGCTGCTCGGCGTTCGAGACGAGAGGCGCGGCCCGTTCGATCAGCGTGGATGCCTGGTCGGGTCGGCCGGACCGCCATGCGGCCGTGGCCGCTCTTATGAGCCTCCGCGCCTTGGAATCGGGATCCGGGCTCAACTCAGCGGCGCGAGCAAGCGCTGCCGCGGCGGCCGCGTAACCGCTCCGGAGCCTCGCTCGCGTAGCCGTACGCTCGAGCTCGTCTGCGATCTCGGAGCTTGGGCCGACAGCTGCGGCAGCACGGTGCCAGGCGCGCTGGTCTGCCTCTGCGTCGTTTGGCAGCGCAGCCGCGAGGGCAAGGTGCGTCGCCTGACGTTCGGTCAGAGGCGCAGCCTGGTAGACAGCGGAGCCGACGAGCGGATGTCGAAGCTCGATACCCGGGCCGCGCACGAACGCGAGCCCTGTCGTCTGAAGTAGGTCGAGAGCGTTCGGAGGGATCGAGAGAGCCTGAGCGGCCTCCAGTACTGGCGCAATCCGCCCCGTATGGTCAGCTGCGACGACCAGAAGCAGTCGTCGGGCTTGCTCCGGGAGCTCGCGCACCTGCACGAGGAAGAGCCGCTCGACACTTGAAGTGAGCGGGAGCGTATAAGGAAAGGGCTCCTCGCCCGCGAGCTGGTCGCCGGTTAGCGCCTTCGGAAGCTCCATGAGTGCCAGGGGGTTGCCAGCCGCGTGCTCGACGAGCGCCGCGCGGACGGACGGAGCGACCTCTCCCTCGACGCCGCGCGCGAGCAGCAACGCGGACGACTCCGAGTCGAGCTTTGTCAGCTCCAGGTTGCGAAGGTCGCGTGGATCGAAACGGGTCGCATCCGCTTCGCGTAGCGCGAAGAGCATGAGGATGCCCTCCGCGTCCAGCCGTCGCGCGACAAAGAGCAGGGTGTCGGCCGACGGAGTGTCGAGCCACTGGACATCGTCCACGAGGCACAGGACGGGTTTCTGCTCGGCGAGCTCCGAGAGCAGGCTCAGACAGGCCACCGAGATGAGAAAGCGGTCGGCTCCGGAGCGCTCGCTCAGCCCGAGAGCGCCCTGCAAAGCGTCCGCCTGCGGTCGCGGGAGCGCGTCGAGCAGATGCATCGCGGGTCTGACCATCTGGTGAAGGCCCGCAAACGGAAGATCCGATTCGGACTCGACACCGCGAGCGCTCAGAACGTGCATGTCGGTTGCGGCTTCACGCGTGTCGTCGAGCAACGCGGTCTTGCCCATTCCGGGCGCGCCGCGGACGACGAGCGCGTCACTTCGTGAAGCACGTGCCGCCTCGAGCAACGCCCCGATCGCGGCCCGCTCGACGTCACGTCCGATGAGCACGGAAGCAGCGTAAATGAGCTACTCCCAACGTCAAAAGGAAAGGCCCCGTTTCCGGGGCCTTTAGTAGCGGGGGCAGGATTTGAACCTGCGACCTCCGGGTTATGAGCCCGGCGAGCTACCTGACTGCTCCACCCCGCGGCGTGGGTGCATTGTAGCGCCTGGTCCGAGCACTAAGTCATCGCGCTGCGCGTTCGCGGCTAGGGGCAGATTCGCGAGAGCCGTTGCGAATCCGACGCAGCGGACGAGACCAGAAGCAGCGGAACGAGGATCGAGACGGCCGTCGCGAACACGTGTCAGACGCTTAGACGTCAGACCGCGCGCAGGAGGACGTTGAGCTGACGTTAGGACGTTGAGCGAACCAGCCCGACCGGGCAGGTGACGCCGGTGCCGCCGAGACCGCAGTAGCCGTTCGGGTTCTTCGCCAGGTACTGCTGGTGGTACGGCTCGGCGTAGTAGAACGGGCCTGCCTCGACGATTTCGGTCGTGATCTCGCCGTAGCCGGCGTCGCTCAGCTCCCTCTGGAACAGCTCCTTCGAGCGCTCCGCCGCCTCCCGCTGCTCGTCGTTCTCGTAGTAGATCGCGGAGCGGTACTGGGTGCCGACGTCGTTGCCCTGGCGCATGCCCTGGGTCGGATCGTGGTTCTCCCAGAACAGCCGCAGGAGCTCGTCGTAGCTCGTCTGCTTCGGGTCGAAGACGACGAGCACGACCTCGGCGTGGCCTGTCTGGCCGCTGCAGGTCTCCTCGTAGCTCGCGTTGGGCGTGTAGCCGCCGGCGTAGCCCACGGCGGTGGTGTAGACGCCGGGCGCCTGCCAGAACACGCGCTCCGCACCCCAGAAGCAGCCCAGCGCGAAGACGGCGCGCTCGAGGCCTTCCGGGAACGGCGGCGCGATCGGCGTACCCAGCACTTCGTGGCGCTCGGGCACCGGCATCGTCGCCTCGCGGCCCGGTAGCGCGTTCTCGGGCTCGACCATCTCGACGTTCTTCTCTCTGAATAGGAACATGCGGTCTAGCGTACCTTCGGCCATGCGCGTCGCCGCGATCGACCAGGGAACCAACACGACCCGTCTCCTCGTCGCCGACGTCGCGGACGGCGAGGTGGAGGAGGTCGCGAAGCGTCTCCAGATCACGCGTCTCGGCGAAGGCGTCGATGCCCGCCGCCGTCTCCTCCCCCTTCCGATCGCCCGCGTCCGGAACGTCCTGTCGGACTACAGGCGGGAAGCGGAGGCGCTGGGTGCCGAACGCGTCCTTTTGACCGCCACCAGCGCGGTCCGCGACGCCGAGAACGGCGAGGCGTTCCTCGGGGAGATCGAGTGGAGCTACGGCTTCGCCACACGTCTCCTCTCCGGCGAGGAGGAGGCCGAGCTGACCTTCCGCGGTGCGGCGAACGGCCTGCCGGGCTCGACGCTTGTGGTCGACCCGGGCGGCGGCTCGACGGAGTTCGTGCGGGGCGAGGACGGACTGGTCGAGGCGCGGGTGAGTGTAGACCTCGGCTCCGTCCGTCTGACCGAGCGCTACCTCCGAGACGACCCGCCGCGGCCCGAGCAGCTCGTTACGGCCGCGATTCGCGTGCGCGCGTCGCTCCCCGAGCTCGAGCCCGCCGACCGTGCAGTCGGCGTCGCGGGCACGATCACGACGCTGGCGGCCCTCGACCTCGGGCTCGAGGAGCCCGAAGGGCTCGGGACGCACGGCCACCGATTGACGCTTGACGCTGTACGCGCGCAGCGCCGGCGCCTGGCCGCTGTGCCGCTCGACGAGCGTCGCCGCATTCCAGGCCTCCACCCCGACCGGGCGCCGGTGATCGTCGCCGGCGCCGTGCTCGTCGAGCAGGTGATCGAGGGGCTCGGCCTCGATTCGCTCGAGGTCAGCGAACGCGACATCCTCCACGGCGCCGCGCTCGAGGCAGCTGAGCTCCCGGCGCCCGTCGAGGGCGCGGCACCGCCGGGCGCCTACACCTGCTGCTGAGGCCTCGCGGCGCCTAGACCGTCTCTTCGACCGGCTCGTCTTCTGCGAGGCGGCGCTGAACCACAGCACGGGACAGGACGCCGACGAGCCGACCGGCCTCGACGACCGGGACGCGCTCGGCGTCCTGCTCCTCCATGAACCGGAAGGCATCCTCCACGGAAGCCTCCGCCTCGAAGGTGTAGTACGGCGGCTCGGCGATGTCGCCGAGGCGGGTCGAATTCGGATCCTTGCCGCGCGCGACGACTTCGCGGACGAGCGTCTTCCGCGTCAACACCCCGACGAGCTGCTGCCCCTCGTCGCAGACGAACACGGCGCGGACGTCCTCGTTGGCGAGCAGCTCGCCGGCTTCGCGAGCGGTCGAGTCGACGCCGAGCGACCGCGGGTCGACCACCATCGCCTCCCGGACGAGCGTCACGGGTAGATCCCACGCGCTGTGAGGGCGCCGGAGACCTCGCGGATCGCCGCCACCATGGCCGCGCGACGGGGCGTCAGCTGCAGCTGCCCCGAGAGCTCCCACACGCGGTCGAAGGCGTCGCCCATCTTCTCGGCGAGCTTCCCACGGATCTCGTCCGGCGACCAGAAGAGCCGCCCGAGGTCCTGCACCCACTCGAAGTACGAGACCGTCACGCCGCCCGCGTTCGTGAGGATGTCCGGGAGGACGTGGATCCCGCGCTCGGCGAGGATCTCGTCGGCCTCCAGCGCGGTGGGGCCGTTCGCGCCCTCTGCGATCATCTTGGCCTCGATCCGGCCGGCGTTCTCGGCCGTGATCTGGTCTTCGAGCGCGGCCAGGACGAGGATGTCGCAAGGGAGCTCGAGGAGCTCCGCGTTGGAGACGTGCTCCGCTTCCGGGTAGCCCCGGAGCGAGCCGTGGCCGTGCTCGTCGATCCATTTCTGGACGGCATCCAGGTCGAGCCCGTCCTCGTTGTAAGCGCCGCCGGAGATGTCCGAAACGGCCATCACGGTGGCGCCACGCGCAGCGAGATCCCGGGCGGCGACGCCGCCGACGTTGCCGAACCCCTGCACGACGCACCGCTGGTCGGAGAGCTTCCAGCCGAACCGCCCGCAGGCGCGCTCGATCACCATCACGACCCCGGCGCCGGTGGCCTCGCGGCGGAAAACCGAGCCGCCGATCGCGATCGGCTTGCCGGTGACGATCTCCGGAACGGCGTGCCCCACCTGCATCGAGTAGGTGTCCATCATCCAGGCCATCGTCTTCTCGTTTGTGGCCATGTCCGGGGCGGGGATGTCTTCCTCCGGGCCGATCACGGGGAGCAACTCGATCGTCAGGCGCCGCGTCAGGCGCTCGAGCTCGCCGATCGACATCGTTCGCGGGTCGCAGCGAACGCCGCCCTTCGCGCCTCCGTAGGGCAGCTGGAGGAGCGCGCACTTCCAGGTCATCCACATCGCAAGGGCCGCGCACTCGCCGAGGTCGACGTGGGTGTCGTACCGGAGGCCGCCCTTGCTCGGGCCGAGCACCGTCGAGTGCTGGACGCGATACGCGGGGAACGTCTCAAAGTTCCCTGCGTCGCGGCGTATGGGGACGCCGACGATCGTCGATCGCTCCGGCATGCGAAGACGATTGGCGACGAAATCCGGCACATCGGCGTGCTCGAGCGCCTGCTCGAACTGGCCGAGCGCCGTGCGGTACAGCGGCGTGTCCCACTCGTACCCAAGCGGCTCGACCGACGTTTCGTCGAGCTTGGCCACAGGCTCAGTCTAGGGCCGAAACCCTGTGTACGAGCAGGGTCAGGTCCGGGCCGAGCTCGTCCACGACAACGCTGTCTCCGGGGTCCGCGCCGTCCTCGCACCGTGCCTGCCAGAGCTCGCCGACGACGCGAATCTGCCCCACGGGCCGGCAGGCCTGGACGACTCTCCCCTGCTCGCCGACCAGCGCCTCGGCCCCGGTGGTCGCGCCGCGCCGGCGCGAGTACCACAGGAAGATCTTCACCTCGACGACCTCGACCACCGCGGCGGCGATCACCGCGACGTAGCTCCACGGCGACGGGAGCAGGAAGATCGCGGCGAGGATCGCGAGTAGGAGGAGCACGGGTGAAGAAGTGCCGGGGGCGGGAGTCGAACCCGCACGCCCCCAAGGGGGACACCTGATTTTAAGTCAGGCGCGTATGACCAGTTTCGCCACCCCGGCGGGTGAACGATAGCCCGTGTCTACGGCCCACCCGGCTGCAGGTCCGAGACCTTGAAGCGCTCCGGGCCCTTGCCACGGTAGGCGTTGACGAAGGCGTTGAAGGCGTCCTCGTCGAACCTCGTCAGCTCGGCGAGATGCCCCTCGCCCTCGTAGTTCCGGTCGTTCTGTCGGCCCTGGTCATACGTCCACGCGGTGAGCGCGATCTTGTTTCCAAGGCCCGCCATCGGCGCGACCACGAGGCCGTTCGGCGACTCGAGGTACCAGTCGCCGATCTTCGCGACCTCGCTCTGCGGCACCTGCGGGCCGTAGCGGATCACGACGGCGCCGTGCTCGAGGTTGTGCACGGTCGAGATCGTCGGGACGGACTGGTCGTAGATCCCGTAGATCACGGTGGTGTTGGTGTGGATACCGCTCGTCGGCGGGATGGTGCTGTACTTGAAACCCGGGGGCAGAGCGTCGGTCGGCAGATGGCGGTACGGCAGCTTCTTGCCGTTCAGCATGAAGTTCGGCGCCGCCTGCACGGTCTGAACCGTGCCGCCGGCGTTCCGCACGGCCTCGTCGGCGTTCGTCGCCGCCTCGCCGCTGCTCCCGCCGGAGAAGAGGAAGATCGCCGCGACGACCGCGAGCATCACGAAGCCGGAGGCCCCGAGGACGTACAGGATCATGCGGCTGCGCTCCTCGTCGCGCGGCGGGCGCGGGGCGTTCCGCACCTGGGGCGCCTGGACTTTGCGCTTCGGGGGCGCAGGCGTGCGTGCTTTCTTGGCCAAGGCGGGGCCATGGTAGCGGTGGCCGTCGGCCGCCCGATCCCCCATACTCGCCCTTGGGCCGCACACCGACAGGAGGGCTGATGGGCTTTCTCGACAAATTGCTGGGACGAGGAAAGCAAGCCGCCGGCGACGTCACTGGCGATGCAGAGATGAAGCAGGAAGGCGCGCACCAGGAGGCCGAGGGCATGGCCGAATCGCGCGCCGAGCAGGCCGAGGACACGGCGCAGGAGGCCCGGGACGAGGCCGCAGAGCACCGGGCCGAGCGCGAGACGCCGTAGGCAGGCATAACGCCCTAGACACACGCAAGGGCAGAGGGGCCGCGTCGCCCCTCTGCCGTCCGGCCGGGTCCCTACCGTTCGTCGGTCCATGGTCGTGACGCTCGTTTTCTTCGTGTTGCTCGCCGCAGGGTTGGCGTTCGCCGGCATCCATGTCCTGCGCGTACTCCGGGCCGAGCTCTCCGCGCTGCGGTCGCAGTCGGCCACGGAGCTCGCCGCCCGCAACGCCGAGGTCGACAGGCACCTCGAGGCGATGACGGCGACGATGGACCGGCGCCTCGAGACGGCGACGAAGACGACGAGCGCGATCCACCAGCAGCTCGGGCAGCTCGGGCAGGCGAACGCCGAGATCCTGGCGCGCGCCAACGACCTGAAGCGCCTCGAGCAGGCGCTCCGGCCGCCGAAGGCCCGCGGAGGCTTCGGCGAGCTCCTACTCGGGAACCTCCTTCGCGACCGGCTCCCGCAGGACTCCTACCAACTCCAGTACGGGTTCAAGACCGGGGAGCGGGTCGACGCCGTGATCCGGGTGGAGCGGCTCGTCCCCATCGACGCCAAGTTCCCGCTCGACAACTTCGAGCGGCTGGCCGACGCCGAGACCGACGATGAACGGCTCCTGCACGAGAAGGCGTTCGCGCGCGATCTCAAGGTCCACGTGGACGCGATCGCGTCCAAGTACATCCGGCCGGACGAGGGCACCTACGACTTCGCGCTCATGTACCTCCCCTCGGAAGGCGTCTACTACGAGCTCGTCTGCGGGAAGACCGGCGCGCTGCTCCAGTACGCACACGAGAAGCGCGTTTTCCCCGTGTCGCCGACGACGTTCACGTCACAGCTCCAGGTGATCGCGCTCGGGCTGAAGGGGATGCAGATCGAGCAGCGGGCGCACGAGGTGATGGCGTACGTGGCGCAGCTCCAGGGCGACTTCGACCGGTTCCGCGACGACTTCCAGGTCGTCGGGAAGCACATCGGCAACGCGCAGTCGAAGTTCGCCGACGCGGAGAAGCGCCTCGATCGCTTCGACACCAAGCTCGAACGCGCGGCGGAGACGGACGCCGAGGTGGAGCCGGCAGCCGTCGCGCAAGAACTGCCGCGGGCTCTGGACGCCGCCTAGCCTCGGTTAGCATCGAGGCATGGCCGCCGCCGATGCCTTCGGCTCCCGTTCGACTCTAGAGGTCCGGGGTGAGGGCTACGAGATTTTCCGGCTGGCGCCGCTCCAGGAGCGCTACGACGTCGAGCGCCTGCCGTACACACTGAAGATCCTGCTCGAGAACGTCCTCCGCACCTCCACCGAGGAGCACGTCGAGGCGGTCGGGCAGTGGGCGGCGAAGGACGACCCCTCGCGCGAGATCTCGTTCATGCCGGCGCGCGTCATCCATCAGGACTTCACGGGCGTCCCCGCAATCGTCGACCTCGCAGCGATGCGGCACGCGATGCACGACCTCGGCGGAGACGCCTCGCGCACCAACCCGCAGCTCCCCGCCGAGCTCGTGATCGACCACTCCGTCCAGGTCGACGCGTTCGCCAACCGCATGGCGATCAGCGTCAACATCGACCGCGAGTACGAGCGGAACGGCGAGCGTTACGCGTTCCTCCGTTGGGGCCAGCAGGCCTTCGACGACCTGAAGGTCGTCCCGCCCGGCACGGGGATCGTCCACCAGGTGAACCTCGAGTACCTCGGGCGCGTGGTCGAGTCACGCAACGGCCAGGCGTTCCCGGACACGCTGCTCGGCACGGACTCGCACACGACGATGATCAACGGGCTCGGCGTCCTGGGCTGGGGCGTCGGCGGGATCGAGGCCGAGGCGGCAATGCTCGGCGAGTCGGTCTCGATGCTCGTTCCGCAGGTCGTCGGCTTCCGGCTCAGCGGCGAGCTTCGCGAAGGGGCGACGGCCACCGACCTCGTCCTAACTGTGACGCAGATCCTCCGCCAAACCGGCGTCGTGGGGAAGTTCGTCGAGTACTTCGGCCACGGCGTCACGAACCTGCCGCTCGCCGACCGCGCGACGATCGGGAACATGTCGCCGGAGTACGGCGCGACGTGCGGGTTCTTCCCCGTCGACCAGGTCACGCTCGACTATCTCCGGCTGACGGGTCGGCCGGAGGAGCGCGTCGCACTCGTCGAGGCCTACTGCAAGGAGAACCTGCTCTGGCACGACCCCGACCACGACCCGACGTACTCGCAGATCGTCGAGCTCGACCTTGCCGACGTGGAGCCCAGCCTCGCCGGGCCGCGCCGGCCGCAGGACCGGGTGCCGCTGACCGACGCGAAGCGCTCGTTCCTCTCCGCGCTCGAGAGCTTCGGCGTCGACTACGGGAACACGCACGACGAGGCGGTGGCCGAGAGCTTCCCGGCGAGCGACCCGGTCGCGGACAGCTCCCCGGGGCACGAGGCCATCGCTGTGCCGGCCCCCGTCGAGGTGCCGTCCGTCGTCGTGGCAACGCGGGCCGCAGCCGTGCCGGTGGAGCTCGAAGGCGAGGAGTTCGAGCTCGAGCACGGCGCGGTCGTGATCGCGGCGATCACGAGCTGCACCAACACCTCGAACCCGAGCGTGATGGTCGCCGCCGGCCTGCTCGCGAAGAAAGCTGCGGAGCGCGGCCTCCAGCGCAAGCCGTGGGTGAAGTCGAGCCTGGCGCCGGGCTCCAAGGTCGTGACCGAGTACTACGAGCGCGCCGGCTTGACCTCGTACCTCGAGCAGCTCGGCTTCCACACCGTCGGCTACGGCTGCACGACGTGCATCGGGAACTCGGGCCCGCTGCCCACCGAGATCTCTACGGCGGTTGAGCAGGGCGACCTCGTCGTCTGCTCCGTGCTGTCGGGCAACCGGAACTTCGAGGCGCGAATCCACCCGGAGGTGAAGGCGAACTACCTCGCCTCTCCGCCGCTGGTGGTCGCGTATTCACTCGCGGGCCGGATGGATCTCGACCTTACATCCGAACCGCTCGGCCAGGGCTCCGACGGCGAGGACGTCTACCTCAGCGACATCTGGCCGACCACGCAGGAGATCGACGCGACGGTCCGTGACGCCGTCCAGGGAGACATGTTCCGGCGCACCTACGCCGACGTCTTCACCGGCGACGACCGGTGGCACGGGCTCGAGATCCCGGAAGGCGACCTCTACGACTGGCGCGAAGAGTCGACCTACGTGCGGCGGCCGCCCTATTTCGACGGCATCTCGCCGGAACCGGGGACGGTCGAGGACATCCACGGCGCGCGCGTCCTCGTGCGCGTCGGCGACTCGGTCACGACCGACCACATCTCCCCGGCCGGCGCGATCAGGCCCGACAGCCCGGCCGGGAAGTACCTGATCGAGCACGGCGTCGAGCGCAAGGACTTCAACTCCTACGGCTCCCGGCGCGGGAACCACGAGGTGATGGTGCGCGGAACGTTCGCGAACGTCCGCCTCAAGAACCTCCTGGTGCCGGGCTCCGAGGGCACGTGGACGGTGCACGTGCCGAGCGGCGAGGAGATGACGATCTACGACGCCTCCGTCCGCTACCTGGAAGAGGGCACGCCGCTGATCGTGCTCGCCGGCCAGGAGTACGGCTCGGGCTCCTCCCGCGACTGGGCGGCGAAGGGGCCGAAGCTCCTGGGAGTCGGGGCCGTGATCGCCGAAAGCTACGAGCGCATCCACCGCTCGAACCTGCTGATGATGGGGATCCTGCCGCTGCAGTTCCTCGACGGGGAGACGCCCGACACGCTTGGGCTGACCGGGCGGGAGGAGTTCTCGGTCGAGGGTGTCGAGAACGGCGAGGCGCGCGAAGTGACAGTGCGGGCCGACGACACGGAATTCAAGGCGCGGCTCCGACTCGACACGCCGCGCGAGCGGGAGTACGTCCGCCACGGCGGCATCCTCCCGTACGTCCTGCGCCGCCTGCTCGCCGCCTAGGCGTCCACGTCCAGCAGCCTCGGGAGGTCGCGCATGTCGTCGAAGACGACGTCGGCGCCGCGGAGCCGCTCGGTCGGCATCAGCCCGCCCGCGTAGGCGAAGACCTTCATCCCGGCCGCGTGCGCCGCCTGGATGCCGAATGGGCTGTCCTCGACCACCACCGTGGCCGACGGCTCCACACCCATCCGCTCGGCGGCGAGGAGGAAGAGATCCGGCGCCGGCTTCCCGTGCTCCACGTCGGCCGCACTCGTGATCCGGCCCTCGAACCGCTCCCAGAGCCCGGTCAGCCGCAGCTTCCTCTCGATCGACTGGGGCGTCCCGCTCGACGCGACGCACGTCGGAAGCCGGATCGCGTCGAGCGCGTCCCCGATTCCGGCGACCGGCTCGAGCTCGGTCGCGAACGCCTCGTCGTACCGGACGGCATGCTCCGCCCACTCATCGGCGACCGGCCGTCCGAGGTACTCCTCGACCTCGGCGCGCATCGCCGCGTCGGTGCGCCCGACCCACCGCTCGACGACCTCGTCCTGCGTCACCGCCCACCCGAGCGCCGCGAGCACCTCGACGTCGATGCGGACGGAGATTGGCTCGCTGTCGACGAGCACGCCGTCACAGTCGAAAATGACGAGCTCGAACCGCGCGACCCCTCCTAGAAGCGGAGGAGTGCGCCGATGCCGCCGACCGGCTCGAGGTCCTGACGGTGGCGGAGGGCGAGAACCTGGCCGCCGTGGACGAGCACCTGATGGACCGCCAGGTCGAGGCCGTCGGTGCGCTCCTCCATCTCGGTCCCGTCGAGCGGGCACCGGCCACCCGACACGCTGACCCGCCCGCACGCGGGGCAGACATAGGCGCTGCTGCCCGCGCCCTCCTGGAAGAGGAGGCAGTCGACACGCGCGTCCGACGCTGCCTCCAATGTCTCCTCCCAGCCGGATGCTGCGCGGCCGTTCCGTCCGGCGGCCTCCTTCCAGCGCTCGACGGACTCGCTCTCCCGTTCCTCCCGCCAGTGCTCGAGTACCGGCATCGCCACCTCGAAAAGGTCGGTCGGCGAGGCGTGCGCCTCCGCAGAGGCCCATCCGACGATCGCGTTGCGCGCATCGGAGGGAAGTGTCTCCTTGAAGTCGCTCTTCATTTCGTCCGGCGAGACCACGATCGCCCTCGGGTAGCGCAGCCGCCGCAGCTGGTTCGAGAGCTCCTCCGCGACGTCTTTGAGGTGATCCTTGGCGAGCTCGTCGACGTGCCGCTGGAAGCGCGCCTGCGACCAGCCGCCCTGGTCGTGCCGCCTCGGCTGCTCCTCGAACAGGTCGGCGATCTCGTCCAGCCGGCCGGCGCGCAGCTGGTAGAGGCGGCCCTGCTCGCGGCCGACGACTGCGACGACGGCGCCGTCCCCACGGCCGACGAGCGGCACG